>NZ_JBVOWJ010000012.1:0-95491 GCF_058139575.1 Lactobacillus sp. VURO6/B1 (VP7) | reverse complement strand
AGTAGTTGAATATTTAGTCATGAAAAAAGTGCTCCTAATAGTCAGATTAATGTCTAACTATTATGGAGCACTTCAAATTAAGAGGGTTTTTGATTTTAGGGGTGAGGAAGAAAGAAAACAATTTCCAGATTATTTGTGGTCCGGATTAGATTACGTTGTAATTGATGTGTTAAAAGATGCGCAAGTTAATCAAGCCAGTGTTGATGAAATTGTTTCCGGTAATAATCAGGCTGAAGAAGATATGCTTACCACCTATGAAGAACTGGCTTTACAAAAATCTGCTCAAAATGGCTATCACCAATTTTTAATGGCGCTCATAGATGATCCTGTTCCGACAGCATTTCATTGCTTTGCGGGTAAAGATCACACAGGAGTGGCAGCAGCTTTAATTTTGAAAAGCCTGGGAGTAAGTGACGATCAAATCTTTGCCGATTATCTAAAAACTATTGAAGCGCGCAAGCAGGAAAATCAGGAAATTTTGGACTACCTAAGAGACCAATTAACAAGTTCACAATTGAAAGATGTTGCTGTTGCTTTAACAGTTCAAAAGTCATATTTGGAACGGTATTTTTCTGCCATTAAACAAAATTTTGGCGATTTTGATAATTATTTGATTAAAGGACTGGATTTGCCGAGTGATTTTAAGAGCAAAATGAGGCAAATTTATTTAGTTCAAAATTAACTAAATAAAAAATGATATGTTTCTTGAATTCTGGAATCATATCATTTTTAGTTTTTGACTTCCTTCACAACTGATTTTGAATAATAGTGTCATACCAATATAAGGTATGTGCAATATTAGTTTTGGTAGATGTTGTTTGCCTACAAAAAATTCAGCTGACAATAGAGACAAAGTGAGCTAAATTTATATTAAAGGAATTTAATTATTCAAAATTTATTAAGGAGAAAAAATGCAAAGAAACGACTATATCAAAAGTTTAAATCTTGAACCTCACCAAGAAGGCGGCTGGTTTAGACAAGTTTATACTAGTGACGAAGAATTTTATGATAAGGATAGCAAAGGAAATCGTTTTTATTACACTTCCATTTACTTTTTGCTTGATGATACCAGCTGTTCTCACTTTCACCGACTGAACCATGATGAAATGTGGTATTACCACGATGGAGAAACAATTACTATTCATTGTATTTTTCCAGATGGTAAATATACTGCTGTTAAGTTAGGCAAAAATGTTTCGGCTGGAGAATGTATGCAATTCAAAGTTCCCAAACACACCATTTTTGCATCAGAAGTTACTAAACCAAATAGTTTTTGTTTAGTAAGTTGTGTTGTTTCACCAGGATTTGATTACCATGACTTTGAGATGCTTAAAAAGGCAGATTTATTAAAACAGTACCCTGCATATAAAAGCATCATTGAACGACTAGCACTAGATTAGAGTAATTTTGACATAAAAAAGGATTCAAGCTTATTTTCAAAGCAATGAATCTTTTTTACTTAATAAATATTTTTTTGTGCTCTTTGATTTTCTAAATAATAGTGGTATAAGAAAGAATAACCAATCAAAAGAAATGCAATTCCTTCTAAAAAACCACCAACCACATCAGAAGGGTAGTGAACGTGGTTGAAAATCCTTGTATAACCAATTAGTATTGGAAAACAGGCCCAAATGATGCATAATACAGTTTTTATAGCTTTATTTTTAATTAATAAAATTGTTAAAACAATCAAAATCCCAAATAATGTGGCACTGCCAACTGAATGTCCTGATGGAAAACTATAACCGTGAGCTGCCACAAGGTGTTGGGTAAGCGGTCTGTGACGAGCTATTGCGTGTTTGATGATCCAGTTGTATCCGTTAGCCGCAATCATTGTTCCAGCAGTAAAAAATGCATAAGCAAATTTTCTGCAAAACGCCAAAACAATTACCAAGATGATCGTTTCGAGCATAATTACGTTAGTATTACCTAAATTAGTAAATGTAGTTGCAAACTTGATTGTGGCAGGATTGTTATTGCAAATAATATTTATGACAGTTTGATCAAATTTTTGGATAAACTGGTTTTCGGAAGCAACTAAAATTGCCCACGCTGCATAAGCAATCAAAAAGATTGTAGCAGGTACTATTGTGTCTCTTTTTGTCTGAATTGTTTTGTTCAAAAACTTTCTCCCCTTGTTTTTTTTATTCATTGTGGTAAATTATAATCATTATTGGTCAAAAAATAAAGATCAGGAACTAGTAGCAATTTTGTTTTTCTATAGAGAAGAGTCGGAAGGTGCAAGACTTGAAAAATAGGTTGTGAACTGAGCCTGGAACAAATCTAACGTTTGCTATCCGCGTTAAGGGGCATGAGTGTCGCACTTTTGGTGCGGAACTTAGGTGGTACCGCGATTATTCGTCCTATGAAAAAATATTTCATAGGACTTTTTTTATGAGGTAAAAAATATGTACAATCACAAAGTTGTCGAAAAAAAATGGCAGGATTACTGGGAAAAAAATCAAACATTTAAAACCGGTAATGACCCGAAAAAGAAAAATTATTATGTTTTAGATATGTTTCCTTTTCCATCCGGTAAAGGACTGCATGTAGGACACCCAGAAGGTTACACAGCAACCGATATTGTCGCACGAATGAAGCGCAGTCAAGGCTATAACGTCCTTCACCCAATGGGTTGGGATGCTTTTGGTCTTCCTACTGAACAATATGCTCTTCAAACGGGACAAGATCCGGCTGTTGTTACTACTGAAAATATTGCTAATTTTAAAAGACAGCTCAATACTCTAGGATTCTCATACGACTGGAACAGAGAATTGGCAACTTGTGATCCAAAATATTACAAGTGGACGCAATGGACTTTTGAGCAAATGTATAAAAATGGCTTGGCTTATGAAGCAGAAGCACCGGTTAACTGGTCACCCGATTTAGGTACAGTTGTTGCTAACGAAGATATTGTTGATGGTAAGACTGAACGTGGTGGTTACCCAATATATCGTCGTAACATGAAGCAATGGATGTTAAGAATTACCAAATATGCTGACCGTCTTCTTGCAGGCCTAGATAATCTTGACTGGCCAGAAAACATTAAGGAAATGCAACGTAACTGGATTGGTCGTTCAGTAGGTGCCCAAATTACTTTTAAGGTCAAAAATTCTAATGAAACATTTGATGTCTTTAGTACACGTCCGGACACATTATTTGGCGCAACTTATGCTGTGTTAGCTCCTGAAAACAAATTAGTCAAAAAAATTATGACTGATGGTCATAAAGATGAAGTCAATGCCTATATTAAACAAATTGAATCTAAGTCCGACCTTGAAAGAACAGATTTAAATAAAACTAAGACTGGCGTTTTTACTGGTGCATATGCAATTAATCCTGTGAATAATAAAGAAATTCCTATCTGGATTGCTGACTATGTACTTGGCAGTTATGGTACTGGTGCGGTCATGGCAGTTCCTGCCCACGATACACGTGATTATGAGTTCGCTCGGAAATTCAATTTGCCTATTAAGGCTGTTATTAAAGGTGGAGATATTGCTCAGGAAGCATTTACCGGTGATGGTCCACACATTGAATCAGAGTTTCTAAACGGCCTTAATATTGCAGATGCTAAAGAGAAAATTGTTGCCTGGCTTACTGAACACCATGCTGGAGAAAAAAAGGTCAATTACAAATTACGCGACTGGGAATTTAGTCGTCAGCGCTATTGGGGCGAGCCAATTCCAGTAATTCATTGGGAAGATGGGGAAACTACTTTAGTTCCTGAAGATGAATTGCCACTGGTTTTACCACACGCAACCGATATTAAGCCGTCAGGCACACCAGAAAGCCCCTTAGTAAACTTAAAAGACTGGGTTAATGTAGTTGATAAAAATGGCCGTAAGGGTAAACGTGAAACTAATACTATGCCTAACTGGGCGGGTTCTTCATGGTACTTCCTGCGCTTTGTTGATCCGCGCAATGATAATAAATTAGCCGATTACGAATTGCTCAAGAAGTGGATGCCGGTTGATCTTTATATCGGTGGTGCAGAGCATGCTGTACGACACCTGCTTTATGCTAGATTTTGGAATATGGTTTTATATGATTTGGGAGTTGTTCCAAATGAAGAGCCATTCCAAAGATTATTCAATCAGGGATTAATTCTGAAAGACCATGATAAAATGTCTAAGTCAAAAGGCAATGTAGTTAACCCGGATGACGTGATCGATGAGTATGGTGCAGACAGTCTGAGAATGTACGAAATGTTCATGGGACCTCTTGATGCTTCTATTGACTGGGATGATAATGGTCCCGCTTCAACCAAGAAGTTCTTGGATAGGGTTTGGCGCTTATTTGTCAACGATTTAGATCTTAAAGCTATTCCTCAAGAAAATATCGTGGAGGACAACGATGGTACTTTAGAAAAAGTTTATAATGAAACTGTTAAAAAGGTAACGGAAGATTTTGATGATTTACACTTTAATACCGCGATTTCTCAATTAATGGTCTTTGTTAATGCCGCACAGAAAGCTAAAACTATTCCAAGGAAATATGCGGAAGGTTTTATCACGCTTTTAGCGCCGATTGCTCCACACATGATGGAAGAAATCTGGCAGATATTTGGTCATAATGAATCTGTGACCTTTGCCAAATGGCCAACCTATGATCCGGCTAAATTAGTTGAGTCAACAGTTGAAATTATGGTACAGGTTAATGGCAAACTACGCGGAAATTTCACAGCAGCTGTTGATTTAGATAAAGCTGAAATTCAAAAGCAAGCCCTGGCTTTACTTCACGTACAAAAATTTTTAAAAGGCAAAGATATTAAGAAGGTCATCGTCGTGCCAAATAAGATTGTTAATATTGTAGCCAAATAAAGTTAATTTTTCCTAAAGTGCAAAGTATATTTGTTGTTAATTGCCTTTTTTCATTCACAATAATATAGTTAGAAAACTAGATTTAGGGAATATTAATGAGAGAAAATAATTTAACTGAACAAAATACACAAAATACCTTCATTAAGGGCAGTGCGTGGATGACCTTTGGCTCTATTACGTCACGTATTTTAGGGGCACTCTATATTATTCCATGGTTTTATTGGATGTCACCTTACGGTAATATTGCCAATGCATTAACTGCTAGAAGTTATAATATCTATAGTATTTTTATTTTAATATCTACGGCAGGAATTCCGGGTGCTGTTGCTAAGCAGGTAGCCAAATACAATGCACTTAATGAATATGGTGTAGGACGTAAGCTTTTTTATCGTGGTCTGATTTTGATGGTAATTTTGGGTATCATATCAGCTGCAATAATGTACTTTGCTTCGCCTTTTCTGGCATCTAATGGTTCGCAGATTGATCCCAGACAGGTAAAAGTCATGCGTAGTCTGTCATACGCTATCTTGATTATTCCTGTGTTAAGCATCATGCGGGGATATTTCCAGGGCTATGAAGATATGATGCCATCGGCCATGTCTCAGTTTGTGGAACAGCTGGCGCGGGTTATTTGGATGTTATTAACTGCTTATGTAATTATGCAGGTGCAACATGGCAACTTTGTTGATGCTGTTGTGCAGTCAAATTTAGCTGCTGCAATCGGAGCAATTTTCGGAATTGCCGTTCTAGCCTGGTTTTTGCTTTCGCGACGTGAGAAGCTTAATGAATTAGTTGAAAACTCTAATAATGAAATCCAAGTTTCAACCTCTGCTCTTTTTGCAGAAATTATTGCTCAGGCAATTCCGTTTATTATTATTGATGCTGGTATCCAGCTTTTTTATCTGGTGGATCAATATTCTTTTCATCCCATGATTGCTAGCTTAATCAATGCATCTAATAATACAATTGAGACTTGGTATGCGTTATTTGCCCTTAATGCCAATAAGTTGATAATGATTATCGTGTCTCTTGCCAGTGCAATGGCAGTGACAACAATTCCTTTGTTGTCTGCAGCACACACGAAGCATGACTTTCACGCGATTTCAAATCAAATAGGCAACACTTTAGATTTATTTCTATTCGTCATGATTCCTGCTTCTTTTGGTATGGCAGCAATTTCTACACCAGTTTATACAATTTTCTATGGTTATGATAAGCTGGGTGCAAATGTATTATATCTATCATCATTTACAGCAATTAGCTTGGGTTTATTCACTGTATTGATGGCGATTTTGCAGGGATTATCAGAAAATGGTCTTGCGATAAAGTATTTAATATTAGGCTTGATTATAAAAATTTTGATGCAATATCCAATGATTTATTTGTTTAAGATTTTTGGACCATTGATTGCAACTAATTTAGGGATGCTTGTCATTATCTTTATGGCTTTAAAACACCTTAAAGTCGGCTATAATTTTAACCAAGATCGAACAAGAAGGCGTTTTATCGGAATTACCGCATTTTCTGTAATCATGTTTTTAATCGTTTTGGCAGTAGAAAAAGGACTTGAGCTTTTCCTGAACCCTGCAAGTAGTTTGCAGTCATTAATCATTGTAGTTATATCCATTTTAGTGGGCTGCGTATTTTACGGATTTGCGGCAATTAAGTCTGATCTGGCACAGAAAATTTTGGGAGATAAAATTATTCCTATCTTAGAAAAATTGCATATTCATGCATAAGTGAAAAGGTAATTTAAAACTTGGTACCGTAGTAAAAACGGTATCAAGTTTTTTCTTTGGGCTAAATATATTTGGAACAATTTTATTAATGAACTTATAATAGCTTTTAGCTTTTAAAAGTTAAATAAAAAACTCTTCGCTAATTGAACTAAAACGCTATAAGCAAAGAGTTTATTAATTTAAACTGAAATATAATATTTAATTTATTGACTTAATCTTTTTAAGAATGCAATTATTTATAATTCAAAGTATAGTCTACACAGTCAATAATCTTATGCATACCTTCAAATAAAGCATTTTTTTCGGTAGATAAGGAAATTCTAAAGTATCTATCGGAATACTCCAAATCACTACCCTTGGCAACAATTACATGAAAGTGGTCTTCTAAGAGTTTATAGTACAAATCAACATCTTTGATTTCATCAGGAATTTTAATAAATATATATAAGCCTCCCAGATACTTTGAGGAAGCAAAATATTTACTTGTAGAAAGAAAATTAGTTAGTTTTTTACCTCTTTGTCCAATCTCTTCAATATGATGGGTATATTTCTCTGGTTCTTTTAAAATTATTTCACCAATGAATTGACTAATAGTTGGGGCACTGAAAGTGATTCCTTCATTATAATAACCATCCCGCTCAATAATATCGGCTGGTGCAATCACATAGCCTAGACGTATTCCGGGGATAGCAAAAGTCTTAGAAAAACTGCTGACTAATATTTGATGAGAAATGTCAGTTGAGATTGGTTGATACTTGTAGGTGCTCGGATAGTCGCTATAAACATGATCATCAACTACAAAAATATTGTTTTCCTCACAAAGTTTGTTCAAGAAGTTACGGTCTGTTTTTGATATAGTGGCACCAGTAGGATTATTAGGATAGTTAATGATAATAGCTTTGGTATTTTGAGTTACTGCGTTTTTGATCTGGTCTTTCGGTAATGCAAAATCTGGAGCCTCTGATTCGACAATCACTGGCTTTGCTCCTACTCCTGCAATTAAATTTAAATACGAAGGGAAGAAGGGAGCAATAACTATAATTTCATCACTTTGAGATTTGATGATTGACTTTAAGGATAAAAATGCACCATGTAAGCATGACACTGTGATTTGGATGTTATCTACATCAATATCTTTTATGCCATATTTTTCTTTGTAATATGTCACAATTTCTTTTCTGAGTTTTGGCAGACCCATACCTGGAGTGTATCCGTTGCCTTCTTTTTCAACTCGTTTTACAAGTTTGTCAATTATTTTTTTGTTTATTCCAGAACGAAAATCCCCAATAGATAAGTCAATGTAATCTGATGGGAGTATATTAACGTCTAAGCTCATAATATATTAACCTTTCTTTAAGTAAATTGTTGTATAAATCATATTATTTAATTCAAAAAAGGTCAAATTGCATAAAAATAAATTCAGGTCTAATTTTTCATGTAATCGCACTAGAATTAAACTTGAATTTTTGAGTAAGACAAATAAATTTAAAAATTTAGTACTTATGAAATTCCCCGTCAGGAGTGTCATTACCGTGATCCTTTTCAGGCATAACAATTGCAGCAATAATATATAAAAGCAATCCTGTAAAGAATGAAAACAATATTAAGGCTCCGCCTCCAATTCTGGTCCACGCTTTATCCCAGCCAAAGTATTCTGCGACTCCGCCAAAGACACCGGAGACAATCTTATCCTCAGATTTTGTTAAACGTTTTTGCATGATAATACCTCCTTTTACTATAATTTTAATACAAAAAAATCATTTAAGTACAATTGAAAACATGTTTTTAAAAATAATATGCAATTAAATATAATTCTTTAGCAAAATTAAGAGGCGTAACAAAATTTCTGCGAGATACTATTGATCCTGTTAATAAGTATAGTAATTTTTAACACTAATATAAGCTATCAACTTTTGCTCAGTTTTAGTTAAATTGGCTGTGGCTGTTAGGAAACCATTGTCACTGTCAATTAGTAAGCTTGAATAATACACTAGAAGTAAGGAAAAATAGCAAAATAATTGAATAAGCGGAATTAAATAAATATTTAGAAAAACATCTATTATTTTAGAGAAAAGAAAAAGAGCTAGATCCATAATGGATCAGCTCTTACTTATTCTTAACGTGATGCCCCGAAAAAGATTCGAACTTTCACTTAGTTACCTAAACAGCGACCTGAACGCTGCGCGTCTGCCAATTCCGCCATCGGGGCTTATTATTTTTAGCACAGTAATAATCATACCAAAAATTTGGTAAAATGTAAGCATAAAACGTAAAATAATCCAAAAAATATCGGGGAAGGGAGACTCATACTTGAAAAAGAAAGCAAAAACCGCCATTCTATTTTTTATCAGCCTTTTATTACTGGTACTGCCAGTTGACGTAAATGCTGCTGCAAAATTGCCTGATAATTATAATCAAGGTAATGTAGCTATCGATGCCAAGGCAGCCATAGCAGTTGATAGTAAGACTGGGCAATTATTGTACGGCAAAAATATTAATCAGCCATTGCCCATAGCTTCAATGACAAAACTGGTAACCGCATATTTAACCCTAAAGGCGATTGATCAGGAAAAAATCAATTGGAATACCAAGGTTACACCTACTCGGCAAATATTTGCCGTTGCCAGTAACAGAGAGTATTCAAACGTTCCCTTGCGTATGAAACACACGTATACGATTAGACAATTGTATCAAGCAACCTTAATTGAATCCGCTAACGGAGCCGCAATGATGTTAGCAGAAGCAATTAGTGGTTCTCAGGTTGCCTTTGTTAAGCAAATGAGACAGCAATTGCAAAAATGGGGTATCAAAGATGCTCGTATTTATACGACTTGCGGCTTGCCCAATAAAAGCGTTGGTAATGATGCTTATCCTGGGGCAGGTAAAAATGATGAAAATATGTTGTCTGCCAAGGATATGGCTATTGTAGGGCAGAAATTAATACAGGATTATCCCGAAGTACTTAAGACGACTAGAATTGCTAAGATGGACTTTATTGACCAAAATATGGCAACGCCAATGAGCAATTTTAACTGGATGCTAAAAGGGATGCCGCAATACCATAAAAATCTAAAAATCGATGGTTTGAAAACAGGAACAACTGACGCCGCAGGTGCTTGTTTTATTGCGACTGCACCTCATCGTGGTGGGCGAATCATTACTGTAATCATGGGCGCAAAACATGTTACTAACACTGATCCAGCCCGTTTTATTCAAACAGCTAAACTGCTCAACTATGTTTATCAAAAATACGAGCCCCTAGTTTTTCAGCGTAATGAAATAATTATTGGTCACACTAATATGGCAGTTCACAATGGACAAGCCAGGCAGATAAATATTGGTATTAAAAATAAAACACTAATCTGGAAACCACGAAATGGTTCTAAATTTCGGGTAGGTTTAACATCCAAAATCGTTGAAGCTCCGGTAGAAAAAGGGCAAAAAATTAACTCTTATTACTTCAAGATTGGCAAAAACAAAATTATTTCATTGCAAAGTCCTGATGGTCTAATGTTGTCCGCCCAGGCTTTAGAATCAACCAATCGAGTAAACATTTTTGTAAGGTTTTGGCGCTGGTTATTTGGAGGCTAATATGGCAGAAATTACAGAAGATATTTTGACCAAAGTAATTAAAAAAAGGCCAAGTAATTCTCACAAAGGCAATTACGGCAGGATCTTATTAATAGGTGGCAGTGAAAACTATGGTGGTGCAATTATCATGGCAGCCGAGGCTGCACTTAATAGTGGTGCTGGACTAATTTCTGTGGCTACCCATGCAGTAAACCTGGATGCACTGCATGCGCGTAATCCTGAGGTCATGTTTATTGACTGGCGTGACCGGAATTTGGTAAATTTAATGAAAAAAATGGATGTTATTGTTTGTGGACCAGGTTTGGGCTCCGGCACTTTTGCCCTGCAATTAATGTCAACGATATGTCAAAATATTTCTCAAAATCAAATATTAATTTTGGACGCAAGTGCTTTGGACATGATTAGTCAGGATGCAAAATTAATTCCAACTCAGGTCGGTTTAGTGGTCATAACACCACATCAGATGGAATGGCAAAGGTTGAGTCAAATTAGAATTTCATATCAGACTGACAGTGCGAATTTAGATGCTTTAAAAAAGATTTTTCCTACCCAAAATGCTATTTTGGTTTTAAAATCAAATCACACTCATGTTTATACCAAATCTAATCAGATTTTTGTAAATCCAATAGGCAATCCCGGTATGGCTACAGGTGGAATGGGAGATACATTGGCTGGTATAATAGGAGGCTTTACAGCTCAATTTGGTGATAGTTTAGATTCTGTTCTGGCTGCAGTTTTTATTCATTCTTTGGCAGGCGATAAAATTGCTGAAAATAATTATGTAGTGCGACCGACTGAAATAAGTGCAATGTTGCCTCAGCTAATGAGGCAATATGCTAATTAGATATTTTACGTTAAAAATTTGGTTGGGAGAAAGGTTATAACATGAAGAAAAGTCTTTTAAAAGTTCTTACTGCTTTTTGTGTTCTATTAATATGTGCTATTAGTCTGGCACGAATTTCAATGCCGTCTCAGCCAGAAACTAAAAACTCAACTAAGGAAGAAAAGAAAACAGTCGTTATTAAAACTGCAGCATCTTATCGACCGTACCGAGATCCTAAAGATTTACGTTCTCCCTTTAATTGGCAAAAGCCCAGTGAGACAAAGCCCTATCCTAAAATTAAGCATCTTGAAAATGACTTAACAATTAGAGTTTCCCTCAAGGGTAACCGAATTTACATCTTGCGGGGTAACAAACGAGTGTATACTATGCTGGCAAGTGCTGGTTTGTTTAAAAAAGGCAAGTCACTAACACCAACAGGAAATTATAAAATTAAAAATAGCCGTGGAGACTCTTTTTATAATCCTGAATTAAACGAGGGTGCTAATAACTGGACTAGTTGGGACAAAGAAAATGTTTATCTTTTTCATTCGGTTCCTACAAAAAGTAATGGCAAATACAACATTAAAGAGGCTGAAAAGTTAGGTGTTAAGCCTGCCTCTCATGGCTGTATCAGATTAAGCGTACCTGATTCACGCTGGTTGGCTGAAAATATTCCAGTAGGTACCAAAGTAATTATCAAAAATAACTAAAAAATTTGGCTAAGCTTTCATTTCCTGTTATAATCTTTTAGTGATAGTGGTTAGGAGTAGTATGCATTTTTCTAGAAAAGCGAGCTTGAGTTGGTGAAAGTCAAGCTGGAAAAATGACTGAAGGCGTGTCTAACTAATAATTTAGCAAATTTAATAAGCGGATACTTTGTATCAAATAGAGTGGTACCGCGGGTTATAACTCGTCTCTTCTTCAAATAATGAGGAAGAGACTTTTTTTGGCATTTAGGAGGAAAAATGGATTTTAAAGATAAGGTAGTTGACTTAATCGCTAGTCAGGTTGACCTTCCCAAAGATCAAATCAATTCATTAATTGAAAGACCAAAAAATGAAACAATGGGTGACTATGCTTTTCCAGCCTTTGCATTGGCAAAAGTGCTGCATCAAAATCCGGTAGTTATTGCGCAAAATATTGCAGACGAACTAAAAAGCGGTGATTTTGCTGCAATTAAAGCTGTTGGCCCCTATGTTAATTTTTCTATCAATCACGGCAAGCTAATTTCTCAAACTCTTGCAGAAATTTTGCAACAAAAAGAGCATTATGGTGACCAAAAATTGGGAGAGGGAAATGTGCCGATTGATATGTCCAGTCCCAACATTGCAAAACCAATGTCAATGGGTCATTTAAGGTCAACTGTAATTGGCAATTCAATTGCCAAGACACTGCAAAAAGTTGGTTACACACCAATTAAAATCAACTATTTGGGTGATTATGGCACGCAATTTGGTAAATTAATAGCGGCCTACAAGCACTGGGGCGTTGAAGAAGACGTTAAAAAAGACCCCATCATGAATTTATTTAAATATTACGTCAAGTTTCACAAAGAAGCTGAAAAGCATCCAGAACTTGATGATGAGGGACGTGCATGGTTTAAAAAACTAGAAGACGGTGATCCGGAAGCAGTTAAATTATGGCAATGGTTCCGTGATGTATCTTTAGCTGATTTCAACCGTATTTACAAAGAATTAGGAGTTACTTTTGATTCTTATAAAGGTGAAGCTTTCTTTAACGATAAAATGCAACCCGTAATTGATGAACTAAAAGAGAAGGGACTTTTACATGAATCTCGCGGTGCACAAGTGGTTGACATGGGTGAAGATAAAAATCCAGCTTTGATTGTTAAATCTGATGGTACGAGTATCTACTTAACACGTGATTTGGCAGCTGCAATTTATCGTATGAAAACTTATCATTTTGTCAAAATGCTTTACGTAGTCGGTAATGAGCAGGCTCAGCACTTTGTGGAATTAAAAACTGTTTTGAAAAAAATGGGTTATGATTGGGCTGACGAAATTTATCATGTTCCTTTTGGCTTGATTACTCAAAATGGTAAAAAGCTTTCTACTAGAAAAGGGAACGTGGTTTTCCTTGATCAGGTTTTACAGGATGCTGTTAACTTGGCACAAAAGCAAATTGAGCAAAAGAATCCTGATTTGGCCAATAAAGACCAAGTTGCTCATGACGTTGGTGTTGGTGCAGTTATTTTTCATGATTTAAAAAATGAAAGAACCGAAAACTTTGACTTTGACCTTGATGAAGTTGTTCGGTTTGAAGGCGATACTGGTCCATATGTGCAGTATACAAATGCTCGTGCCCAAAGCGTTATACGCAAGGCAGCTGCTCAAGGCTATGAACCACAACTCTCAGATATAAATATTGATGATGATTGGGCTTTTAATGTTGCCAAATCTCTGGCTGATTTTCCGCGCATTATTGCTCGCAGCAGTGAAAATTTTGAACCGTCAGTAATCGCTAAGTATGCCCTTGATTTAGCTAAAAAATTTAACAAATATTATGCTAACGTCAAAATCTTAGTAGATGATGATCAAATTAATGCTCGATTAGCTTTAGTTCAAGCAACCTCAATTGTTTTAACCGAGGCTTTGCGCCTATTGGGCGTAAATGCCCCTAAAGAAATGTAAAAATTTTAAATAATAACGTTTACATCAAATAAAAGATTGTTCAATGTTTAATTAATACGATACAATATGACTGTAAGTTTAATAGGAGGTATATTTAATGGCATATTTAGATAATGGTAATCAAATCTTTAAGGATGCTCGTAAAAACCATTATGCAGTAGGTGCTTATAACACTAACAACTTGGAATGGACACGTGCAATTTTGCAAGCGGCTGAGGAAACAAGAACCCCAGTTTTAATTCAGGTGTCAATGGGTGCTGCTAAGTACATGGGTGGCTATAAAGTTGCTAAAGACTTAGTTGAAGACGAAATTGATGCAATGGACATCTCTGTTCCAGTTGTATTGAACTTAGATCATGGTAGCTTTGAGGCTGCTAAAGAATGTATTGCTCTTGGTTATTCATCAGTTATGTTTGATGGTCATGCTTTACCAACTGAAGAGAACTTAGCTCAAACCAAGGAAATCGTTAAGTTGGCGCATGAACGTGGCATTTCAGTTGAGGCTGAAATTGGTAAAATTGGTGAAAATCAAGGTGCTGACGGCGGTGAGCTTGCATCTGTCGAAGACGCAAAGACATTCGTAGCCGCAGGTGTTGACAAACTTGCTTGTGGTATTGGTAATATCCATGGTGTTTACCCAGAAGGCTGGAAAGGCTTAAACTTTGATCGTTTGAAGGAAATCGCAGATGCAGTTTCTGTTCCATTAGTATTGCATGGTGGTTCAGGTATTCCTGAAGACCAAGTTAAGAAGGCTATTTATCTTGGAATTTCTAAAGTTAACATTAACACTGAATTCCAATTAGCTTTCCAAGCTGCTACTCGTAAGTACTTTGAAGCTCACAAAGACGAAGATAAGGACAACAAGGGTTATGACCCTCGTAAGCTTCTTCTTCCAGGTACAGAAGCAATTACAGCTTCAATGAAGGAAATGATCACTTGGCTTGGTACTCCATCAATTGATGACAAGATTAAGTCAGCTGGTTTTGACAAGAGTTCATTGAACTTGGAATAATTTAATAATTATAATATAAGAGAGATCAATCTGAATGATTGATCTCTCTTTGCTTTAACAGCTGGGGTTAAAAATCGACTGCAAACGGAAAACACCATTTTCATAGTCGTATTTTAAGACTGAACAGTTTTTAAAGTGATATTTGCGTTCAAAAGTATTATATTTTTCCCACTTTCTGTAAAAATTTGCAATAGCACCGGCGTGCGATACAATCAGAATATGTTGATAAGGGGATGATTCTGCAATACTGATAATCGTTTTATTGATCCTTGCGACTACCTGTTTTTGGGATTCACCACCAAATTGAACAAAAAAGTCGTTATAAGGTAGTGGCGGATTTAAGTGTTCACCTTCTCCTTCGTATGTACCGAAATTCCACTCGCGTAAATCTTTGTGTGTTTTAAAAGGTAGATCGGTCACTATTTTTAAAGTATCTATTGCCCTTTCAGAAGTTGAACAATGTGCCTCTTCTAATTTGACTTTCTCATGTTCAAAATATTCTTTTTTCGTTTCTTTTGCTCGTTTAATTCCTAAAGAAGCTAGAGGTGAATCACAAAATCCCTGGATCTTATGTTGGACATTAAACAAAGTTTGTCCGTGACGCATTAGATAAACATATTTCATTTTTTACCTTTTTGGATATATATAATTGTAAACAAAAGATTATAAAAATCTAAATGAAATATATTGACTTAAAGTCCAATTTAAGCGTTATACTCAAGAAAAGAAGTATGGAGGGATAAACATGATTTTTGAAGAAACATTTACACTTAATAATGGGGTAAAAATCCCTAAACTAGCATTAGGAACCTGGAAAATCCCAGATAACGAGGTAGCTTCGCCCGTGCAAACTGCCTTAAAAATGGGTTACAGGCATATTGATACTGCTCAGGCATATCATAACGAAAAAGGAGTTGGCCAGGGTATCAAAGATTCAGGTATTAGCCGTGACCGAATCTTTATTAATTCTAAAGTAGAGGCTGAAATCAAAAATTATCAAGAAGCTAAAAAGTCAATTGATGAAACCCTCACTCGTATGGATCTTGACTATTTAGATATGATGATTATTCACAATCCTCAACCTTGGAAGGAAGTTAACCAGTCAGATGATCGTCATTTTGAAGGAAATATAGAGACTTGGCGAGCATTAACAGATGCTATGAAAGAAGGAAAATTACGCGCAATTGGTGTTTCCAGTTTTCAGCCGAAGGATTTGCAGAATTTATTTGACAACAGTGATGTTAAACCAATGGTAAATCAAATTTTGTGTCATATTGGAGCAACACCAAAAAAGTTGATTAGTTTTTGTCAAGAACATGACATCGTTGTGGAGTCATTTTCGCCAGTTGCTCACGGTGAGGCTCTGACGAATAATACTATTAAGAGTATGGCAGAAAAATATCAAGTTTCAGTTGCACAACTTTGTATTCGTTACGATTGGCAACTTAATACCGTAGTTTTACCTAAGTCTGTCAATCCAGAACATATGAAACAAAATTCAGAATTGAATTTTGAAATAAGTGATGTAGACATGAAAACTTTGGAGAATATTCATAATTTTGATTATGGCACTTCGAGTCATTTTCCAGTATTTGGTGGAAAAAGATAAATTATATGAGGGTATAGATCCTTGGCGAGCAGATAAAATCTAAGTATTAATCATTATAGAGGGACTACAACATTGGAATTTTGTTTCAAAAGTTTGTAGACCTTTTTTATGTGTAGTCGCAAAGCCATATATTATTTTGATATTTACCTGGAAAATAGCAGTATAATATATCTTATATTATTAAATTAAAAAGTTATATTTAAGGAGATAATTGCAGTGCGTGAAGAGTTAAGGTTTTTGAATTGCATCGATCATGAGGTGCCAATGCAAATTGATATTCCGGATGAAAATAGTAAATTTCCCGCTGTATTGATGATTCATGGTTTCATGTCTTCCAGAAATAATGATAATCATATGCTGGCCAGAATTAGCAAAAGAATTGTTGAAGCCGGAATTGTTGCAGCAAGAATTGACTTGTGCAGCATGGGAGAGAACCTTTATTCAAGAGAAAATTATGGCATGAAAGTGATGACTGATGAGGTTAAAGCAAGTTTTAAATATTTGCAGTCTTTACCTTATGTTGAAGAAAATAGCGTTGGACTTTTAGGTCATAGCCTTGGTGGTCGTTTAGCATTTACTTGTTCGACATTACCTGCAAAAATCATAGTTTCTCTAAATGGTGCTATCAATACATCAGAGCCTCTTGAAATGGCATATGATAAATTTCAAATGGATAATTTAGGTTACTGCATTGTTCATACCGGTAGCGGCGGTGTTGAACTGGTTTACCGCAGATTCTTTGATGAGTTGAAGACAACTTTGAATGATAACATTAAAAACTTTAAAAATCCTATTTTAGTTGAAGTTTGTACCAGCGATCCTACTTTGGATCCGAATATCAGTCTCAATTTTATTAAAAACTGTCACATGGATAATGTGGATTCATTCACTGTTGAAAATGCAAATCATACTTACAATGTTGAAACTGGTGATTTTACCAAACTTAATGAAGTTATTAGTAAAGTCGTCCCATGGATTAATTCACATATCAAATAAAAAACCAGCTTAATTAAAGCTGGTTTATAAGTACTATTTTGAGCTTAGCTTTAATCATAAAAGCTAAGTTTTTTAATTATAACTTTGTGAAAGTAGTTGGTTCTTTAAGTGCGCGCTCTGTCCAAAGCAAAACTTGATTTTGATGAATTTCAATTGGTAAAAGCTCATGCTGATACAGTCTTTCTTCCACATACATTTTACCTTTTTCATTAACAATAACAGGATAATCCCACTTGCCAATTGTAACTGTTAAATTACCATCTTTCTCATTTAATGTAATTAGGCCATAACCGGGGTTTTGGTAGTCACCTAAAAGGTTATCCTTAGCCACAACATTTTGGGGTGAATTTCCTTTTAGTTCAGCAATATTAGCTTCTCGTGTTGCTGCTTTTTGATCAACAATCTGTTTTATTTTGCTTGTCCAATCAGTTTCTGAAATGCCCATAGCTTCATCAATGGTCTGGTAGGCTAAAGCAAAAATTGCATCTGTTGAATCCATGTTTGTGGTTGAAACAAAAGCTAGATCAAGATCTGGTACAAAGCCCATGAAAGAGCAGTAGCCAATGTATGAACCACTATGGTAGAAGTATTTGTGTCCGCGGTAATCTTCCATCATCATGCCTAAACCATAAGCACCAAAATTAGCGCCACCGTAGGCGCGACTTGGAGGCATGATAGATTGAGGCAAAAAGTGTTCAGCCATGGCATTACCGTTATTTTCTTTTTGCAATTTTAGTTGATATTCGGCCCAAGTTAGCAAATCCGAAATACTTGCGAGCATACTGCTGGCCCCCCCAACCTTACCTGGTGCAATAAAAGGAACCTCTTTCGTAATTCCATTATCTCTAATATATGGTTTGACTATATTTTCTCTTGGTGCTTCATGGTGGTTAATATAAGTATTTTTTAAATCAAGTGGTTCTAGCAAGTGCTGCCGTTCATAAGCACCATAATCTGCACCAATTGCTTGTTCAAAAGCATAAGTGGCTAATGCAAAAACTAGGTTGCTGTATTGCATTTTATAACGCAGTTCATGGTTAGGCTTTAAATAACCCACGTGTTCAGCTTTTTCTTTTAAAGAAAGGTCATGCTTATTCATATTTGTGAAGCGCATCAGATCATGAGCAGGTAAGCCACTTTGATGACTAAGTGCATCCCTCCATGTTAAATGGTCTTCGGCATACTTATCTTCAAGCTTAAGCTCAGGCCAGTACTTTTTCAAAGGATCATCTAAATCTATTTTACCTGCATCAGCTAATTGACAAACAGCCGTAGCAAAAAACGTTTTGGAAATTGATGCTAAAGGATAAAGATTATTTTGTTCAGCTTGACCATATACATGACTAAAGCTTTCTGCTTTGTGATAAACACCAATTCCTAAACTAGGTAAATTAAAAGTATCAATAGCTTTTTGAGCTAAATCGGCAATTTTTTGCTTGTTCATATTCACTTTCTAACTCTTTCTATAATTATTTTTCCATACTAAAATTATACAGAAGCATTTGCTATTTTACACTAAATAAAAATCTTTTTAAATGCTCCTTTAAAATATATGATGATACAATTTGACATAAATGACAAATTTATTAATAATATGAGTAAAACATAATGAAATGAGTGATTTTTATGAAAAAAAGAAGTAAGCTTGCTTCTGCTGGTATTTTGACTCTAGTCGCTCTTACACTGGCAGCTTGTAATAAAAGTGCTAACAATAGTGATGACACTAAGACAGTGAAAAAATTTCCTGTTGAAGCTCCTAAAAAGAATGTTAAAGATGGTGGAACTGTGAAAGTTGCAGTTGTTACAGATACACCTTTTTCAGGTATTTTTTCACAAGAACTTTCCTCTGAAGATGTAGACTCAATGGTTGCAGCTCCCGGTCAAGAGACTTTATTCGATAGTGATGATCAATATGGTGTCACTGACAAAGGCCCGGCTACACGTAAATTAGACCCTAAGAAAAAGACAATCACAATCAATATTAAAAAGGGCGTCAAATGGTCTGATGGTAAACAGGTAGTAGCTAAAGATTTTGAATATGCGTATGAGATTTTAGCTAACAAAGATACAGCTTGTCCGCGATATAGCAGCCAGTTTGAAGTCTTAAAGGGCTTAAAAGAATATCACGAAGGTAAAGCAAAAACTATTTCTGGTATTGAAATGCCTGACGGGGAAAATGGCCGTAAAATTGTTTTACACTGCTCAGCTTTAAATCCAAGTATGTCAAATGCAGGAAGTCGTTCGCTTTGGGAAGCAGTTGAACCTTATCATTATTTAAAAGATATTCCTTTTGCTAAATTAAAGTCTTCAGATAGGATCAGGAAGAATCCCTTATTTTTCGGACCGTTTAAGATTGAAAAACTAGTTAGAGGGCAATCTGCAACCTGGGTACCGAACAAATATTACTGGAGAGGGAAACCAAAATTAGATAAAGTTGTTATTTCAGTGGTATCTCCTAATTCTGCTTCTCAAGCAATTAAAAGTCATAAATTTGATATTATTCCTGTAATTAATACCCAGTGGCCACAAGTTAAAAATACCAAAAACGTGAACTTCATTGCCCAAATCCCAATTGCTTATCATTATTTAGGCTTTAAAGTAGGAAAATGGGATGCTGAAAAGAGCAAGAATGTCATGAATCCTAAAGCCAAGATGAATAATAAGGCTTTAAGGCAGGCAATAGGTTATGCCATGAATGTTGATGCGGTTAATAAGCGTTATACATATGGTTTAACATTTAGGGTAAAAACTTTGGTTCCCGAAAAGTTTGGTGACTACTTTGATAAAACTGAGAAAGGATATAATTACGACTTAAAAAAGGCAAATCAAATTCTGGATAAAGCGGGTTACAAGAAAAAAGGAAAGTGGCGCGTTCAGCCGAATGGCAAACCTTTGGTAATTCATTTTGCAGCTATGAGTGGAGATACTACTCAGGAGCCAATAGTTCAAAACTACTTGCAACAATGGCATAAAGTTGGACTTAATGTACAATTGTCCACGGGCCGTTTAATTGAACACAATTCTTTCTATGATAAATTACAACATGATAATAAAGGCGTCGACATGTATCTGGCTGGTTGGTCAACACCTACTGAACCTTCTCCACATCCATATTATAGTGAATCAGCACCTTTTAACATGACAAGATTTGTAACTGAAAAAAATAATAAGCTTTTAGATGAAATAAATTCTCAAAAGGCTTTTAATCATGACTATCGGGTTAAAAAATTTCATGAATGGCAAAGATATATGAATGACGAAGCTTATATTATTCCAGTTGATAATTCCTATCAGATCTTTGCAGTTAATGACAAGATTTCCGGCTATTCGCTTAAGCCGTCAAAACAAAACAATAATCATCCTTTGTGGAATGAAGTAGGTTTTACTAAATAGAAAGAAGCTGTAAATTTTAATGAGAACTGGAACAAAAATTATAACTTTAGATAATGGCTATCATTTGTGGACAAGTACCCAAGGTGAAGGCGATATTCATTTATTGGCACTTCATGGAGGTCCAGGAGGAAATCATGAATATTGGGAAGATGCTGCTGACCAATTAGCAAAGCAGGGACTACATGTTCAAGTTACTATGTATGATCAATTAGGCTCGCTTTATTCAGATCAACCGGATTATGATGATCCTGAAATTGCAGCCAAATACTTAACTTATGAATACTTCCTTGATGAAGTGGATGAAGTTCGTGCCAAACTTGGTCTTGATAATTGCTACTTGATTGGACAAAGTTGGGGTGGCCTGCTTGCACAAGAATATGCAGTGAAATATGGTCAACACCTAAAAGGGACTATTATTTCTTCCATGGTTGATGATACTGATGACTATATTGAGTCAATTAACCGTCGTAGACAAGAAATTTTCCCGCAATCAGAAATTGACTTTATGCGTGAATGTGAAGAAAACAATGACTATGACAATAAACGCTACCAAGAGGATATTCAAATATTAAATATTAACTTTCTTGATCGGCGACAGCCATGCAAGCTATATCATATTAAGCGTATTGGTGGTTTGCCTGTTTACCATGCCTTTCAAGGTGATAATGAATTTGTAGTAACAGGTAAATTAAAAGATTGGCATTTTAGAAAGTACTTAAAGCAAATAAAAATGCCGACTCTTTTGACTTTTGGTGAAGAAGATACTATGCCTTTAGAGACTGCAAAGATTATGCAACGAGAAATTCCTAATTCACGCTTAGTTACTACACCGAATGCAGGACATCATCACATGGTCGATAATCCTGATGTTTATTATAAGCATGTAGCAGATTTTATTCGTGAAGTAGAAGCTGGTACTTTCGTAGGTGATTAAATTATCAGAAAACTTAGTAAATAGGTTTTGTTTAATTAGAATTTATTAAAAATTGTCGGATAAATAGGTTAACAGTTTTATTATTTGTTAGCAAAATTACTTGATTTGAATCTTCAAGTACTCCATTATAGAATTTTTAATTAAATAAAGAAGATCGTTGGTCATTTGACAAACGGTCTTTTTAATTTTGCAGTAGAGGAATATCTTTATGCGATAATTTTACTTTTAGTTTGTCTAATGAAAAAGGCTTTTGTAGTGATATTTGGTAAGCAGTTAGGTGCAAAAATTGTTCATTTTTAAAGTCGGGGTTATACAGTGGATCTCCTACAATTGGGCAGTCAATCGCAGCCAAATGAACCCGAATTTGGTGCGTTCTTCCTGTTTCCAGTTCTAATTTAACTAAAGCAGTATTATTGTCTAAATGCTTTAAAATCTGATAATGTGTGATTGACTTTTGACCGTTACTTATTATCTTGCGTTTGCGCTGATCAAGTGGGTCATGGCCAATTGGCAAATCGATTGTTGCTCTGTTAGCTATCGGTTCATTAACATTAATCACAGCTAAATACTCACGGTGAAAAATCTTGGCTGTTAATTCCCGATTCAAAATAGGAACAACTGCCGGGTTTTTGGCTACCAGTAGCAGACCACTAGTTAACATGTCTAGCCGATGTACAATAAAAGGGGAAAATCCTAAATAGGTGGCACAATCATTCAGGGCTGTATTAGCTTCCTTTAAATTTGGGTGCGTCTTTTGTCCCGCAGGTTTATTTATAATTAAGAGATTCTCATCTTCGTAAATAACCTCCGGAATTTTACCACTTGCTGGATAAATATGTTGCTTAGTTTCAACGTGATCGAGCCAGAGTTCAACTTTATCATTCGGGCTTACTTTTTGATTAAAATGATAATAACTACCATTAATCAGTACTTTTTGTTCAACTCGCAAAAAATGACGCCATTTTCTCGGAATGAGTAATTGACGTAATAAATCATTGACAGTACACGGATTGAGATTTTCAGGGAAGTTAAAGGTAAAATAATAGCTCATAAATATTTGTTAAATCTTTTTGAAAATAAAGGTAATTTCCTTTAATATGATACAATTTTAGTTGTTTCTAAAGGAGCAGATAAAATGGAAAACAATGAACCAAAGAAAAACGGGATAGGTGGCCTATGGCACCGTTTTGATAACCGTTTTTTCATCGGTCGCTGGATCATTTTGATTTTGCTTACCGTGATGTTATTGGTTTGTACTTATTATACCGTTAAAGTTAAGACTTCAAATATATCAAATTTAAAAGCATCATTATCAGCTACAACCGGTATTTACGATTATAGAAGCCAAAAATCTGGTTCACTATACTCACAAAAGGGCACGTATGTTGGCTATAATAAAATTTCCCCTAATGTAAAAAATGCAGTTATATCAACAGAAGATCGTACTTTCTGGAAGAACCCGGGCTTTAGTATCAAAGGCATGGGCAGAGCTGCTTTAGGTTTGGTTCTTAATCGTGGTCAAATATCTGGTGGTGGTTCAACTATCACGCAACAATTGGCTAAAAATGCTTTATTGACGCAAAAGCAAACCTTCTCTCGTAAAGTTGAGGAACTTTTCTTTGCTGTCGAGATAAATCATGTCTATTCTAAAAAAGACATATTGACTATGTACCTTAATAAAGCTTATTTTGGCAATGGTGTATGGGGTGTTGAAGATGCCAGTCAAAAATATTTTGGTAAAAATGCCAGTCAGTTGACGATTGGAGAGGGAGCAACTTTAGCTGGCATATTACGCAATCCTAGTAAATATAACCCAATTGACCATATGTCCTATGCTTTATCTCGGCGTAATTTAATTCTCAACCTTATGGTTGATAATCATAAACTCTCAATTTCAAAAGCAAAAAGTGAACAAAAAATTGGGTTAACGCTACGAGATACCTATCATAATCAAGATGGCTATCGTTACCCTTATTTCTTTGACGCAGTGGTTGACGAGGCAATTAATCGCTATGGGTTAAAAGAAGAAGATGTAATGAATAAGGGCTTGAAAATATACACAACTCTTAATCAAAATTATCAAAGTCAGTTGCAACAAAAATTTGATCAAGGGTATCTGTTCCCGCAAAATGCGACTGATGGCACGAAGCCTCAAGGTGCAACAGTGGTAATGGATCCTGCAACGGGTGCAGTTCGAGCTGTAGTAGGTGGTCGCGGCAAACATGTATTTCGTGGTTATAACCGTGCGACACAAATGAAGAGACAACCAGGCTCTTCAATAAAACCAATAGTTTCTTATGCTCCAGCGCTTCAACAGGGCTATCACTATGATTCTCAGCTTTCTAACAAACTGCAGCGTTTTGGTAAAAATGGTTATCAACCGCATAACGTTGACAATGGTTATTCTGATAAAATCCCTATGTACTCTGCCTTAGCACAGAGTAAGAATGTTCCCGCGGTTTGGCTATTAGATCGAATTGGGGTATCTAAGGGCGTTCAATCAGCCAATAATTTTGGTATCAAGGTGCCAAAAGAAGATCAAAATCTTGCTTTAGCTCTAGGTGGACTATCAACAGGTGTTTCACCAATCCAAATGGCTCGAGCATATTCAGCTTTTGCCAATAAGGGAAATTTACCTAATAATTCTTATTTCATCACTAAGATTACTGATGCTAGCGGGAATGTGATTGCTGAAAATCATGATACAGGCACGCATCGGATTGTCTCGGAAAATACCGCTAAAGAAATGACTACTATGCTATTGGGAGTTTTTGCAGGCGGAACTGGAACATCGGCTCAACCAGCCGGTTATCGGGTTGCAGGAAAAACTGGGTCAACTGAAGTACCAAACTCTTATGGCTTTGGTACTAAAGATCAGTGGATCGTTGGTTATACACCTGACGTTGTGGTAGCAACTTGGGTTGGCTTTGACCGTACTAATCAGCAGCACTTCATGCATGGCGTTTCGGAAACTGGTATTACCAGGTTATATAAAGCTGAAATGGAAAGTATTTTGCCATATACAGCTCAAAATCAATTTAAAGAACAAGCGCCAAAGCAAATTATTCAAAATAACGGTGCAGGTTCGGATTGGACAAAAGGTTTCGGAGATAAAATCGAAAAAGGCATAGGTTCAGCAGGAGAAAAAATAAATGAATGGTATAATGACATTAAAGGACTTTTCGGTCATTAATTAGGAGGAAAAAGATGATAAATATTTATGACTCAGCAAATCAAGTAGCAACTGATCTGCAAAAACTTGACGAATTTAAGGCTTTAAGTGATGCTGTTGCTGCAGTTAAAAATAATGAAGAAAGTGCAGCTTTGTTCAAACAGATGGATGAGATGCAAACAAAAATTATTAATTCACAGTCTGAAGGAAGAGATTTTCCTAAGGATCTAGAAGAGGATTATAAAAAATTAAATGAAAAAGTGCAAAAAGATGCACAAATATTAAAGCTCTTGCAGGCTGAACAAAGTATGTATAAAACAATTGACGACGTTCAAAAAGCAATTACTAAACCAATTAATGACCTTTATGATGGTCTTAGGAATAAATAATAATGAAATTTATCCATTTTGCTGACGCACATTTAGATAGTCCATTTTTGGGGCTATCTTTTTTACCATCTGAGAGTTTTAAGCAGATTCAAAAAGCTCCAATGCATTCTTTAACTAAAATTGTAGATCTGGCTCTGAAAGAAAAGGTAGATTTAGTATTAATTGCTGGGGATACTTTTGATAGTTTCAAGCCAACTCCCAGTGCACAAATTTTTTTCGCCCATGAAATTGAGCGTCTAGTCAATGCGCAGATTCAGGTAATTATGATTTTTGGTAATCATGATCATATGTCAAAGGAAGACTTATTGGTCGCTGAAAGTCCTTATTTCAAATTATTGGGTAATGGTGAAAAAGTAGAAACTGTCTCTTATAAAACAAAAAACGGTTTTGAGTATGACGTGACAGGCTTTTCATATTTGGCAAATCATATTAATGAAGACATTGCAGCGCAGTTTCCTGCTAAAAGCAATCGTTATACCTTTGGCATTATGCACGCACAGGAAAGAGCAGGTGCAAGTGCACAAAATGTTTATGCGCCTTTTAGTTTGAGTGAATTACAAAATCTCAATTACAATTATTTTGCATTGGGTCATATTCATTTAAGACAGGTCTTGTCTGAGACCCCATTAATCGTATACCCGGGAAATATCCAAGGACGCCACATTAATGAAACCGGTCCCAAAGGTTGTTATTTAGGAACTATTGATGAGCAAACAAAACAAACCAAGATTCATTTTGTGCAGACTAGTTCTATTACATGGAGTAAAAAAGAAATTGAACTAACAAAGCCAATGACAAAAACAGAACTGGAAAATATGGTTATTAATTGTTTGTCCGCAATATCAACTACTTATTTTTGTCTGCAAATTAAGGGTGCTGATTTTTTGAATGAAAAAGAAAAAGAGTTGGTTCAAGACAGTGATTTTTGGCAAATGATTTCCAGAAAACTGACTCACGACTCACAATTAGTAGATATCCGTTTTATTAATGGGAGCAATTTAGAGATCGCCTTTAATGATCAAAAATACTTTAAACAGGCTGAAAAAGAAGTTTTTAGTCCTGATCAATTTGCTCAAATCAGTAAAAGCTGGGCTTTAAAAACTGATTATACTGATAGTTTGGCCCAAGACCCTGAATTTGCTCAGGAAGTAAAGCAACTCGCGGAAGTCAAGTTGAATAGTAAATTGAAAGGAGTTAATGGTGAAATTAATTAAACTTCAAATAGTTAATTTTGGTCAATTTTCAAACTTTACTTTTGATTTATCAAATTCAAACATTGATGTTTTTTACGGAGCTAATGAAGCAGGAAAGAGTACCATCGTTGCCTTTATTAAACAGATTTTATTTGGCTTTCACCTTGCTAACCAAAGTTCAGAGTTTTTTGAGGACTACACTCCTTTGGCACAAGTAAGTCCAATGGGCGGGTCTTTATTTTTTGAAAATGAAAATGGTCAGCATTATCAACTGGAAAGACTTTATGCAAAGGGTAAAGGGTCAAAAGCTGGTACTTTGACTGTTAAATGTGATAATCAAGTAGTACCGGAAAGTGTTTTTTTTGATCAAATTAAAAATATTGATGGTAAATTTTATACTGATAGTTTTATTTTTAATCAGGATATGCTGGCAAAAGTTGATCAGATTAAGCAGAAAGACTTAATGGAACGTATCTATTATTTGGGTGCGGCTAATAGCGACAGTCTGATAACTTTACGTGATGATTTTGCTAAAAGTGCTGACGCCTTGTTCAAAAAGACTGGTAGAAAGCCGCTTATTAACCAATTGCTGCTGGAAGTTAAAGCTGAAGAAAGTAAAGTTAGTAACTCTGAAAATGAATTTTCTGTTTACCAAGAACTTAATGACAATTTTAAAAAACAAAAAGTTTTGCAACATCAAGAAGAGCAAAAAGAACTTGAATTACAAAAAGAGTATGACAAGTTAGAAAAGATTCAAAAACTTGTTCCCAGCTACGAAAAATTACAAGATTTACAAAATCAAGTTAAAACAATCAACTTTGATTCAGAGCAGTTTCAGTCTGCACAAACTTTAACAATGCAGGCTGAATCTTTGCATAAAAAACAACAAAAAATCACAGCAAAGTTAAATGAATATTCTGATGATCCGGAAGAAAATACAGCAGTTTCAAAGCTTATTCAAAAAAAGCCGGAAGTATTGCAATGGCAATCAGAATATAGTAACTGCTTGCAAAAAGATGAACAAATTAAAGATGAGCAAAATCAACTTATTGCACTCGATCCCAATCTGAATAAGATTGTGGGAATGGAGCAAGAAGAAATTATTAAACTGCAGGAAGACTATCAAAAACTACCCCAAAAGGAATTGAAGATTGGGCAGAGTAAGAATAGTAATTCTAAGCAGTATCTTTTATTTGGTGGCGTTATTTTTGTAGTCGGTTTAATTTTATTGTTTATTGCACGAGCTTTTGGTTTTTTAGCTGTTGGTATGGGATTGGCTCTAGTAGTATTTGGTTCTTACCAGCAAAAGCAAACGCAAAATGCAGTAGAAACTGCAACAGAGCAAAATGAAAAGATAAGGCAACAAAGACAGTCTTTTGAAAAACGGTATGGTATTAATCCAATCAATTTAGATATAAATAATTTAATTAATGAATGGAGACAATATCAAGTATTAATTCAAAACTTAAAAAGGAATAATCAACGAAAAAATGAGTTAATAGGATTAGTCACACCGATAGCAGTCCAATTAGGTGATGAACTGAAGCAAACTGTAAGTACTTTTGAAGATGTATTGAATGCACTAGACCAACTAACTGAGAAAATAAATTTAGAGAAATTACGCCGGGAAAAGCATACTAGCTTAGAAAACAGTTTGGCTGAAAATAAAGATGAACTAACTGAAAATGAAACTAAGCTTAAAATGATTCTGGCAAAGGCTCAAGTTACTAGTTTAAGTGAGTATGAACAAATACAAAAACAAAAGCTAAAACAAGATGAAATACAAAATCAGATCGATGCTCTTAAGACAAATTTGCAAAATGATTTGAGTGAGTTAAAAAGTTATGTCAAAAATAAAACGGAAAATCAAACTGAACTTGCAAATTTAAGGTCAAAAATATCTGCAGTTCATGAAAATATTAATCACCTACAGGGAAAAGCAGCTGAAATAAAAGTCAAGATGGAAAACTTGGCAAACTCAACGGCTGTTTTCGAGGAAAAGCAAAAACTGGCCAACTTAAAGGCAAAATTGAAAAACTTGAGTGTTGAATATTTGGCTGATCTTTTTACCGCAAAATGGCTCAGTCGTGCTCTTGATCTAGCTTCGAATGAACGATTTCCCAAAATGCTGGTTACTGCTAAAGAATATTTGCGACTATTAACGGATAACCGGTATAATAATATTGAAATTGGTAAAAAAATAACGGTTACTCGTTTTGATGGTAAGAAAATAGAAGTGCAGTACCTTTCACGAGGAACTTCTGAACAATTATACTTTGCGTTAAAACTGGCTTTTGTTCAACAAATACGAGATGAAATAAATTTACCTATTTTAATAGACGACTCTTTTGTTAATTTTGATGATCACAGAGTTGATGAAATTGAAAAGCTGCTTCAAGCAATTGCTAGAAACAATCAGGTATTAATTTTTACTGCGCAAACAAGTCTTGTTGATAAATTGCGAATACAACCGCTAACTTTTAAGAGAGGAACTAAAAATGTATAAACGTTTGCTGGATTATAATGATGGCGAAGAACTAGAGTTGGTTGTGCTAATTAAGAATTCTCAATTGCGACATACAAAAAAAGGCAAACTTTATCTAGCAATGTCATTTAGTGACTCTTCTGGTGAGATTCGTGGCAACTTCTGGGATGCTAATGATCAAGATGCTGCAACTTTTAATGCAGGAACAATTGTAGAGCTTGACGGCAAGCGAGAAGAATATCAGGGCCAGCCACAAATAAAGATTTATAGCTTACGTGTTGTGGGCCCAGAAGAAGGGTATGATCTTAGGCAATTTATCAAGTCAGCTCCCGAAAAAATAGCTGATATGAAAGAAGAAATAAACCAGTATGTTTTTGAAATACTGAATCCTACTTGGAACAGGATCGTACGATTCTTATTAAAAAAATGGGATAAGCGTTTTTTTGAATTTCCTGCTGGAAAAAGTAACCACCATGCAGTGCGTGGTGGACTGGCCTACCATACTGTATCCATGCTGCGTGATGCAAAAGGTTTGGCTGATAATTATTCACAAATTAACCGTTCTTTGTTATATGCTGGCTGTATTCTCCATGATATGGGTAAGGTACTCGAATTAACCGGTCCGGCTGCGACTCAATATACAACTGAAGGTAATCTGATTGGACATTTAGTTTTAATTGATGAACAAATCATGCTCGCGGCTCAACAACTTAAAATTGATTTGGAATCTGAAGACTTGTTGCTGCTACGGCATATGGTTTTATCTCATCATGGTAAATTTGAGTATGGCTCACCTAAGCTACCTGCTTTGCTTGAAGCCGAGTTATTGCACCGCATTGATGATTTGGATGCATCTGTTTATGCTATCACCAATGCTTTACAGCACACTCGTCCTGGTAACTTTACGGATAATATAATGAGTCAAGGTGGCCGTAAATTTTATAGACCCAAAACAGATGAATCATTAGGAAAGTCTCATAAATTAGAGTAAAAAAAGAGTTCAAGCATGCTTGAACTCTTTTAATATAATTATTTTTTATCAGTAGACGTAGAGACATAAGAAGCTAAGACATCTTTTAGATCTTTATCTTTTATGTCAACTCCAGCCTTTTTAATAACTTTGGCTAGAACATCATGCATAGTTTGTTGGTCTTGTGACATTGACTGATAGATCTGGTCATCAATCTCTTTTTTGTGTGAAGCAAAAGATCCTTTAGCAGGGTGCTTAATCATTCTGATTACATGATAACCGGATTGAGATTTAACTGGGCTCTTTGTTGTTTCGCCCGTCTTTAATTTAAAAGCAGCCTTCTTAAACGCAGGGTCCAAACTAGAATCGGTAGAATCAAAAGCTGGCAGTTTTCCCTCATTTTTCTTAGTTCCTGGATCTAAAGAATACTTTTTCACTAAACTCTTAAAGCTTTTACCATTCTTTAATTCATTAGTAATTTCTTCAGCTTTAGATTTTTTAGAAACTAAAATATGTTGCACTTTAACCTTTGGCTGATAATCTTTCCAAACTTTATCTTCTTGACTCTTTGAAATCTTCTTGATGTCCTTTAAAGCAGCTTCAGTAAGCAAGTTTGTTTTCAAGTTTTGCTTGAAACTTGAAGCAGTCATACCATTTTGTTGCAAAACGGCATCAAATTGACTACCATATTGCTTCTTGTAGTTATTGTATTGTTTATCAACTTGCTTTTTTGAAACCTTGTTGCCATATTGTTGCTCTAAAACACGATTGATAATCATGTTTGCCAGGGCGGTTTTACCAGACTGAGACTTTTTCATTTCGTCATAGTATTCTTGCTGAGTAATCTTACCGCCTTTATAAGAAGCAACGGTTTTACCACCATTGGAACAAGCCGCTGTTGATAAGGCCATACTTGCTACGGCAATGACAGCTGCTGCTTTTCTGATATATTTTTTCATAAAATAAATTCTCCACATCCTTAATAAATTAAGTCACCGACAACTAATATAACATAAACTGACAAATCTAGTTTTTATTTTTAAGTTTTTTGCCAAAAATTGCCAGTTTCTTTACTAATTTTTAGAATTATCAGTTTCATTTTCAATATTACGATTAATCGCTGAAGCTTTGCCTTTTAGTTTGGCTATAATTCGATTAATGCTTATTTGATAATATTCCACTTCATTTTGTAATTCAGAAATTGCTCTTTTTGCTTCTGGCAAAGACTCTTTTAATTTTTGCTTGGCAGTCTTTAATTTTTTGCTAGATACGCCAAGATCACTAATGTCTTCTTTAACTGAATTAATTGGTTTTTGCACTGATGGAAATAAACGATTACCGTTTTTATCTTTAAATAGTGAAAGAACAACGCCAAAACCAGCTCCCACTGCTAAACCTAAACTAAAATGTTTCATCATGTCACCTTAGAACTCGGCTCTAATTGCAGCTGCAACTTTTTGGTAATCTTCCTCAGTATATTTTTCAGCGTTATTGCGCGTTGCAATCTTTAAACCGTCTCCTTCAAAGCGTGGTATAAAGTGAATGTGTGAATGCATTACTACTTGGCTAGCACTAGCGCCATTATTGCTACTAATGTTCATACCAGTAATTCTTGGGTCAAACTTTTTAATTGCATTGGCAATTGTTGGAATATATTGTAGATATCTCTGAGCGTCTTCAGGTGTATAATCAAAAAAGTTAGTGATGTGTTTTTTAGGAACCATCAGAGTATGGCCGGGATTAACTTGAGATAAGTCTAAGAAGGCTTTGACGTCATCATTCTCGAAAACTGTGTAACTGTTGGCTTCACCTGTGATAATTTTACAAAATAAGCAATCTTTATCTAATTCTTCCATTTTAAAACCTCTTCATTTCAAAATTTAGTTTCTTTTAATATCATGCTATCATATTAAATGAGTAAATTCATTAAAAGAAAGATAGGAATTATGACTTTAAAAATTGAACATTTGACTGGTGGATACATTGGTGTGCCAGTCATTAAAAATATTAACTTGGAAATTAAACCAGGGGAAGTTTTAGGAGTTATTGGGCTAAATGGTGCTGGCAAATCGACAACAATTAAACATATCTTGGGGTTATTACGACCACAAAAAGGGAAAATTACTCTCAATGGCATTGATTTAGCGGCTCAACCTACTAAATTTAAAAGACAAGTCGCATATATTCCCGAAACACCGGTTTTGTATTCAGAACTGACTTTGAAGGAACATCTGCAATTAACTATTCTCAGCTATCAGTTAGATGAAAAGCAGGCTTGGGCAAAAGCTCATGAGTTGCTGCAGATGTTTAGGCTGGATGATAAGCTGGATTGGTTGCCGATTCATTTTTCAAAGGGTATGAAACAAAAAGTCATGATTGTGTGTGCCTTTTTGGCAAATACAGAACTCCTTGTAATAGACGAACCGTTCACTGGACTAGATCCTTTAGCAGTAGCCAATTTAGTGCAATTGATCAAAAATGCTGCTGGTCAGGGTAAAATGGTATTAATGTCAACACATATTTTAGCTAACAGTGTCCAAGCAGTTTCACGCTACGCGGTCTTAAACAATGGCAAAATTGCGGCTGCCGGCACTTTGGCTGAAATTCGCATGCACTATGCTTTAAAGGAAACAGATTCATTTGACCAAATTTACCAGATTTTAAGTCAGGAGCAACAAAATGCGTGATTTGGCTAAAAGAAGGCTGCAGGTAAATTTAAGCCAATCTTTAAAATATCTAGTTTTGGTTTTTAATGATTTCTTTATTTTGGCTCTGATTTTTCTTTTTGGAGCGCTCATGTTCTGGTACGCACAGGCAATGAAAAGCATGCCTGAAAGTCTGTGGTATTATCGTCCGCTAGTTGGTATTTTGTTATGGCTGCCACTTTTAATAGGGAAACTGGTAACATTGCTAAAACCAGCTGATTTACAATTTTTACTGCCCGAAGATGAAAATTTAGCATTATATCTGAAGCCAATGTTAATTTACAGCTTGATTGTACCTACAATTTGCTTGGCTTTAATGGCGGGAATTATATTTCCTTTTGCAACGATAAAGGCAAAGATTGAACCGTTAGATTATATTTTCGCTGTTTTTGCTGTGTTTTTGGCCAAAATAGTGCAACTTAAAGTTAGGGAATATAATTTATATTTTAACCGTAAAATTTCCATCTTAGTTTTAAATATCATTTTCCTACTTTTGTTTGGTTGGGGAATGTATAAACCCCAGAGCATGATCATAATCGCAATCTTGCTAGCAGCTGCTGTCTTTTTTATAGTTTTGAAGCCACGGCATGCAGCTCTTTTTGACTGGCAATATGCTGTGGAGCAAGAGGAAAAGCGCAAAAATGTTGTTTATAACGCTTTTAGTATGTTCACAGATGTTAAAGAAAGACAGACTAATATTAAAAGACGGAAATATTTGGACTTTTTATTGCCTAAAAATTTAGCGTCAGAAAATCCCCATAAATTTTTGTATCGTCGTTCAGTGCTTAGAAATCCTGAAAATATTAATTTAGTTTTACGAATGACCGCTTTTGCAGTTTTAATTTCTTGGCTGGTCCAGAATTGGGTTTGGGCATTATGTTTATCATGCTTAGTAGTTTTTTTAACTATTTACCAGTTGATACCAATGGTTGATGAATTCGATAGCAATATCATGTATCGGGTTTATCCAATTGAGCGCACCAATCGGGGGTTAGATTTAGTAGCGGCTTTAGCAGGAATATTATTAGCTCAATGGGCTTTAATCAGTGTTTCTTGGCTGATTACTTTACCAATTAATTTACACTTATTTGTAGCAATGGGATGTTTAGTTGTTTTCAGCTGGGGCGTATTAAGGTTATACTTACCTGCAAAAGTAAAGAAAAGGAAGTAGTAGAATAGATGAGATTACGTAACAAGCCGTGGGCTGTAAAGCTGGTACAAGATCATCCGGAAAGTGTGATTGATCGACCGGATCCGAGTCAAAAAATTGATTGGTCAAAACGGTTTGCAGATACTTCAAGACCACTAGAAATTGAAGTAGGTCCTGGCAAAGGAAAGTTTATTACCACAATGGCAGAAGAGCATCCTGAAAAAAATTTTGTTGCTTTGGAATTGCAAATGACAGCAGCTGGCATGATTTTGCGGACGAAACTTGCTAAAAAATTGTCTAATTTACAAATTTTATGTGCTGATGCAGCTAATATTGCTTCTTTTTTTGATAGTCACAGAGCAAGTAAAATTTATTTGAACTTTAGTGATCCTTGGCCTAAAACTAGACATGAAAAAAGGCGGTTAACCTACAAGACCTTTTTACAAAAATATCAGACCGTCTTGCAGGAAAATGGTCAAATAGAATTTAAAACTGATAATGCAGGCCTTTTTGCTTATTCAGTGCAAAGTATGAATAATTTTGGGATGCATTTTGATTTTGTCTCGGTCGATCTTCATAATGAAAAAGATGAAATTGTAGCTGCCAATATTGAAACGGAATATGAACACAAATTTGCAGCTCAGGGAAATCCAATTTATGCTCTGCATGCTGATTTTGGGGTAAAATAATTAAATAGGAGTAAGGATTGAGAGGTTTTTTCAAAATGGAACAAATAAAAGAATTGAATAAAGATAAATTTGACTCGATTACCCAAAATGGACGAGTAGTTTTAGAATTTTCAGCAGGCTGGTGCCCAGACTGTCGCTTTTTAGACCCCTTCATGCCAGAAATCGAAAAAGATTTTGCCGATAGCAAGTTTTATCAGATTGATCGTGATGGTTCTATTGACTTAGCTAAGGAAATGAATATTATGGGTATTCCTTCCTTTGTGGTCTACCAAGATGGTCAAGAAATTGGTAGACTAGTTAATAAGGATCGTAAAACTAAAGATGAAGTTGAAAGCTTTTTACGGTCACTTGACTAAGTGAAAGAGGATTATTGATTCATGATTACTAGTATTAATAAAAGAAGTTATCCTAATACCTTGATTGTAATTTTAGGTCAAGACATGGGTAAAAGTGCATATGATGAAAAAGGTGATGTTACACGCATTACTGATGAAAAGGGTAATGTTACCGGTTATAACTTTTTTAACGTTGATCAATTAATTGACTACGATAAATTGCCAGATGGACAAGTCAAGCTGTCAAATGATGATTTAACTGCTTTAAATGAAAAACTGGCTGAAGTTGGTTTTACTGATAAACTTGCTTATGGCAAGCCAACACTTGTATATGGCTATGTCAAAAGCTGTGAGAAGCATCCCGATTCTGATCATTTGCATGTTACCCAAGTTGATGTGGGTAATGGCGAAGAACATCAAATTGTCTGTGGTGCACCTAACATTGCACAGGGACAAAAAGTGGTTGTTGCTTTACCAGGAACTTTGATGCCTAATGGTCAAGTAATTTGGCCAGGTCAACTGCGTCACGTGGATTCCTATGGCATGATTTGTTCAGCACGTGAATTGGGTTTAGCCCATGCACCGCAAAAGCGCGGAATTATGGTAGTTCCTAATGAATTTACTGTTGGGGAGGCTTTTGATCCCGAAAAGTGCGATGAACTTTTAGCAAGCGGTCAGATTACTTTATAAAAGCAAGGACTTTATCAAGCTTTGGTAAGGTCTTTTTTGTTACCAAAAATGTCAATTGCAGTAGTAGTTTTCTCATCATACTGCTAAAATTTGATTGCAGCTCTTTGATGATCTGCTTTTTTGACACAGTAATGGTAAAATAAAATGCAATAATAAAATTTTGGAGTTCAGTAAATGTTAGATAAAAATAAGCAAATTTGGTTTATCGGAATTAAAGGAACTGGCATGGCTTCTTTAGCTTTAGTATTAAATGATTTAGGCTTTAATGTAGCTGGCAGCGATATTAAAAAATATACTTTTACCCAAGAACCGCTAAAAAAAGCTGGTATTGAAGTTAGAGAATTTAGTGCGAATAATATTAAAGACTCAGGACAAATTATCGTTAAAGGAAATGCGTTTAAAGATGACAACGTAGAAGTAAAAACTTGTGAAAATAAGAACATTACCTGGCAAAGTTACCCTGATACAGTCGAAGAAATTATCAAAATGCATACAAGCATTGGTGTTTCGGGAACTCATGGTAAAACTTCTACTACAGGCCTTTTAGCCCATGTATTGGGTGAAGCTGCACCCACTTCCTATTTAATAGGTGACGGTGAGGGCAAGGGTGTTAAGGATTCTCGTTTCTTTGTCTATGAAGCAGATGAATATCGGCGTCATTTCTTAGCCTATCATCCAGATTATCAAATTATGACCAACATTGATTTTGATCATCCGGATTATTTTAAGGATCAGGCTGATTATACTTCAGCTTTTCAAACTGCAGCAGATCGGACTAAAAAAGGACTATTTGTGTGGGGTGGTAATGAAAGATTGAGAGACTTGCATTCTGATATTCCTAAATATACTTATGGTTTTGAAGATAATGATGATTTTCAAGCAGTCAATATTAAAAGAACAACTAAAGGTTCAAGCTTCACGGTCGTAAATCATGGTAAAAATATTGGTGAATTTCAAATACATCTTTTTGGTGATCACAATATTTTAAATACCACAGCTGTGATTGCTGTTGCCTATACCGAAAAAATTCCTGTGGCAGATATTAAAAAAGGACTGCTTACATATCAAGGTGCAAAACGTCGTTTTTCTGAAAAAGATTTCGGTGATATTAACATTATTGATGATTATGCTCATCATCCAACTGAAATGAAAGCAACAATTCAGGCTGCACGACAAAAGTTCCCACAAAAGAAATTAGTTGTCGTCTTCCAGCCACATACTTTTTCCAGAACGAAGAAATATGCGCAAGATTTTGAAAAAATATTGCGTGATGTAGACAAGGCCTATGTTACCCCGATTTATGCTTCAGCAAGAGAGGCCAATGGAGATATTTCAAGTAGTGATTTAGTTGCTAAAATCCCTGGTTCTAAAGTGATAGATCTTGATAACATTGCAGATCTTGCTCAAAATCGCAATAGTGTGATCGTCTTTATGGGAGCTGGCGACATTCAGAAATATGAAGATGCTTTAGAAAAGTTACTGTAATTTAACTTTATAGCTTTACTAGAACCCTAGTAAGGCTATTTTTTTGCGCAAAATTTATGATTTTTTGTGAAAAATAATGAAATATAATTAAATAAAATGAAAAATAATGATTGATAAATGAAATAAAATGAAATATAATAAAAATGTAAACGATAACAAGTGAAAAGAGGACGAATTGATGAAAGAAATAAAAACTGCAACAAGGTTAAATGCTTACTTGCCACATTATGACAATAAGATTGATAAGGTTTTTGGTGAACTGAAAAAAGTTGGAATTAATTATGTAGATATTAATTTCCCTCAACAGACTATTGGGATTCCGGCACGAGACATGAAGAAAATGTTAGACGAAAACGGTTTGCGTCCTAACGGAATGGAAATGAGATTTGAAGGTCATTATCTTAACGGTGATCTCGGGAATTTAAACGATAAGATCTATCAGGATGCAATTGAAATGTGTAAGCAGGCAGTGGATTATTGCCGAGAGATTGGCGGTTCAATGATTAATATCTGGAGTGCTCATGATGGTTTTGACTACAGCTTTCAAATTGATTATTTAAAAGTTTGGCATAGAATTGTCAAAGCCTGTCAAGAAATCGCAGATTATGCGCCTGATATTAAATTTAGTATTGAATATAAACCTTATGAGCCCCGTGCCTATGCTTTTGTGGACAGCATGGGAACTTTGGGAATGATTCTAAAAGATATCAACCGTAAAAACTTTGGCGTTCTTTTGGATTATTGTCACATGCTAATGAAACATGAAAACCCAGCTATGGGATCTGAAATTTTTGCCAGTCGTGGCGAGCTATTTGGGGTTCATATTAATGACGGCTATGGTGTCCATGATGACGGTTTAATGGTCGGTACCGTTACTCCATTTAAAACCTTAGAATTTCTCTATTATATGAAAAAATATCATTTTGATGGCATGTACTATTTTGACACAGCTCCAGTAATCGAAGATCCTAGTCAAGAAACTAGTAAAAATATCGAAATGTTGAAATACTTTTTAAATCTGCTTGACCGCGTGGGCATGGAAAAAATAGACAAAGTGATTAATGAAAATGATGCAATTAAAGCAAGAGATCTATTGTTAGATTTTATAAAAAAATAACTATTTTAATTTAAAAATTGTTTTTTTGGAGGCAAAAAAATGGATTACAGAGAAACTGCACGAGGTATTTTGGCTGCCATTGGGGGACCAAGTAATATTTCTAATATGACACATTGTGCAACCAGGTTACGATTAAATTTAAAAAATGAAAATATTGATGATGCCAAAGTGAAGGCAGTAGATGGTGTAATTAATGTTTCAAAGGGTGGTGGACAATATCAGGTATTAATTGGTCTTGAAGTACCGAAAGTTTTTGATGAATTTGAAAAGCTTGTCAATGGAAGTACTGATAATGAAGTTAGTACGCAAATCAAAGCTCATGGGTTTAAAGGATATGTCAATGCCTTATTTGCGGCAATTGCAGGTATTTTTTCACCACTGCTTCCAGCCCTTGCAGGATCGGGAATTTTATATGGCTTACTTTTGTTTTGCAGCCAAATAGGATGGATCAGTCAGAAAAGTGGTACTTTTGTCATCTTGACTGCTGCTTCAAAAGCCGTATTTTATTTTTTGCCAATTCTGTTAGCTTTTTCGGCTGCGCGAAGATTTAAAGTTAGCCCTTACATTGCTGCACTAATTGCTGGCGCACTTTTATATCCAGATTTCATTCAATTAATGGGTACCCATGGAAATGGTGCAATGACTTCATTCTTGGGTATTCCAGTTGTTTTAATGAATTACAATTCAACAGTAGTTCCAATTTTAATTTCTATCTGGGCTTATTCATATTTGTATAAGTGGTTAGATAAACACGTCAGCAAAGATTTGGAGCTTGTGGTTGTGCCACTTGTTTGTCTTTTAGTTATGGTGCCTCTGACTGTAATTGTTATTGGTCCACTCGGTGTATATGGTGGTCAATTTGTTGCAGATGTAGTTAATTGGTTAATTAAAAACGTACCACTGCTTGCTGGAGTAGTCGTTGGTGGTGGATGGAGTTTCCTGGTATCTTTTGGAATTCACTGGGCTGTAAATCCAATAATGATTAATAACATTGCTACACAAGGCTTTGATTTTATTTGTCCATTAACCTTTGCCTGCAATTTTGGTGTTATTGGAGCTGCTATAGGAGTTTGGTTTAAAACGCGAAATAAAGAGCTAAAGAGCTTTTCTTTAACTGGAGTAATAACAATTTGCCTTTCTGCAATAATAGAACCAACATTATTTGGTTTACTGGTAAAGAACAGAAAAATATGGGCAGCACAAATGATTGCTGGTGCCGTTGGCGGTGCTTATCTAGGACTAACAAAGGTATTTACAAACGCATTCGTTTTTGGCTCAGTAACCACTTTTCCGGCTTTTGTAGCTAAAAACAGCAATAACTTCTTAAATGCAATGATAGGATTGGGGATTTCTGTAATTGTCGGAATCATTCTTGGTTTTATTGTTACCAAAAAAGATGAGCGTCTTGCTTAAAATAGAGTTAGATGGGGTATAATTAAGGAAGCAAAACACTTATGCATATAAGGAGAAAAGAACAAATTGCTTCCGATCGAAAGACAAAATCAAATCTTAAAAATTTTAGAAAACAAAAATTTGAGCAAACTGGATGAACTTCATAAACAAATACCCAATGTATCTATTTCAACATTAAGAAGAGATATCAAAACGTTAGAAGATGAAGGTAAAATTGAATATTTATTTGGCGGGGCTGTCAGGCTAAGTGACGGTTCCGGAGAAGTTGAATTCACTAAAAAGGAACATAAGTATCAAAAAGAGAAAAAACAAATTGCTGCTTTAGCTGCCCAAGAGATTCATGATAGCAATGCAATATATGTGGATTCAGGTACAACATGTACTCTGCTGCTTGATAAAATAAAAAATAAACGGATCACAATTTATACTACGAATACACAAGTATGCCATATTGTTGGTAATTTTAAGGCTGAAATAGTTTTAATAGGTGGCAATTATAACGGAGTCACTTCTTCACTTACTGGCGCGTTAACTAACGATTTACTATCCAGACTCCGTTTTGATAAAGCATTTTTTGGAATGAATGGTGTTGACATTAATAATGGATACACAACACCACAATTTGATGAAGCAATAAAGAAGCAACTGATCGCAAAAAGAACTTCACAATCTTTTATATTAGCTGATTCTAGCAAATTTGGCGTATCTTCAAATGTTCAGGCACTAGAGTTAAAAGATGCGATCCTAATTTCTAATGATAATGACTCTCAAATTGCTAAAGAAACAAAGATTATTTGTCCGTAACTAAAACATAAAAGTTAATTAAGATTATATTTAGTAGAAACATCAAACCTAACAGAAGTTTGATGTTTTTGTTTAAAGAAAGTTCGAGTAATCCTATACAAAAAGCATAATAAGCTAAAACTAAGTAATTAATCTAAAGAAGACAAATGGTATTTAACCTGTTTGTTATAAAAACAGTATTGTGCAAGATCCGTGCAAAAACTGTTAAAATGGTAGTTGAATAAAGAAACTTGGTTTAATTGTAAGGAGATCTAATGGCTGATAAAAAATTACTTTTAATTGATGGTAATTCAGTTGCCTTTCGTGCTTTTTATGCACTATATCGCCAACTTGAAAATTTCAGAAATCCTGAAGGATTGCATACTAACGCCATTTACACATTTAAAAATATGCTTGATGTCGTCTTAAACGATGTCGAGCCTGACTATGCTTTGGTTGCTTTTGATGCAGGAAAAACTACCTTTAGAAATAAGATGTATGCTGACTATAAAGGCGGCAGACAAAAGACCCCGTCAGAATTATCTGAACAACTGCCATACATCCAGGAGCTTTTGCATGACTTAGGCTTGTCCACATACGAACTTGATAACTATGAAGCAGATGATATCATTGGCACTTTTGTCACTGAAGGAGAAAACGCGGGCTTTAAAATTACTGTGGTCACAGGAGACAAAGATTTAACCCAACTAGCTTCACCTCAAACAACAGTTATGGTTACTAAATCTGGCGTTCTTAATTTAGAGTCATATACACCACAGCACATGAAAGAAGTTAACGGTGTTACTCCAACTGAATTTATTGATATGAAAGCATTAATGGGTGATAATTCTGATAATTACCCTGGTGTAACTAAAATAGGACCCAAAAAGGCTTCACAACTTATCCAAGAGTATGGTTCTGTAGAAAATCTTTATGATCATATAGGTGAAATGAAACCTTCTAAAATGAAGGAAAATTTGATTAATGATAAAGATAAGGCTCTTTTAGGCAAAAAATTGGCCACAATTGATCGTCATGCTCCTTTAACCATTGGAATTGATGATGTTAAAAGGAATCCTATTGACTATCAGAAATTGCGTAGATTTTATGAAAAGATGAATTTCCGTAAATTTTTGAGTGAACTAAATTCGGATGGAGAAAGTCAACCACAAGATCAGTCTGAAAAGGCAAATGCTAAAGTTGTTGACTTTACTGAGCTTAAAGAAAATGATATCAATAATTTTGCTGTTACTGGTGGACAAACTATTACTTTTTATTTAGGGATGCTTGGTGCTAACTATCATTTAGCCGAGTTTGTTGGCTTTGCTTTAAAAATTGATCAGAAAATATATGTTAGCCGCAACGTTGAGCTCTTGAAGGAAAATAAACTTAAGAACTTACTTGAGAGTGATAAAATTTCTAAAAATGTGTTTGACCTAAAACGGACAACTGTAGGTTTGAATCGATTGGGCATTCAGGCCCGCAGCATTGATTATGATATGCTACTTGCTTCATATTTAATCAATAACGAAAATAATTCGGATGATATGGGCGAGATATGCCGGATGTACGGTGATAATTCAGTTAAAAGCGATTATGATGTATACGGCAAAGGTAAAAGCGTCCATATTCCAGAGGACGATCAGGTGTTGTTTAACCATTTGGCCGGCAAAATAGCTGCAATCGAGAACTTAAAAGATACTCTGCTAGCTAAACTAAAAGAGCACGAGCAGGATGATCTTTATGCTAACATTGAAATACCGGTTGCAAGAGTTTTATCTGTCATGGAAATTAATGGTATCAAAGTCCAAGCTGATACTTTAACGCAGCTGCAAGATGAGTTTGCTGTTGACCTTAAAAAAATGGAACAACAAATTTATGATGAGGCCGGTGAAGAATTTAATATTAATTCACCTAAACAATTAGGTCATATTTTGTTTGAAAAGATGGGCTTGAAGCCAATTAAAAAGACCAAGACTGGCTATTCAACTTCTGTTGATGTTTTAAACCAGTTAAAGGATGAGAATCCTATTATTGAACAAATCTTGACTTACCGACAGATTGCTAAAATCCAATCTACCTATGTCAATGGCTTGCTAGATGTTATCCAAAAAGATGGTCGGGTTCACACCAGGTATTTACAAACCTTGACCGCTACTGGTCGCTTGTCCTCAGTTGACCCTAACTTACAAAATATCCCTACCAGAACGGAAGAAGGAAAGCAAATTAGAAAAGCTTTTGTGCCTAGTGAACCAGACGGTTATATTTTCTCATGTGATTATTCTCAAATTGAATTGCGAGTCTTGGCACAAGTTTCCGGTGATGAACAGATGCAGGAAGCTTTCAGAACAGGTTATGACATCCACGCTCATACTGCAATGCGCATTTTTCATCTCAAATCAACCGATGAAGTGACTCCGTTAATGCGGCGCAGAGCTAAAGCTGTTAATTTCGGTATAGTTTATGGCATTTCTGATTATGGCCTATCTAAAAACCTTAATATTAGCCGTAAAAAAGCTAAGGAATTTATTGATAATTACTTTGAGCAATATCCGCAAATTAAAGATTATATGGATAAAGCAGTACAAGTAGCCCGTGAAAAAGGTTATGCCGAAACAATTATGCATAGAAGACGTTATTTGCCTGATATTCATGCCAAAAATTATAACGTCCGTTCATTTGCCGAAAGAACAGCCATTAATTCGCCAATTCAAGGTTCTGCTGCAGATATTATCAAGATTGCGATGATCAACATGCAGAAAAAGTTGGATGAATTGCATTTAAAGACTAAAATGGTGGTTCAGGTGCATGATGAATTGATTTTTGATGTACCAAAGGATGAATTAGAAACAATTAAAAAAATTGTACCGGAAGTTATGCAATCCGCTGTGAGACTTGATATACCTCTTGTAGCTGACTCTGGATATGGTCATAACTGGTTCGATGCTAAGTAAGGAGTAATTTTAATGCCCGAAATGCCGGAAGTTGAAACAGTCAGGCGGACTCTTCTTCCTCTTATCAAAGGGAAAACAATCAAAGAAGTAACTGTATGGTATCCTAAAATAATAACTGGCGATGCAAAAGAATTTGCCAGACAATTGGCAGGTAAGAAAATAGTAACAATTGATCGTTATGCTAAATATTTGCTTATTCGTCTCAGTGACAATTTAACCATTGTGTCGCATTTACGCATGGAAGGTAAATATCGTTTAGTCAAAATAAATACAAAAAAGGATAAACACGACCACGTGCAGATCATTTTTAGCGATAATTCTGCTTTGCGCTACAATGATGTGCGTAAGTTCGGGCGCATGCAGCTGATTAAAACGGGAACCGAAAAAGAAAAAACTGGTATTGGCAAATTAGGTGCTGAACCCAACTCAGCAGCTTTTACTGTTTCTTATTTACAAACTGGTTTAGCCCGCAAAAAGAAAAATATTAAAAACACACTTCTTGACCAATCTATTGTTGCAGGCCTGGGCAATATCTATGTTGATGAGGTTTTGTGGGAAACAAAAATTCACCCGTTAAGTCAAGCCAATACCATTCCGACAAAAAAAGTGGCACAATTGCACGATAATATTAATTCGTTAATAGAATTGGCAATTGCTGAAAGAGGTACTACGGTTCATACTTACCTGGATGCAAACGGTAAGACAGGTGGTTTTCAAAAAATGTTGCAGGTTTATGGTCATAAAGGTGAGCCATGTGTACGGTGTGGTACGCCTCTTGAGAAAATTAAAGTAAATGGACGAGGTACGACATTTTGTCCTAAGTGTCAGGTGATTTATAAATGACAAAAATTTTAGGCTTAACCGGTGGAATAGCCAGTGGTAAAAGCACTGCGGATGTTTTTTTTAGAGAAAAACAAATACCGGTTATAGACTGCGATCAAATTGCTCACGATATCTTAAATAATGGCGAAAAAGGTTATGAACTAGTATTAAAGCAGTTTGGAAAGAGCATACTTAAGTCGGACCAAACTATTAATCGTTCAGCGTTAGGACAGATAGTTTTTGATGATGAAAAACAGCTTAAGACCTTAAATAGAATTACCCATCCGTTGATTTTTCAAGAAATACAGGCTAAAATTGCGCTAAACAACCCGAGCAAAAATTCTTTGGTTGTTGTGGATGCACCAGTTTTGTTTGAAGCAAATGGTCAAAAATATTGCGACTTTACCTTATTAATTGCAATACCTGAATCTCTGCAAATGAAGCGGTTAATGTTAAGGGATAATTTAAGTAAAGGTGCTGCTTTGAAGCGCATTCGTAGTCAGATGCCCTTGTCCCAGAAAGAGAAATTAGCTGATTTTGTGATTAATAATACTGGTACAAAGCAAGATCTGAAATCCAAATTAGAACAGTTGCTTCTTGAAATAAAAGGGGAGGACTTATATGGAATGTCCTAATTGTCATAAAAATGCATCAAAAGTCATTGATTCACGTCCAAGTGATGAAAATCGCGCAATTAGACGTCGGCGTGAATGCGAAAACTGCGGCTTTCGTTTTACCACGTTTGAACGAGTTGAAACTACTCCTTTACTAGTGATTAAGAATGACGGTACTCGTGAACCTTTTAATCGTAAAAAAATTTTGCATGGCGTGATGGCAGCTGGTCAAAAGCGGCCAATATCAAGTACACAATTTGAAGAACTAGTTGACCATGTAGAAAACAAAATTAGACAACAGGGGATTAGCGAGATTTCTTCGAAAAAGATTGGTCAACTGGTAATGGATGAGCTGGCAAAAATTGATGATGTTGCCTATATTCGTTTTGCTTCCATCTATCGTGAATTTAAAGACATGTCCAGCTTTATGAAAACAATGGAAGATATGATTGCAAAAAGGGAAAAGGGTAATTAATTATGTTTGAGACAAATGATCCCAAACAGCCGTTTTTCATTACCAATCGGGTGGATATTTTTCCTAAAGATTTGCGCATATTAATTAAACTGTATCAACCGCTAATTAGCTCCCTTGCTTTGGCAGTCTATTTAAGTTTGAATGAAGATTATAATGCACAGGCAATGCTTTCTGATGCTAAGGGAATCTATACTCTTCAAGAACAGACAGATTGTGATATAAAAAAATTATTTGGTGCGTTGCATAAGCTTGAAGCTGTTGGTTTGATTCAAACGAAACTGCTTGACAACCAAATTATGGGTCATGTTTTGTGTTTCGACCTTAAAAATGTTCCGTCAAGCAGTGAATTTTTTTCAACTTCTCTTTTAGCAAGTTTGTTAAAAGAAAAAGTTGGTATAACAGCTTTTAATAAATTAAGTCACGAGTTTGCCAGAGAGACTAAACAAAATCGGAGTGAATTAAGTGGCATCAAGGAAGCACCCAATATTTCTGCTTCCTTTATGGATGTTTTCCATTTATCCGATCAAGAAGCAATAGATCCTTCAATTGAGGTTAAGGAAGCAGCTCGAGAGAATAATTATTCTGCAAGCGATTATGCTACTGTCAATGATCAAGATAAGATTGACTGGGATTTTATGAAACAGCAATTTGAAATTTATCAAATAGCTGGTAGCGAAATTGATCAGAACAAAGAGGCTATTCGGGCAGTTATGCGCATATATGGGCTTTCAGAACAAGAATTTGTTGACGAGGCAATACCTTGCTTGCATGGTGACTATCATTTAAATATGAGGGAAATCAAGCAAACTATTGCTAACAGCATTCATGGTAGCGATACTCGCAGGCATTTGCAAAACAAGGCTAAAATACCTGACAAATTTGATAATAATGGCCAATTAAATCAGGAAGAACAAAAATTATTGCAAAAAGCTCAGACTGATACTCCAGCACAGTTTTTATATCATTTAAAAACTGAGAAAAACGATTATGTTGATGCTAGTGAATATCACGTGTTGGATAGCCTATATAACGATAAGGGAATATCAGCGGAATTACTTAATATTCTGACATATGCTTGTTTAAAAAGTGGCCCCAATATTTCATTTCGTTTAGCAAATAAAATTTTGCATGATTGGTTGCAGCACGGTGTTAAATCTGGTAGTGAGGCCTTGGATTACATGGACAAAAGAAAAAAGGCACAAGAACAAAGGCAAAGCAAGCGGTATAACCGGTTCGCTCCCAGAAAAACAGTTGAAAAGGGCACTGATTGGAACAAACAAAAGCCAAAAGTAAAATCTGATGTCTCAAGTGTGGAGTTAAAAGAATTTTTCAAGAATTTTGAAGACAAAAATGGCATGAAGTAGGTGAAATAAATGCAACCCATTAAAAAATTTATGGTTAAAGGACAAACAGCTAAAGCAGAAGACGAGAGTACCGCTAAAATTAAGCAAAAAGTTTTGGCTGAGCCGAAAGTGCAACAATTTATCAGTCAGCACCGAGCACAACTTAATGACAGTATAATTGATAAAAGTTTAGCTAGTCTCTATGAATTTTATCTGAGTCAACATAAAAAAGATCCTGTAACCAAAGGATATTATCCAGATTTGATAATGAATAAAAATGCCATTAGTCTTAAATTTGTTCCTGAAGACAGTAAACTGATTCATGACCAGGAAATTAATATTAAAAAGCACTTGCGTTTAATTAACTTACCCGAAGGTTTGCATGATGTGCGCTTAAGTCAAATTGAAATGACACCAGAAAGAGCCGAGGTAATGACTGCTATTCAGCGTTTTTTATATCAATATTCTCAAGATATCCACCAAAAGGGTCTTTATTTATCCGGTAATTTTGGCATTGGTAAAACTCATATTTTAGCAGGACTGGCAAATCAAGTAGCTGCGATGGAAAAATATGTTGTTTTTCTGCACGTTCCAACATTCATTGCCAGTTTGTCCAGTCATTTTAATGACAATAGTTTACAAACTGAAGTACAAAAAATTGCTAGTTCTGACTTGTTAATACTGGATGATATAGGTGCAGAAAATTTAAGTCAATGGTCGCGAGACGAGGTCTTAGCAGTAATTTTGCAGGCACGAATGGACAATATTTTGCCAACCTTTTTCTCATCTAACTTTGCTATGAATGATTTGGAAGACCATTTCAAGGAAACTAAAAGTTCAATTGAACCAGTAAAAGCTGCTAGAATAATGGAAAGAATACATTCTTTAGCAACGGAAATAGTAATTTCTGGACCTAATCGGCGTCACTAAGCTATAAAAGATGCAGAATAATTTAATTTTTTAATGAAAATATACTTGCATTAAAAATTTATTGGGTTATAATTAACTCCAATGAATGAACATGTTGCAAGACGGTTCAGAGAGAAAAGCGTTATTCTGAAAGCTTTCATTAGTATTTGCAATCCACTCATTCATACCTAAATTTTGATAATGGGTTAGATTCCGTTAACAATCTATAACGAGATAGTTCAATATTTTGAACTAAATTTTGGGTGGAACCACGTTAATTAACGTCCCGGTGCTTAATTGCACTGGGATTTTTTATTTTATTTAATTTTTGGAGGAAAAAATGAGTTTTTCGATTACTTTGCCTGATGGCTCAAAAAAAGATTTTACTGAAGCTGTTTCAATATCTGATTTAGCACATGGTATTGGTACATCTTTAGGAAAAGCAGCTCTTGGTGCAAAAGTAAATGGTCAAATTGTTGCTTTAGATCACAAGTTGAATAAAAATGCAGAAGTTGCAATTATTACTGACAGAGATGAAGAGGGTTTAGCAATTCTGCGTGATACAGTTGCATTTGTTCTTGAAGCTGTTGCTAAGAAAGCCTATCCTGAGATTCATTTTGGTGAACATGGAACTGACGACGAAGGTTTTTACGTTGATACTGATAAAGAAAATCAAATAAAAGTCAATGAATTACCAGACTTGGAAAAAGCAATCAAAAAAGCAATTAAAGCAGGAGAAAAGATTGAATCCAACTTAATGTCTAAAGACGAGCTTTCTGATCTTTTTAAGGATGATCCTTATAAGAGTGAAATGCTTAAAGCTGAAAAAGGTGACCAAGTTCAAGTATACAAACTGGGAGACTTTATCGACTTTGGCTTTAACGCATTACTGCCTAACACAGGTAAAATTAAGCAATTTAAATTATTGTCGGTTGCCGGTGCCTACTGGAAAGGTCAGTCTTCTAACCCGATGCTCCAAAGAATTTCCGGTACGGCCTTCTTTAAAAAAGCAGATTTAGACGCAGACATTAAACGGCGTGAAGAAATTAAAGAACGTGATCACAGAACAATTGGTCGTGATCTTGATTTATTCTTTGTTGATCCCAAAGTTGGTGCAGGTTTACCTTACTGGATGCCAAAAGGTGCCACAATTCGCCGCGTTGTTGAACGATACATTATCGACAAGGAAGTCGCTGACGGATACCAACACGTTTATACCCCAGTTTTAATGAACGTTGATGCTTATAAGACTTCTGGACATTGGGCACACTATCGTGATGACATGTTCCCACCAATGGATATGGGTGACGGGGAAATGCTTGAATTGCGGCCAATGAATTGTCCGTCCCACATTCAAATTTACAAGCATCATATTCGCTCATACCGCGAGCTCCCAATTCGAATTGCCGAATTGGGCATGATGCACAGATATGAAAAATCTGGTGCTCTGTCAGGACTGCAACGTGTACGAGAAATGACTTTAAATGACGGTCATACATTTGTGACTTTAGATCAAGTTCAAAGTGAATTCTCAAAAATCTTGACTCTAATTTTAGATGTTTACAAAGACTTTGACATCACTGATTACTACTTCAGACTTTCCTATCGTGATCCAAAGAATACCAAAAAGTATTTTGCAAATGATGAAATGTGGGAAAGAAGTCAGTCAATGCTGAAAAAGGCAATGGACGACATGGGACTTGACTATGTTGAAGCTGAAGGTGAAGCTGCTTTTTACGGCCCTAAACTTGATATTCAAACTAAGACTGCTTTAGGTGCAGATGAAACAATGTCCACAATTCAACTAGACTTCATGCTGCCTGAAAGATTTAACTTAACCTATGTTGGTCAAGATGGCGAAGAACACCGACCAGTTATGATTCACCGCGGAATTGTTGGTACTATGGAGCGTTTTATTGCTTATCTGATTGAGATTTACAAGGGTGCCTTTCCAACTTGGCTGGCTCCAGTTCAGGTAGAAATAATTCCAATAAATTTGGATGCCCATTCAGATTACGCCAAAAAAGTTCGCGATGAACTTAATAAACGTGGTTTTAGAGCTGAGGCAGATCTGCGTAATGAAAAATTAGGTTACAAGATTCGTGAGTCGCAAACACAAAAAGTACCATATACTCTTGTTTTAGGTGACAAGGAATTAAAAGAGAACGGTGTCAATGTCCGCCGCTATGGCACTGAAGAAGAAGTAGCCAAGAGCTTTGATGAATTTATCAGTGAAATTAAGCAGGATGTTAAATCATATTCACGTGAAAAATAATCGAGTAAAAAATAGTAAAGATAAGTTTAATTTAATAGATTGCAGGAATAATTTGATAACTTAGACCTTAAATATAAAAACCGCTAAAATTTGCACGTCGAGTAACAAAATGTAGTGTTGACGGGATGCACTTTTGATTAATTAATCAATTGCTAAAAATTGAGTTGGATAGTTAAATTACGACTGCTAAAAAGGAGCAATATTATGTCAATGGTAGAATTTCATGACGTGCAGAAATTTTATGGCAAATTTCACGCGTTGCATAGTATTAATTTACAAATCGATAAAGGCGAAACTGTTGTTTTAATCGGACCTTCTGGTTCCGGCAAGAGTACGCTTATTAGAACAATAAACCGCTTAGAGTCAATCCAGGGTGGAAAGCTGATAGTTAATAATCAGGATTTATCCAATCCCAAGACTGACTCAAATAGGTTGCGCCAGGATGTCGGTATGGTTTTCCAACACTTTAATCTCTATAAAAACAAAAATGTTTTGGAAAATGTGATGCTGGCACCACGAATTGTCAGTCATATGCCTGAGGATGAAAATAAAAAGCAGGCAATGCATTTGCTGGATATGGTTGGTGTGGCTGATAAAGCCCAAAATATGCCAGCACAGATATCTGGTGGACAAAAGCAACGTGTAGCAATTGCTCGATCTTTAGCGATGCATCCCAAATTACTGCTTTTTGATGAACCAACTTCAGCGCTTGATCCGGAGATGATTGATGAAGTTTTACAAGTAATTAAAAAGATTACTTCGTCTAGCGATATGACCTCTTTGATCGTGACCCACGAAATGGGTTTTGCCAAAGAAGTTGCTAACCGGGTCATCTTTATGGATCAGGGTCAAATTGTTGAAGATGATGACAGTTCTTCCTTCTTTAAACAGCCGCAAACAGAACGGGCGCAGCAATTTTTAAGCAAAATAATAGCGCATTAAGAGGGGGCAATATCATGAAAAAATTAATTTGCTCAATCTCGCTATTTTTGGGAATGTTCCTTTTATCTGGTTGTGGCAATAGTGTCACTGACCAGTCAGCTTTGAAAAATGTGCGCTCGTCCAATACCATTACTTGGGCAGTTGAAGGTGACAAAAAACTTTTTAGTCTAATCGATATTAGAGATGATAAAGAAAAGGGCTTTGATATTGATATGGCCAAAGCCATTACCAGAGAAATTTTAGGTCCTAAAGGGCAGGCTCGCTTTACGCTTGCCACTTCACAGTCGAGAATACCTTTATTGAAAAATGGTAACGTTGATGCGGTAATTGCCACTCTGACAATTACTCCTGAAAGAGCACAAGTAATTAGTTTTTCCAAATCGTATTTTCAGGCTGGTAAATCATTTCTTGTCCCTAAAGGATCAAAAATTAAAAAGCCAAGTGATCTTAATGGCAAAACTGTAATTGGGATTGTTGGCGATAATTCTGTTGAGGCAGTAAAGAAAGTTGCGCCCAGAGCCAAAGTTGTCGCAATGCAGGACTATGGTCAGGCTGTATCAGCTTTGAAATCGCATCAAGGTGATGCTTTGACTAGTGATAATGGTATTTTATATGGTTTAGCCGCACAGAGTCCCGGGAGCCTTGAAGTAACTGGAGGAACTTATACTAAAGAACCTTATGGTATTGCAGTAAATAAAAATCAAGAACCATTTCACAGAGCTATTAATAAGGCGATTGATAAGATTCAAAAAAGCGGAGAATACAATCGCTTAATTAAAAAATGGTTCGGTCAAGTTCCTGGTTTTAACTATAAGGAGATGTATATTAAATGATTCGTATCTTTAATAATTTTAGTAGTCAACTAGTTTCAGGTTTTGGCTGGACTATTTTATCAAGCCTCTTAACATTAATATTTAGCCTGATTTTTGGAGTTTTAATAGCCCTTTTAGAGGTTATTCCTAATAAAGCGGCAAATAAAATCGGTAGAATTTACGTTGAAATTTTTCGTAATATTCCATTATTGATTATTGTAATGTTCTTTTACTTAATAGTTCCAAAATATTTTGTCAAAATAGACGGCTTTACTGCAGGTACAATTGGCTTATTCTTGTATACCTCAGCATTTATTGCAGAAATAATTCGCTCTGGTATTCAGTCTGTTTCCCAAGGCCAAATGGAAGGTGCCAGATCTACGGGGATGACTTATAAGCAAGCTATGCGCTACGTAGTTCTTCCCCAGGCTTTTAAAATTGTTATTCCACCATTAGGTAATCAATTTGTCAATTTAATCAAAGATTCGTCAATTTTAGCTTTTGTTGCGGGTTTTGATCTAATGTATCAAGCTAATGCAATTGCTTCTGTGACTTTTGATACTATTAACAGTTATTTCGTAATCGGTGTGCTGTATTTAATAATTACTATGCCGTTAAGTTATTATATGCAATACTTAGAAAAGAAAATGGCGTAGGGAGGCGATTAAAATGCAAACATGGATTAATGCCCTATCATGGTTAAACTTCGGTTTTCTGTTAAAGGGGCTAGCAGTCACATTATTTATTTCAGTTTTCGCCATTGTATTAAGTTTTATTTTCGGATCAGTGCTGGGAATAATTCGCTATGCCAAAATTAAATTTATTTCTGCAATTGTTGGTTTCCTTATAGATATTGTTAGAAACTTACCCTTATTATTAATTATCTTCTTTACCTATTTTGGGTTGCCCAATATTGGTCTGAGACCTGGAGCAATTTTGTCAGCGATTATTGCAATGACAATCTTTGAATCCAGCATGATTGCCGAAATTGTGCGCTCTGGTATTCAGTCAGTTGCCGTAGGTCAAATTGAAGGGGCAAGGTCTACAGGAATGACATTTGTGCAAGCTCTGTGGCACGTTGTTTTGCCCCAGGCATATCGGCACATGATACCTACTATTATTGGTCAGTTTGTATCTTTGGTTAAGGATACGTCATTAGCAACTATCATTGTCGTACCTGAATTAATGCAACACGCACAGGTTATTTATGGTCAAAACGCCAATTATATCGTACCAATGTTTGCTGCTTTAACACTTTTGTACTTTATTGTTTGCTTTTCCCTATCCGTTATCGGTAATAGACTCAATAAACGTTTAGCACAAAGCAAAGTATGAAAACTTATCTTATTGACACATTCGCAAAAGACGAGTATAATTACGAAAGTTGAGAACAAGAAGAAGCTTCCCGCTTCTCGCCTAAGTTAAGTTGACCTCTAGGCTGATCGATATTTTCTGTTGATTAAGGGCGGGTAAAGTTTACCCGTCTTTTTCTTGTCCTCAGATTAACACGGAGGTGAAGAATTATTCCAAGGAATTTGATATTGAACGATCAAATTCGCGCTCGCGAAGTTCGTTTAATTAATGAAGATGGTGAACAAGTTGGTGTTGTTACTAAAACTGAGGCTTTACGCCAAGCAAGTGTTGCAAATTTAGATTTAGTTCTAATTTCGCCTAATGCCAAGCCACCTGTTGCTCGTATCATGGACTATGGTAAATACCGTTTCCAGCAACAAAAGAAGGTTAAAGAATCCCGGAAAAAGTCTAAAACGGTTAGTGTAAAAGAAATCCGTTTAAGTCCAACGATTGAGGGTAACGATTTTAACACCAAGTTAAAACATGCGCGTAAGTTTATCACCAAGGAGGGTGCTAAAGTCCGCGTTTCGATCAGGTTCAGAGGTCGAGCAATCACTCATAAGGAACTAGGTCGTGAAGTGTTGGAAAAAATGGCTGAAGCCACATCCGATATTGCTACTGTAATTAGCAAACCCAAGATGGAAGGCCGTTCAATGTTCTTAATGCTCGCTCCGAAGAGTGACAAAAATAATTAGTTAATTTGGAGGAATTAGAAAATGCCAAAAATGAAAACCCACCGCGCTTCTGCTAAGCGTTTTAAGAGAACTGCTTCTGGTCAATTAAAGCGTCATCACGCTTTTACCGGCCACCGTTTCCACGGCAAGACTAAGAAACAACGTCGTCATTTGAGAAAGGCTGCAATGGTTTCACGCAGTGACTTGAAGCGCATCAAACAGATGCTCTCTCAAATGCGTTAATCAAATATATAAAACGATATTTAGGAGGAATTTTAGATGCCAAGAGTTAAGGGTGGAACAGTTACACGTAAACGTCGTAAAAAGATTATGAAGCTTGCCAAGGGTTACCGTGGCGCAAAGCATATGCAATTTAAAGCTGCAAGTACACAATTATTTGTATCTTACAGATATGCGTTTCGTGACAGAAGAAAACGCAAGAGTGACTTCAGAAAGTTATGGATTGCCAGAATCAATGCTGCAGCAAGACAAAATGATATTTCATATTCTAAGTTAATGCACGGCTTGAAATTAGCTGGTGTTGATATTAACCGTAAGATGTTAGCTGATATTGCTTATAACGATTCAAAGACTTTTGCAAAATTAGCAGAAACTGCTAAAAAGGCTTTAAATTAACCAAAAATGGCGCTTATGGCGCCGTTTTTTTATGTCGAAATTTAGCACTTGCAGTAGATAATTTGGTATATTAAACTAGTGCAATGATAGATAAGAAGGAAATTGAATGTTATTCAGACCACACTATACAATTGACACGATTTATCATTTAGATATTAAAGTGCTAAAGCAAATAGGTATCAAAGCTGTATTTTCAGATTTGGACAATACTCTTTTAGCTTGGAATGAATTTGAGACTGCTGCCAAAATGAATAATCTCAATAAGGAATTAGCTCAAGCTAGTATTAAGTTAGTTGTGATTTCTAATAATAATGCTGAAAGAGTAGGCAAAGTTTTAAATCCTTATCACATTGACTTTGTAGCCAAGTCTAAAAAGCCGTTGCCCTTTGCCATAACTAAAAAAAGAAAGAGTATGGGGTTAAAAAAAGACCAGGTTATGATGGTTGGTGATCAGTTAATCACAGATATACAAGCAGGAAACTTGGCTGGTGTAGAATCCGTATTAGTAAAACCGCTTATTCAAACTGATAAGTGGAATACACGTATTAATCGCTTTTTTGAGAAAATTATTTTTTTCTTTTTAAATCTTTCACACCCGGTTACATTTAAGGAGACATTAAAAAATGGATGACCAAATTATTTGTATTGGTTGCGGAGCAGTTCTTCAGGCTGATAATGCAGAAGAAGCAGGCTATTTGCCTGCCTCGCGTTTAAAACAGGCGCAAGAAAGTGAAGCTGACGGCAATGATATTTATTGTCAGCGTTGTTTTCGGCTGCGCCATTATAATGAAATTATGCCAGTCGAATCTGACAATGATGATTTTTTAAAATTATTAAATTCCTTGTCAGAGAAGAAAGCCTTAATTGTAAATGTTGTAGACCTATTTGATTTCACCAACTCCTTGCTTTCAGCAATTAAACGCTTTATTGGAAAAAATGATTTTATTCTTGTTGGCAATAAATTTGATCTTTTCCCGCAAAATTCGCGTCAAAGCAAAATAAAGGATTGGATGCGGCAAGAAGCCAATCGAATTGGGTTATATCCTAAGAAAATATTTCTGGTAAGTGCAAAAAGCAAGACTAATTTGCCAGAACTGATAGCGTATTTAGATCAAAATTCACATGATCAAGATGTTTATTTTGTAGGAACGACTAATGTAGGCAAATCCACCCTTCTTAATGCAGTTATTGACCAGATGGGTGATATCCAAAATTTAATCACCACTTCCCGCTTTCCGGGTACAACACTTGATAAGATTGAAATTCCTCTGGCAAATGGTCATTTTTTAGTTGACACACCGGGTATAATAACGGAAAATCAACTGGCTACGCGTTTGAATGCTCAGGAATTGAGCTTGATTTCACCGCAAAAGCAGCTTAAGCCTGTAACTTTTCAGCTTAATCCAGGTAACACTTTATTTTTAGCTGGATTGGGCAGAGTAGACTTTTTAAAAGGTGGGAAAGCAAGTTTTACGGTTTATGCAGCACGGGGATTATATATTCACAGGACTAAAACGGAAAATGCTGATAGTTTCTATGCCAAACACCTGGGCGAATTGCTTAATCCGCCAGCACAAAGTGCTGAGTTGCCACCTTTAAAAGGAAAGGAATATCATACTAAAGAAAAAAGTGATTTGCTTTTTGGTGGGATAGGTTTTGTTACTATCCCTGCAAATTGTTTGGTTAGAATATATACACCAGATCAAATTGGTTTAGGTATTAGACGTGCATTAATTTAGAGGATATAATGATTGCTATTGCTAAGAATTATCAAAAAACGCCAACTGTTGAAGTAGCTGAAGAAAAAATAGAGCCTAAAAAGGGGCGTCAAATCGGTATTTTTGGTGGAACTTTTAATCCAATTCATTTAGGTCATTTAATAGTAGCGGAGCAAGTATTGACTAAACTTCATCTTGATGAAGTTTGGTTTATTCCCACCAATGTTCCTCCATTAAAGGATCGGCCAGTAGTTTCTGCCCAAGATCGTGCAAATATGCTTGAGCTAGGTACTCAGGATAATCCTCGGTTTCAAGTAAAATTATTTGAATTATATCGTGGAGGAGTTTCATATACGGTTGATACTTTAAGATATTTACGTGAATCTCAACCTGAAAATCATTATTACTTGATTATGGGCAGCGATCAAGTTAATAATTTAGGTGAGTGGAAAGAGCCTACTAAATTGGCTCAACTGGCAACTCTTGTCGGAGTTCAAAGAGCTGGCTATCCCCAAAAAGCTAAATTACCAATGATTTGGGTTGATGTTCCTGCCATTGCAATTAGTTCTAGCCTTGTGAGGCAAACTATTGCGATTGGGGGCTCAATTAGATACCTGGTACCAGATACAGTGAGGAATTATATTCAGAAAAAAGGCTTATATCATGAATGATTTATTTTTCAAAAAAACTTATTCAACTTTATCTAGTGCTGAAATTGTGGCTAAAGAAAAAAGTAATATGACTGAAGACCGTTTTGAGCATTGTATTGGGGTTAGCAAAACTGCTCAAAGATTAGCAGAGTTAAACCACTATGATGAAGATAAAGCCGCATTAGCCGGATTCATACATGATTATGCAAAACAAGTTTCAGTTGAGGATTATCGTGAAGTAATTAAAACTAAGGGCTTTGATCAAGATCTGTTAAATTGGAATCGAAGCATTTGGCATGGTATTGTGGGTACATATTTTATCCAGAGAGATCTGAAAATTACTGATTCAGAAATTTTAACGGCAGTACGCAGGCATACAACGGCCGATGTTGAAATGACGACCTTAGATAAAATTGTATTTATGGCTGATTACATTGAGCCTGGCAGGTCGTTTCCAGGAGTTGAAGAAGCGCGTAAAATAACTTATGCTAATCTTGATAAGGGAGTCGGCTACCAATTAGCACATACTCTTGAATTTTTAATTGAAAAAAGAAATAAAATCTATCCACGTACTTTAGACGCTTATAATGTTTGGGGTATTGAAGAATAAGGAGAAAAATTGACTAGTAAAGAAATATTGGCTTTTACTCTAAAGGCAATTAGTGATCGTCATGGAGAAGATACTGCAGCTTACGACATGCAAGGACATAGTATTTTAGCTGATTATTATGTTGTGACCAGTGCTGGTTCCAACAGACAATTACATGCTATAGCTAATGCTATCATTGATGAAGCTCACAAGATTAACTATTATGATTATCGCGTTGAAGGCACGAGTGAATCAAATTGGCTTCTGCTCGATTTAGGCGATGTTGTGGTAAATGTTTTTACTGAAGATGCACGTGATTTTTACAATGTTGAAAAACTGTGGGTTAACGGTAAAAAATTAGAATTAAAGGAAGATTAGCAAACAATGAGTGTAGTAGGGATCATTGCGGAATACAATCCCTTCCATAGTGGGCATGAATTTTTAATGAATCAGGCTCGCTATATTGCTGGCAGTAAAGACCCGATCATTGTTGTCATGTCAGGCAATTATGTTCAACGTGGGGAAATGGCAATTATGGATAAGTGGTCTCGCACGCAAGCAGCGCTTGAAAGTGGTGCTGATTTAGTATTTGAACTGCCATTTTCCACTTCGGTTGAACCAGCTGATTTGTTTGCACTTGGCAGTATTGACCAATTGGTCAAAGTCGGCGTCACTGACTTAATTTTTGGTGTTGAAGACGCTACACAAAATTATGCTTATTTAGGTAGCAAGATTGCTGAAATCCCACAAAGTCATATGGACTTTAATGATTACAGTCAAACCTATTCAACTCAATATAATCAAATGGTCGCAAGAGAAGTTGGTCATGAAGTTAGTGAGCCCAATGCGATTCTTGCTTTGGCTTATGCTGTTGCTAATCATAATTTGGGCACGCCCTTGGTTTTGCATCCAGTTAATCGGATTGGTGCCGGTCATGATGATGTCTTGCAGAGCAATAAAGTTGTTCAAAGTGCCAGTGCAATTCGAAATATGATTCTCCATAATGAAACTAATTATATTTTAGAGCAATGGCTGCCCAAAAAAGAGGTACAGCTTTTATTTCAACAAAAGAATTATCCAAATTGGAATCTGATGTTTCCGTTTTTGAAGTATAGGTTGGAATCTTCTTCAGTTTCAGAACTGAGAAGAATATACCAAATGAGTGAAGGTCTTGAGTATAAAATGAAACATGAAATTCATGCAGCCCAAACCTTTACGGAATTTTTGCGAAGAGTTAAGTCAAAGCGTTATACATATTCCCGCTTGCGCCGTCTGAGCCTGTATACGCTTTTAAATGTAACTCAGGAAGACATGATTGACAGCTTTAACTATGAATCGCTTCTACTTCTAGGCTACAGCAAACTTGGGAGAAAATATCTTAAAGATATCAGAAAAAAAACATCTGCGAATATTATTTCGAAGGTTGATCAAAAAAATACTAAAAATGGTTCAATGAAATTACAATTACGTGTTGATCGCTTTTTTGAACAACTTATGGCAGTTGATCAAAACTTCGGACAACGTCCGCTGGAGGTCTAAATGTTAACTTTAAATTTTATTCAAATTAAAAATAGTAATGAACCTCTGACCCATATTGAATGCAAGCTTGAATTAACAGAGGAATTTATCAAGCGAAGTCACGGTTTAGTTTATCAGGTTGATAATGTGATAGTCTCAGGTGATGCTTTTTACAATCAACCATATGTTACTGGAGACTTTCAAGTCCAAGCCAGTTTGATTGTTCCATCTAGCCGCAGTTTGAATCCTGTTGAATTTACTGAAAATTTTCGCTTTAGTGAAAATTATACTGATATGGATGTGGCTAAAGAAGAAATTGATGAAAGTGACATCCCGATCGTAAAAGTAAAAAATGAAGTTATTAACTTGCAAAAAGCAGTTGAAGACAATATTTTACTGCATATCCCAACTACAATTTTGACTGCAGAAGAAAGAGAACAAAATATTTATCCTGAAGGAAAAGGTTGGGCTGTGATTTCAGAGGACGAATTTGCTAAGAAAGAAAAGGAACAAATAAATCCTGCCTTTGCTAAATTAAAAGATTTATTTAAAGAAAATAATGAGAACCACAATTAGTTAAATAAGAATAATTGAATATAATTAGAAATCAGTATTGTTGAAATGCTGGTTTTTAATCTTGTTTTAAAAGCATTTTTAAAGTATGCTTTACTTGTTGACAAGAATAAAATTAAATTAATCAAAATTAAGTTTTAAAAGGATGACGAAAAATGGCAAGAATATTAATTGTTGAAGATGAAAAAAATTTGGCGCGTTTTGTGGAATTGGAATTAAAACATGAAAAATATGATACCGTAGTTGAAAGTAATGGTCGCAAAGCCTTAGATTTGGCTTTGAAAGAAGATTTCGATGCTATTCTGCTAGATCTCATGCTTCCTGATCTTAACGGTTTAGAAATTGCCCGTCGAGTTCGTCAAGTTAAGAGCACACCAATAATTATGATGACTGCACGCGATTCTGTCATTGACCGTGTCTCTGGTCTTGATCATGGAGCTGACGATTATATTGTTAAGCCATTTGCTATTGAAGAACTTTTGGCGCGCTTACGCGCAGTTTTACGCAGAGTAAAAATTGAAAAAGATGCTTCAGACGATTCCGTTGAGAAGAAAGTAGTTAAATTTAAGGATCTTACTATTGAAACTGCAAATAGAATTGTTCGCCGTGGTGATGGTAAAGCTGTTGATTTAACTAAGCGTGAATATAACTTGCTCATGACCTTGATTAAGAATAAGAACAACGTTGTTAGCCGTGATCAGTTGCTCGCAAAAATTTGGGGACCCGGTTCAAATATCGAAACTAACGTTGTCGAAGTTTATGTACGTTATTTACGCAATAAAATAGACGTTCCTGGCAGACAATCATATATCAAGACGGTTCGTGGAACTGGCTACATGGTAAGAGATGAGGATGATGAAAAGAAGTAAAAAGAGATCACAAAAGGAGACCAATCACTCATCGCTTATCTTACGGTGGGTAAGCATCGTCGCTTTGACGATTATGGTCTCTTTTATTGTTTTTTCCGTAATAATATATTCATTTGTTGGTCAACAATCGATGGTCCAGCAAAAGGAAACCTCAAATGAGATGGTAAGCAAACTCAATAGTAGTTTGAACAGAATTCCAAATCAATTAGAAATTGCAAATGTTGTTCCTGCATTAACACCATCGACCAGAGAAGTATTAAAAGGCAATCCTCCGATTGGGTCTGACGAACGCAAAAGCAGTGCTTTTAATGACGATTTGTTGTCATCACTAACAAACCCCGATTTGAGCGTAGTCGTCTATAATCTTAGACAAGAGGATGTCTTTGATAATGGTGGCAAAATTTTACCTTTTAAAAAAATAAAAAGTGACTATGAGATGACTCGCGTTAATAAGAATCATAAACAAGAGTTAATTACTTATCAAAAGGTTAGAGCTGCTCATTCAGGAAAAGTTACAGGATATATTGTTGTTGCCAATAAAATGACCTACTATAATGGGTTAATGAAAGACCTTTTAAAGTGGATGGTAAGGATTTCTTTAATCGCCATCGTATTTTTTACATTGGTAGCTTATATAATTGTTCGCGACATTGTTAAGCCTGTAAAAGAAATGTCACGAGTTGCTATGGAAGTTAATGATGATCCAAATAGTACAGTGAGAATCAGGGATTTTCACCGTCATGATGAATTGCAAGAATTAGCAGTTTCTTTTAACCAAATGCTAGATCGGATGCAACGTTATATTGATCAGCAAAAAGAATTCGTGGGTGATGTTTCCCATGAGCTCCGCACTCCTGTCGCGGTCATTGAAGGTCATTTAAACATGCTCAAACGTTGGGGTAAGGATGATCCGGAGATTTTGGAGGAATCAATAGATGCCTCTTTACAAGAAGCTAAAAGAATGCAACATTTAATTCAAGAAATGCTGGATTTAACGCGTGCAGAACAAATCAATGTGCAGTATCCTAATGCTGTTACCAAGGTTTCTGATGTTCTTAAGCGGGTTGTCGGTGATATGTCACTTGTTCACAAGGATTTTATTATCAGACTGGACATGGACGATTTACCTCTCGACACGGAAATCCAGATTTATCAAGGACACCTGGAGCAATTACTTGTTATTTTAATTGATAATGGTGTTAAATATTCCACAGACCGCAAGGAAATGAACGTTTCGGCTGGATTATCACAAGATGATGTACATATTATAGTCCAAGATTTTGGTGAAGGTATTTCTGAAAAGGAGCAAAGCAAAATCTTCAATAGATTTTACCGGGTTGATAAAGCCAGAACACGAGAAAAGGGTGGTAATGGTTTAGGTTTATCAATTGCTCAAAAATTAGTTACCAGTTATCATGGAAAAATTAGTGTTGAATCCGTTGAAGGACAAGGTAGTCAGTTTATAATGCAATTTCCGGCACTTTCAAAGGCTCAATCCGAAAAACTACATAAACGTGAACAAGCTGAAAAAGCAAAAAAAGATAAAAAAGAAACTAATTAAAAAAGACCTTTTTAAGTCTGTTGATTATTTGTTCAATGTAATCAAATTTAGACTTAAAAGGTCTTTTTACTTCTGAATTTATAAACTAACAACTAGTGTCGTTTTTGTTGCTTTCCTTTGTTACGATTACGTAACTTTTCGTGCAATTCTTTTGTTTGCTCAGACTGAACCGGAGAAGCCTTTTTAACATTAAGAAGCTCGTCTACTTTTTCTTTTGTTACTACTTCAGTGATAGGTTCACGTTTTAATTCTTCATCAACTTCTTTTTTAACTTTAGGCATAATGATGAAGGATACGATCAATTGCTGGATAACAGAGAAGATGTTACCAGCTGCCCAATATAAAGCAACAGATCCAGAAACCGAGAGGCAGATGAAGAGCGTCATAATAGGATTCATAAGCATCATTGACTGCATTTGCTTTTTTTGCTCCTGCGGTATGCCCACAAGTGAAAGGTAACCTTGTAAGAATGCAAAAATAGTTGCGATAACAGTTACCGCGATCGATCTGCTACTTAATGAAATGCCAAAGAATGAAGAACTGGCCAAGCTTTGTGAGTACATCACTGCATCGTAAATTCCAATCATAATTGGAAACTGGATAATTAATGGCAAACACCCCATTCCACCTGTTAATGATAAGTGGTTACGGGAATAAAGTTCACGCTGCCACCCAGCCAATGTCATTTGTTGGTCCTGGTTGAGATCTTTGCGCTTCATAGTATCCTGGATTAGCTTCATCTGAGGTTGCAGGCGTGCCATTTTTTCTTGTTGGGTAGTTGATTTCTTTTGCTGATTAAGCATTAAAGGCAAGAGAATCATTCTTACTACAAAGGTCATTAGGATAATGGCCCAGCCAGCCCCATTAGCTCCACCGATGATATTAGAGAAGTAGAGCATGATGTTTTGCATGGGTTTGCCGATAAATTTATAGATTGACCCGTATATAAAGCCCGTTGGGGGCTTATTAACTCCACCATTTTGTGCACAAGCAGTCACAAACAGCATGACTGCTAGGCAAACACTAATTAGTCCGATATATTTGCGAAATTTTTTCATTCAATTCACCCAATTATTATTTTTTGCCAATAACTAATATAATACATGAAAACCACTCATTTTGCTTATTTTTGTTAGTTTTTCTTTTTTGATATTTGAAATGCGTGCAAATTGAGAAATATTCTTAGGCAATTCAGCACAAAATTGATTGACTCGGCTTAATTCAGCTTGTAAAGTAATTGTGACAGTTTCATCACTGTTATTGCGAACATTGCCAGTCATCCCCATTTTTTGCGCAAGATTTAATACGCTCCAGCGAAAACCTACACCTTGAACGATACCTGAAACAGTTAATTGCCAAGTTTCTTTTGAATCATTGGTCGGGTTACTTTTTCTTTTGTTCTTGTGCTTGTTAAAAAATCCCATAATAATCCTTCCTAGTCCTGCTTTCTTGATTTTAACATTTTATCAGCTTGAAATTAAAATAATATATTGATGAAGATGAAAGAAGAGATTTAGATGTCAGAACAAATAACTTCCGTAAATAATAAGCTAATAAAAAATTTAACTAAATTAAAACAAAAAAAATATCGACAAGAAAATGGCTTATATATGATTGAAGGCTTTCACTTGGTTACAGAGGCTTTCAAAGCCAAAAAAAGCTACGAGTATCTTTTAGGGACTGAGGAAGCTTTAGCGGAGATCAAAGATATTTTTCCCCAACTAGTGATAAGCCAAAAAACTGTCATAATCAATTTATCCGTTGCTCACCATCTTGCAAGTACAAAAAATTCTCAAAATATTTTTATGGTTTTAAAGATTGGTCAACCTCAAAACTATCATTTAAATTTTGGTAAGTGGGTATTGCTAGATCATCTGGCAGATCCTGGCAATGTGGGAACAATTATCAGAACTGCAGATGCAGCGGGATTTAATGGTGTCGTTTTATCCCCTGAAAGTGTTGACATCTATAATCCCAAGACTCAACGCGCAATGCAGGGCAGTCAATTCCATATCAATGTAATTACGGAAAACTTATTAACAGTTATAAAAGAAATGCAAGATAATACCATACCAATTTATTCAAGTATGTTAGATAAAAACGCCAAGGAATTACCAGAATTTAAAAAAGTACCGCAAGTTGGTATTGTTATTGGTAACGAAGCACATGGCGTTACTTCAGAGGTAGCAGAAATCTGTGATCAGAAACTATATATTCCTATCAAAGGTCAAGCCGAATCTTTAAACGCTGCTGTGGCTGCGGGCATTATTATTTACTATTTCTCTTAACTCTTAATGCTTGTTTTTAGTAAGTATATTTAATATAATAAAAGGCGAAACAGACACTTTCTTGTGGGAGGGACAGTATCATGCCTCAAGGTATTAAGGACAAAAATTGTGCTGGTTGTGGTGCTCCTAATTATGAGTACTGTAAACATTTTATTAACGCGTTTAAAATTATTGGTAAAAAGTGGAACGGTTTAATTATTAGTTCACTCTGTGCCGGAGATTATATGCGCTTTAAAGACTTAGCACAATGCGTTTTGCCTTGCTCTGACCGTGTTTTAGTTGAAAGATTAAAAGAATTAGAAAAAGAAGATATTGTTAACCGTTCAGTTGATGGTAAAACAAAGATTATTTCTTACAGTCTGACACAAAAGGGTGAAGAATTAAAGCCCGTTTTTGATCAAATTCATGGTTGGGCCGATAAATGGGTCTAATTTGTCTAATCCTCTTGCATGTTTTTTAAAAAAGATATATTCTATTAACTAATTACAAAGAGTAAGACTAGTAGCAGCAATCATTTAGTCAGAGAGACCTTTTTATTGAGCTGAAAGAAAGGTTTAAACGGAACTGTGAATTTCACCTTACTAGTAGAATCTAATCCATTCCGGTATTCACCGTTATCGAAACATGAGTGTGGGCATTTTCTGTCCAAACTAGGGTGGTACCGCGAAGCTTCGTCCCTTTTGGGATGAAGCTTTTTTGTTTGATTTGAAAGGAAAAGTTTTATGGACTTATTTGACAGGTTAAAAGAACTGCGTGAAAAAGGTCTTGATGAGATCGATAAGGCTAAAAATGAAGAAAAGTTAAATGACGTTCGCGTTAAATTAACTGGTCGTAAAAGTGAATTGACAACCATTCTTCATTCCATGAAAGATATTGATCCCAGTGATAGACGTGAAGTTGGACAACGAGTTAATAAATTGCGGGATCTGTTTAACGCTAAGCTGGATGATGCTAAAAATGAAATAGTAGCAGCTTTAGTTGAGGAACAACTGGCTAAAGAAAAAATCGATGTTACTTTACCTGGGCGCGAAATGCATCTTGGTACCAAACATCCCATCAATATTATTTTGGATGATCTCGAAAAATATTTTATTGGCATGGGTTATAAAGTAGTGCAAGGGCCAGAGATTGAAACTGATCATTATTGTTTTGAAATGATGAATTTGCCAAAAGACCACCCGGCAAGAGACATGCAAGAAACCTTTTATATAGATTCTGAAGATTTATTACGTTCTCAGACTTCCGGTGATCAAGCTCGCGTATTAGAAAAACATGATTTTGCCAAGGGTCCTTTAAAGATGGTAGGACCAGGTAAAGTGTATCGCCGTGATGACGATGATGCTACTCACTCACATCAGTTTATGCAAATGGAGGGTCTGGTAGTTGATAAAAATATTACGATGGGTGATTTAAAGGGAACTTTAGAATTAATGGCAAAGCATATTTTTGGCCAAGACCGCGAAACCCGTCTGCGTCCTAGTTACTTTCCTTTTACTGAACCTTCTGTTGAAATGGATGTTTCCTGCTTTAACTGCAATGGCAAGGGCTGTTCAATTTGTAAATATACTGGCTGGATCGAAGTTTTAGGTGCTGGAATGGTTCACCCTAATGTTCTCGAAAATGCTGGAGTTGATGCCAATGTTTATGGTGGCTTTGCCTTTGGCGTGGGGTTAGATCGTTTTGCTATTCTTAAATATGGTATTGATGATATTCGTGATTTCTACACTAACGATGTTCGCTTCTTAGAGCAATTCAGTAAGGAGGAAAGATAATGCTGGTTTCATATAGTTGGTTGAAGGATTTTATTGATTTAGACCAAGATCCTAAGGATTTAGCTGAAAAAATAACACGTACCGGTATTGAAGTAGCCGGTGTCAAGCATCCTGAAGAGGGCATGAAACAGCTAGTTGTTGGTCATATTATTGACTGTGAACCAATTGCTGGCACACACCTGAATCTTACTCATGTTGATGTGGGAGAAGATGAGCCTCATCAAATAGTCTGCGGTGCACCAAATGTTGCCGCTGGTGAAGATGTGGTGGTGGCTTTACCTGGTGCTCGGATTGCTGGTAATGTAAAAATCAAAAAAAGCAAATTACGTGGAAACGAATCAAATGGTATGATTTGTGGCTTACAAGAAATAGGATTCCCGGATAACCTGGTACCTGAAAAATATGCTAAAGGTATTTATGTTTTTCCAGAAGATGCTGATGTCAAACCAGGTCAATCCGCATTTGCTCCTTTAGGAATGGATGATTATATTTTTGACTTTGACATTACCCCGAATCGCGCTGATACCTTATCAATGGAAGGCTCAGCTTATGAAGTCGGTGCTATTACTGACACACCTGTCAAAGTTGAAGATATAACTCTCAAGGAAGATGGTCCAGATTGGACTAAAGACTTCTCTGTAGATGTTGATCCAGACCTTGCACCTAAGTTTTATTTACGCAAAATCAGTAATGTGAAAATAGGGGACAGCCCTCTTTGGCTCCAAAGGCGACTTTGGAATGCTGGCATTAGACCCATTAATAATGTTGTTGACGTGACAAATTATATTATGCTCTTAACCGGCCAGCCAATGCACAGTTATGATGCTCGTGCTTTTAAAACAAATAAGTTAGTGGTCAGAAAAGCTGAAAAGAACGAAAAATTGACGCTTTTAAACAATAAAGAAGTTGATCTTGATCCTAATGACATTGTTATCACAAATGGTGAAGAAGTTGTGATGATGGCGGGAGTTATGGGCGGTCTTAATTCTGAAATTGAAGCTGATACTACTGACGTTTTGCTAGAGTCGGCTATTTTTGATTCAACCTTAATTAGAAAAGCAGCTTTGCGTCACGCTAACAGGACAGAAGCTTCTAGTCGCTATGAAAAAGGCGTTAACTGGGATGCAACAACTCGCGCATTAGATATGGCTGCTATGCTTTTACGTAATGATGCTTCTGGAAAAATAAATGAGGGTGTGATTACGGGAAGTTCTGAAAAAAGGCAACCTGTTCAAATAAAAACAACGATTTCTTACATAAATAAAGTTTTGGGTACCGATATTTCTTCAACAGAAATTGCTGCCATTTTTTCCCGTTTGAATTTCAAGGCAGAAATTAATAATGATGAACTAATTGTTGATGTGCCAGCAAGGCGCTGGGATGTAGCTATTCCTGCTGACCTCGTTGAGGAAGTGGGACGTTTATATGGCTATGATAATATCAAATCTACACAGCCAGTTTTAGCAGAAACGCACGGTGGCTATTCTAAAAAAGAAGAAGCCATTAGGCGCATTAAGAATATTGTTCAAGGTCAAGGTTTAATAGAAGCTATTTCTTACTCATTAACTTCACTTGAAAAAGCGATTGGCTTTTCCCAAGAACCTAAAAAACCAGTTGAGGTTCAGATGCCATTGAATTCAAATCGTTCAACTTTGAGACAAAACTTAATGACAGGGCTAGTAGACGCAGCAAGCTATAATATGGCTCGCAAGCAAAATCAACTGGCAATTTTTGAGCAAGGACGTGTCTATGATTTCGAAAATAATACTTATAATGAACATGAACATTTAGCTGCACTATATAGCGGTAATGTATATTTTGAAAACTGGCAAAACAATAATGAAAAAATTGATTTCTTTTATGTTAAAGGACAGCTTACCAACTTATTTTTAGCTTTGGGAATTAACACGGATGATGTTGAATACAAGGCTGAAGTAATTATGTATATGCATCCCACCAGGACTGCCGGTATATATATTAAGAACAAATATGTCGGGATGATTGGTATGTTAGATCGCCCTGTGACTCAATCTAATAAAGCTATGAAAGATAGCGAAATTTATGGTTACGAGCTAAATCTTGATGTCATTATTCCATTAATTCTTAATCCACACACTACAGCACAAACAGCGCCAAAATTCCCTGCCGTTGAACGTGACCTTTCAATCTTAGTAGACCAGGAAGTTACTAACCAAGCTGTTGAGGATGTCATCAAAGAAAATGGTGGCAAGTATCTCCATGATTTGCGTATTATCGATGTATATCGCGGGTCTCATATCGCCGAGGATAAAAAGAGTTTTGCATATCGTTTAACTTTCCTAAATGAAAATGATACTTTAACCGATACAATTGTTAACGAAGCAATAACTTCTATTGATTCGAGTCTCGAAAAGCAGCTTAAAGCAGAAATACGCTAATGGTTGACATTAATCGTTAAAGTAATATCATAGATCTTTGCAAAAAGAAATTTAACTTTAAGGAGTGGAAATTTAATGCCTGAAAAATCTTATCCGATGACTGCTGAAGGAAAAGAAAAACTGGAAGCAGAATTAAAAAATCTAAAAGTTGTGAAGCGCCCTGAAGTAATTGAAAGAATTAAAGTTGCTCGTTCTTATGGTGACTTGTCTGAAAACTCTGAATATGACGCTGCTAAAGATGAACAAAGTCATTTAGAAGATCGTATTAGTGTTGTTGAAGAAATGCTTAAATATGCTCATGTAGTTGACGCTAACTCTAGCGATCCAGATGAAGTTGCAGTGGGTAAAACAGTAACTTATACGGAAGTTGGTGAAAATGAACCAGAAACTTATACTATCGTTGGTAGTGATGAATCCGATCCGATGAATGGTAAGATTTCTAATGATTCGCCAATAGCCCAAGCAATTTTAGGCAAGAAAAAAGGCGAAACAGTAACTATATCAACACCTGGTGGTAAATTTGATGTAGTGATCAATAAAGTAGAGGAATAGTTAGCAGTCTTTACAAAAATGTTTTACTATTTTCGATAAAAAAAGACCAGAGCATATACGTTTTCTTAAAATGAAAAACGTAAAGTTCTGGTCTTTTTTGTGGCAGATTTAGTGACTGGTGAAATAGCGGTAATCTTTGCTTCTATCAAAGATTACTCCGCGTGCATTCTCACCGTTAGAAATTGAAAACTGTGCGTCTGGATATTTTTCCCGAACTTTATCTTCAAGAAAATCTCGCAGCATGTGATTGTTAGCTAGTACAGACCCGGTTAATGCAATTTTCATTGGTTTAGGGTTTTCATAACGATTCATGCCAATAATAATATCACGCGCAAGAAGTTCTGCTTGCTCCTTAATTACCTTTAATGCAAAAGGATTGCCGCTATTGGCTAATTGAGCTACGCTCACTGCCATAGAAGCAAAGTCAGCGTTTGCTGTTTTATAAAATTTAGCAGTAGCGTCGTTGAGGTTGTCAACATTGAACAATTTATTGAACATAGGAATTAGTTCATTTTCTTCTCGTTTGTCCCAACTAAGCAGAGCTGATTTCAAGGCAGACAGAGCAATGGCATATCCGGATCCTTCATCACCTAAAATGGAGCCATATCCACCCGTTGTGATAATTCTGCCATTTTGCAAACCATTAAAAACAGAACCAGTCCCTGCAATTACTAAACCACCATCTTCACCTTCAAGACCATTATAAAGAGCTAAAAGGGAATCAGTAATTGCTCTAGTCGGTAAGTTATTAGCTTTTGCCGAAATTTCAGCTGCTATCTCCGGAGCATGACCAACCACAGATAAGCCAGCTATTCCGCATAAAATACGTTGGCAATCACCATCGATTTCATCAATTAACTTGTTTATAGCATTGGTAATATTGGTTATTGCATTGTCATAATTTGTATTTACCTGACCTGGTCCAGCTTTAGCACGTGCCAGTTCCTGACCTTTTATGTCATAAGCAATTGCTATAGTATGGGTTCCGCCAGCGTCAACCCCAATTTGAAATTTAAGTGTCATAGTTTTGTCTTCTTTCTATAATTTTTCTCCCAACAATATTTTATTACAAATGAATAACTAACAGAAGATTTTTTCATAAAGTGTTTATAACTAGTTTATTGCTTGTCATTTACACGTTATCTATTAAAGTTTTTTCAAAACGTTAACATCTCGATAGATTTGTCATCTAGTTTTTGCTAAAATTACACTAGTTTAGTGAGGATGAGTCTAATTGAATTTTTTTAAGAAAAAACTGAAGACGAAAAATAATAATTCCAAAAAACAGGCTTCTACTCCAATTAGGATGAAGATAATTTTGGGAATTATTTTTGTCCTTTTTGCTACGTTAATTGGACAACTGGCATATTTGCAAATAGGCTATGGTTCACGCTTCAAGGCTGAAGTGCAAAAATCTAATTCTGCTGTAGTTTCCAGTCAAGTTCCTCGCGGAGTGATGTATGACAGCAAGGGACGCGTATTGGTAGGAAATAGAGCTAAGAATGCTATTACTTATACCAAAAGTGTTTCTACTACGAGTGAAGATATTTATGCAATTTCAAATTCTCTTAGTCAATATATTTCAATTAAAGACGAAAAACCGACACAGCAGCAAGTAATTGATTACTATTTGGCTAATAAAAAAAATAGTGCTAAAGAAGCTGCTAAAGTTCCTAAATCTGTCAGAGAAACTCAGGATGATAATTTAATTAATAAAAGAATCCAAGAGCAGGTTGGTTCTGAACATGTTAAATTAAGTGCACGTGAGAAAACAGCGGCTTTAATTTACAACAAGATTTCTGGAGCCTATACTCTTTCTACAATTTATATAAAAAATAATCATCTGACAGACAAAGAAATCGCAGAAGTGGGTGAGCATCTTTCAGATTTGCCCGGCGTAGGCATTGGTACCGACTGGCAACGTTCATATCCCAACGGTTCTTCTATTCGCAGTATTATTGGATCAGTATCAACGGAGAAGGCTGGTTTACCTAGTGATAATTTACAATATTATTTAACTAACGGCTATTCTAGAAATGACAGAGTAGGTACATCATATTTGGAAGAAAAATATGAACCATTGCTAAAAGGAACGAAAGCCACAAGTAAAGTTTGGACTAAAAATTCAGGTGATATCGAACAATCGAAAGCGGTATATTCTGGTCAAGCCGGTGCAAGCTTGGTCTTGACTCTTGATGCTAAGTATCAAAAAGAAGTTCAAAGTTCATTAGAAAAAATTTATGCTGCGGCTGTTGGCTCCGGTGCTGCTCACTATTCAAATGGTGCCTATGCTGTTGCCATGAACCCCAAAACCGGTGCCATTTTAGCTATGGCTGGTATTAGTCGTGATCCCAAAAAGAATAAAACCACTAATAATGCATTAGGCGTAATTAATCAGTCTTTTGTAATGGGTTCAGCTGTTAAAGGCGCAATGGTAGGTGGAGGTCTAATTAATAAGGTAATTACACCAACAAATAATGTAATGCCTGATACACCAGTTTACTTGCCAAGTACTCCAGTTAAAAAGTCCGTTTATCCAATAGGTACTTTTGGGGCTCTTGATGCAGAAACTGCACTTGAAGTTTCCAGTAATATTTACATGATGCACCTAGCAATGAAATGGGTTAAAGCTTCATATGTTCCTAAAACAAAAATCTACATGCCACAAACAGCGTTCGAACCTTTACGACATAATTTTAATATGTTTGGTTTGGGACAAAAGACTGGTATTGACTTGCCGGGCGAAATTTCAGGAATTCAAGGCAAATCATTTAATGATCAAGGATTGGTTCTTTCGGGTTCTGTGTTAGACTTGTCTTACGGCAACTATGATGCTTATACCCTGATTCAAATGGCTCAGTATGTTTCTACTATTGCAAATGGCGGTTATAGAATGCAGCCTTATGTCGTGCAATCAATTGGCCGAACTTCAAATAACGGCAAAAAAATTTATGTGGATTACAATAAGAAACCAGAAGTTCAGTTACGCATACCCTGGACCTCAGATGAACTGAATATTGTTAGACAAGGATTTTGGCGTGTTGTTCATGGTACAAATTCTTGGGGAACAGCGCATAAATTAAAAAACGTAAAGCCTTCTATTTCCGGCAAATCAGGAACAGCCCAGACATTTTATTACGATCCAGATAATCCTAAGCAAAAAAATCCGCCTGAGTTGGTCAATGCTACTTTCGTTGGCTATGCACCCTCAAATAATCCTCAAATAGCGACAGCGGTAATATTCCCAGGACTTGATCCCGAACTCGAAGGTTCCTACACTCTACAAATGACTAAAGCGATGGTACAGGACTACTTCAAATTACATAAAAAATAGAATTTTGTGAATATCACTGGTAATAATAATGGAAAAATGCTAAGATAATACAGTCAGAATAAAAGCGTAGGTGGTGAAAGAAATGGCAGATAACATCATTTTGGAATGCACCGAATGTGGCGATAGAAGTTACTTATCTAAGAAAAACAAGCGTAAGCATCCGGAACGTTTAAGTTTGAAGAAGTATTGCCCAGTTGAAAGACATACTACTCTTCATCGTGAAACTAAGTAATTAACCAATATGGCAGGAGCCTATGCTCCTGCTATTTTTTATATGGAAGAATCATGACAAAAGCAAAAAAAGAAATTAGAAAACAACAAGTAGAAAAACTAAGTAGTTTTGCGGAAACATCTCAAAAAAGTACTGAAGATCAAATTCTGCTCAAAAATATTATGAATTCTGAACTCCTTGACAAATGCCAAAGCATTGGGATAACTTCTTCTCTTACTTATGAGGTAGATACCTCAGGCCTAATTGCTCAGCTATGGGATCAAGGAAAAGATGTTTTTTTAGCACGGGCTAATGATAACAGTGAACGTTCACAAGATTTTATTTATTATAGTTATATGACCAAGTTAACTAAGTCTAAATTTGGTGTTGAAGAAGTAAGTGAACCTGACGCTCAGATCAATAATGATCTGGACTTAATTATTGTGCCCGGACTGGCTTTTGCTTTGGACTCACATCAACGTTTGGGCTTTGGCGGAGGTTATTATGATCGTTTTTTGGCAAAACATCCTAGTTCAAAGACGGTAGCTTTGGTCAATTCAAAGATGATTTTTAAAACTGCAGCTTGGAAAATAGAATCTACTGATGTTCCAATTCAAACAATTATCACTCCTGAATCAATTTTATCGAAATAACTGAGGCTATTATGAACCAGCGACAAAACCTGAAAAATTGTTATATAACTGTCAGTATATTGGTTGTTCTTTTTTTGGTCTTTTTAATTGAAACTGCAATAGGTGGCTCCGAAAACATCTATGTTCTAATGAAATTAGGAGCTATGAAAAATGATGCTATCGTTATAGGTAATCAGTGGTGGCGCCTGTTTACTGCACAATTTTTGCATATTGGAATTATGCACTTAATATCAAATGCAGTGATGATCTATTATCTGGGAGTTTATATGGAAACAATAATAGGTCATTGGCGCTTTTTAGCTATCTATTTGCTTTCAGGCATTGGCGGAAACCTCTTAAGCCTGGCTTGGGGAAACGATAACGCTATTAGTGCTGGTGCTTCAACTGCTTTATTTGGTCTTTTTGGAGCAATGACAGCTATTGCATTGCAAAATCGTGCGAACCCAATTCTTGTTTATCTCGGCAGACAATCATTTTGGCTGGCATTGATTAATATAGGCCTTGACCTTTTTGCTCCTAATATCGATATCCCAGGACATATTGGCGGTTTTATAACCGGATTTTTAATTGCTGTGATTTTGGGTGAAAGAAACTTAAGAAAGTATTCAATGAAAATGCGTGTTGTTGCAGTATGTGCTCTAATAATTTATTGTGTGGCAGCTGTCAGAATGGGTATGGTAATCAGTTTATAATGAAAACTTTGTATGATGTGCAACAACTTTTGGAAAAATACGGCATTTTTGTCCATGTCGGCAAGAGAATTTGGGACATTGAACTGATGGCTCTTGAACTAGATAACATCAACCGTTCACATTTAATCGATAAACATGATTATTTAGTTGCAAAAATAATACTGCGGCGAGAATACGAATATGAAGAACGCAGAAATGGCAATAAGCCTGGCTCTTAAGCTATATTAAGAGTATATTGTTTTTAGAAACTTTTAGTAGGAGAAATACAATTTATGTCAACTTTTTTATTTATTCTAGATGCAGTTTTAATTATAATAATTTTAGCCTTTGTGGCAGTCTGGTTATGGAATAAAATACAGACTAAGCGCTTGGGCGGTGGAGACTTGTCCAACGATGAATTTAATAAGGGAATGCGTAAAGCACAGGTAGTAGATTTACGTGAAAAAGAACCTTTCAAAAGAAAACATATTGATGGCGCCAGAAACTTACCTTATACAATGCTTAAGTATCAATATACTGAATTAAGGTCTGATCTTCCGGTTTATTTATACTCCGATTCTTTATCAGTTACTTTACGTGCTGCCAGATTTTTACAGAAAAAGAACTTTTCTTCTATCAAATGGTTAAAAAATGGCTTTGATGAATGGAACGGACGTACTAAAAAATCCAAATATTGATTAGAAAACATGTTTGTTGATTTTTCAAACGTGTTTTTTCTATATTATTAATTGAATGAGGGAAAAGATGCAGAAAGTTCTGGCAATCGTTGGCCCAACCGCAATTGGAAAGACCTCTTTGGCAATTCAGCTTGCTCAAAAAATAAATGCTGAAATAATTTCGGGTGATTCAATGCAGGTTTATAAAGAGGTGGCTATTGGAACAGCTAAGGCAACTCCAACAGAACAAAAGACGATTCGACATTATCTTGTTGATACTCGATCAGTTTTTGAGCCGTATTCTGTGGTAGATTTCATTGAGCAGGCGGAAAAGGCTGTTGAGCAAATCAGTGCCCAAAATAAGCTGCCACTTTTAGTAGGTGGTACCGGTTTTTATGTCAATGCACTTTTAAACAAAATGCAATTAGGAGAACCATCTCGCCAAGAAGCAGTGATTACAGATAAATGGGAAAAATTTTTGCTGGAACAGGGAAAAAATGAATTATGGGCGGAATTAGATAAGCGAGATCCAGATGCCGCTCAAAAAATTCCTTTAAATAATACCCGACGCGTTTTACGGGCACTAACAGTAATAGAGCGTACGGGGAAAAAGTTTTCTCAGCAACAAAAAACCATAAAGCCAAGATATGATTACCTTATCATTGGTCTCAATTCCGACCGCCCTGTAATTTACCGTAGGATCAATGAGCGTGTTGATCAAATGATGAAACAAGGCTTGCTTGAAGAAGCAAGATTTATTTATCAAAATAGGGCTCATGAATATACGATCCTGCAGGCTATCGGTTATAAAGAATTTTTTCCTTATTTTAAAAAACAAGAAAGTCTTGAAGATTGTATTGTAAATTTAAAAAAGGCTTCAAGAAGATATGCTAAGAGACAGCTCACGTATTTTCGTCATCAATTACCTGTCACTTGGTTTGATCCACTTAAAGATCCGAATTGTTTAAATGAAATTAAACAGAAAGTTGAGGAATGGTTAAATGAATAACTGGCCAGAAAAATTAAATAAAATAGTAGCTGAGACGGACAAGCAGATAGCACCCCAATTAGCAAAAATTGATCAAAATATCTTATTTAATCAAAATAAAGTTTTAGAAGCTTTTAAAGATAAGGCTGTTGCTGAATCTGATTTAATTGGCAGCACTGGTTATGGGTCTGATGACAGCGGTCGAGATAAGCTAGATCGTATTTACGCACAAATTTTTAACACTGAAGATGCTTTAGTCCGTTCGCAATTTGTTTCTGGTACCCATACTTTAGCCACTGCAATGGCAGGCAATCTGCTCCCAGGTGATGAATTAACCTATTTAACTGGGATGCCTTATGATACATTGCAACAAGTTATTGGAATTGCCGGCAACGGTCGTGGCAGTTTGAAGCAATATGGCGTTAAGTTCTCTCATGTTGATTTATTACCTGACGGCAGTGTTGATTTTGCTTCTGCACGAAATTTGTTGACAAAACACCAACCTAAAATGGTTGTTATTCAGCGTTCACGAGGCTATAATACCAGACCGAGTTTTACAGTCGGAAAAATCAAGCCAATGATTAAAATGATCAGGGAAGTCTCACCTAAGAGCATCATTTTTGTAGATAATTGTTATGGAGAATTCTCTGAACAACATGAACCTACTGAATATGGTGCCGATTTAATGGCTGGTTCTTTAATTAAAAATGCTGGCGGCGGATTGGCCAAAATAGGTGGCTATGTTGTTGGTAAGCATGAACTAATTGAGAATACTGCGGCAAGGCTCACAGCAGGTGGGATTGGTCGCGAAGAAGGTGCCAGTTTAAACAATAATCTTGATTATTTTGAGGGCCTTTTTGTATCACCAAGTGTGACTGGTAATGCAATTAAAGGTGCAATTTATGCGTCAGCTTTATTAGAAAAGATGGGCTTAGAAGTTTCTCCTAAGTGGAATGAAAACAGAACTGACTTAATTCAAACAGTAATTTTTCATGACAAGGACAAAATGATCAGATTTGCCAAAACTTTACAGAAAAACTCGCCGATTAATTCATTCGTTGACCCTATTCCAAGTAATGATACTGGATATGAAGATCAAGTAATTATGGCTGATGGTTCATTTATTGAAGGTGCAAGTATTGAATTTTCTGGGGATGGTCCAATTAGACCACCTTATGCCTTATATATGCAGGGCGGATTAACTTATGCTCATGTAAAAATTGCAATTACCAATGCAGTTAATGAATTATTTTTCGAGAATTAATCAAAGATATTTATAAATGTAAAGTAAAAGTTTGGTAAAGTTTTGCTATTTTTTGCTAGACCACTTTACAAGGTTTTAATCATTTGCTAATCTTAAGTCTAGTTTTAAACAAGAATAAAATTTCTAGTTTAGACTGTACCAATTATTGTGTGATTTTTTAGGTGGAGAAACATGACAAAGAAAATTTCAGCAGATGACATAAGGAAAAGTGTCAAAGAAGATGATGTCAGATTTATTAGACTGGCTTTCACAGATATTAATGGAACATTAAAAGCAGTTGAAGTTCCAAATAGTCAGTTAGACAAGGTTTTAGAAAATGACGTGCGCTTTGATGGTTCTTCAATTGACGGATTTGTTCGTTTGGAAGAAAGTGATATGATATTATATCCAGATTTTTCCACCTGGTCCGTTTTGCCTTGGGGTGACAGTACAGGTGGTAAAATTGGTTGCTTAACTTGTTCTGTTCATACTACTGATGGTGAACCTTTTGCAGGCGATCCTCGTAATAATCTTGAAAGAATCATTGGCCAAATGAAAGAATTGGGCTTTACTGCTTTTGATATTGGTTTTGAAGCCGAATTTCATTTACTTAAACTTGATGAAAATGGTAATTGGACTACTCAGGTTCCAGACCATGCCTCGTATTTTGATTTAACCTCAAATGATGAAAGTGCAAGTTGTCGCCGAGATATTGTTGAAACTTTGGAAAGCATCGGTTTCGAAGTGGAAGCTGCACACCACGAAGTAGGGGATGGTCAGCAGGAAATTGATTTCAGATTTGATGATGCGTTGACAACTGCTGATCGTGTGCAAACTTTTAAAATGATTGTGCGTGAAATAGCTAAGAAGCATGGGCTGTTTGCCACATTTATGGCTAAGCCTCTGCAAGGTCAAGCTGGTAACGGGATGCATACCAACATGTCTTTATTCAAAGGCAATAAAAATGCATTTTATGATAAAAACAATAAATATCATTTATCCAAGACTGCTTTATACTTTTTAAATGGTATTTTGGAGCATGCACGCGCCATTACAGCAGTGGGCAACCCGACTGTTAACTCATACAAGCGTTTAATTCCGGGTTTTGAGGCTCCAGTATATATTTCTTGGGCTTCAAAGAATCGTTCTCCTATGGTTAGAGTACCTTCTGCAGGGGAATTAAATACTAGACTTGAGATGCGCTCTGCTGATCCTACAGCTAACCCATATTTGCTTTTAGCCGCATGTTTAAGTGCAGGAATGGCCGGAATTAAGGAAGAAAAGATGCCTATGGATCCTGTTACGTGCAACTTATTTGATTTAAGTGAGGAACAACTTAATGAGATGGGAATCAAGCCACTTCCTTCAACATTGCACAATGCCTTAAAAGCCTTTAAAAAGGATAAATTAATTCAAGCAGCTCTGGGTGAACATTTGACTCAAAGTTTCATTGATTCTAAAGAATTAGAATGGTCCCAATACACTCAAACTGTTTCTGACTGGGAAAGAAATCGTTATATGGGCTACTAAAAAAATTTTGTTTTAGTTTTATGATAAGAGCGAAATTTAAAAACTGGAAATTTATTAATTAGGGAAATAATGTAAAGTCTGATAAAGAACGGGCTAATTATTTTTCTTGCATGTGACCAATATTATAATGTCAAGCTACAATTTAGCTTGACGTTTTTTATTTTAGAAAAGTTTTTTAACTAGACCAATTAGCCATTAAGTAATTTTTCAACTAGTTGAAAATAATTAGAATAACTAATATTCTCTTTAGCCGCATATAAATGGTATTTCTCTTCATTTTTTTAACGGGGAAGTTATTAAATTTAAAAAGTAACCGATATGTAATTGCTCAAGTATTAAGATAAATTTAGGAATCGTTCAAAAATACTTAAAATTATAGATGCAAGCATTTATTTTATTTAATAACAAATTATAAATATTAATTAACTGCTGTTATGTAATTATTTTTTTATTTTATTATTAAAAATAATAGCAATAAAATAAGGATTAATTAGGTATATAACTTTTTGTGTGCGTTTTCAAAATAATAATAAATATTTAACTTATTTTTATTACATATAATATTATTAGCGTTATTTATAATAAAAATATATGCAATTAAACTCTATAAAATATTTATTATATTTTATATATATCTGAAAAATATAATATTTTTTGTTATTTAAATATTATGTAAATTTATTTATAATATTTTGTAATAAAAACATATTTTTAAAATTAAATAATTTATTGACATTTATTACTTCATTTATTAGGATTATATTATCTAATTAATTTAACCATATATTAGACATGATTTTAGGGAGGTAGTGTTATTTTAAATAATTTAGGATAGATATTTGAATTTAAAATTTTAATTAATAGTTTAAGAAAGGATATGTTATGTAGTAAAAAAAGCAACCTCAATGGAGTAATCAATTGAAGTTGCTTTCCACAATACAATGTTAGGAATAAATTTATAAAGTGTTTAATCATGTTAAAGATTATATTTATCCTTAACGCAGAAATTAGTAGCGAGAGAAGTCAAATAAGGTAAATTCAACTCACTACTATAATTACTAATATTAAAGAAAGAAGTTTAAATTTGTAATATTTTTACCTTAATCAAGTAAAAATATTACACACATGTAGATTTAATTATAAAATTCTTCTATGAATAAACATCTTAAAATCACATATACACTAGCTTAAAGGTTGTATTGAACTCTCATACAACCTTTTTTGGCCAAATCATATGACCTTAGAAAGAATGTCAAATATTAAGCAAAATAACTCCTGATCACATGTAATTGCATGTTTTAACTTAAGATCGTCTTTTTAGTTCATTTTGTTATATGCCAACCTTTAAGTGATAGAATAGATAAGTCAAGTTTAAAGTAAGTGAGGTAAAAATGACAAAAGGAAAAACGGTTTATACTAAAGATGTATTATTAGTTATGGCAGCTTCATTCTTTTTTATGTTTAGTACTATGTTTGTGAACCCTCTGATTAACGGCTATGCTAAAAGTCTAGGAGCCAGTAGTGGCTTTGCAGGCTTAATTGTGGGAATTATGAGTATAGCAGCGATGTTTTTGCGACCGATTGCTGGCAATTTGACAGATAGATTTTCAAAATACCGTTTGTCTTTTATCGGCGGCATTCTGATAGTGATTGGCGTAATTGGTTATGTAATTGCACCGGCAAGTGGTTGGCTGCTCCTTTTTCGGTTAATTAACGGTTCAGGTTATGTTCTTTGTACGGTTTGCATGACGACCTGGCTAGCTTTCTTAGTACCACGGGCTCATGTTGGTCAAGCGATGGGTTTTTATGGTCTAATGAATGCACTTGCGATGGCTGTTGCTCCAGCGCTTGCTATTAGTACTTACCAAAAAACTGGTTATAGAATTGCTATCATTGCTTCTGCTGTTTCGGCCTTTTTGATGGTCATTATAATTCAATTTGTTGGCAATAAGGCAAAACCCAAAGAAATTAAGCATTCAGAAAAGAAAAAATCATTTTTACATCTCAAAATTATCCAGAAAAATGTCTTGCCTATAGCAATGCTCACCACTTTATTTGCTTTTCCTTATTTTGCCACGCAAGCTGATCTGGTTACTTACGTTGAAGAACGTCATTTGAGCGTAAATGTCGGTTCCTACTTTTTAATTTATGCTGTTGTACTATTGCTTATTCGAATAGTTTTAAAAAATCTTTTTGATACTGTTAAATTTGGCACTTGGTTCTGGTTTAGCGTTGCTGCCACTCTGATTTACCTGATTTTGCTGGCAATAATGAAGAATAATTGGATAATGGCTCTTGCAGCTGCTTTTATGGCTATTGGTTATGGCCTGATGTATTCTGTTTTACAGTCGACTGCAATGCTATTGGCTCCCATAAGTGAACAAGGTTTAGCCAGTAGTACGTTTTATTTAGGACTTGACATTGGTATGGCTTTCGGTCCAATAATCATGGGATTCATAAATGACATATTACCAGTTAAATACTTTTATTTAGTACAACTAATTTTAATACCGTTTATGATATTGATTTATTTACAATATCGCGTTCGTTTGAACGGTGCAATAAGGCACCATTAAACCTTTTTAAAAAAAGAAAAACTGACTAGTCTTGCTATAGCAAAAGATTAGTCAGCTTTTTAATATCTCATGAAATAATTAGCTTTGCTTTTTATTGGAACTTTTTACCCCATTCCCATGGATCTTCGTGCCAGGTCTTTAAAGCTTCATATTCAGTTGAAGTTATATATTTCATCTCCTTTTCTTTTTGGAGCAGTTCAGGATATGTTAACAGAGGACTGTAGTCAACTTTAGCTTGAACAAAGTTAGCTTTAGTATCTTTTAAATAATAAGTAAATATTGAACTCACACCAATTACATTGCCGCCTTCTTTTTCAGTTGCTTTCACTGCATTAATAACTGATCCACCAGTGGTAATTAAATCGTCGATTAGTACAATTCGGTCGTTGCTATTAAAACGTCCTTCAATTTGTTTACCCTTACCATGATCTTTTGGTTTTGGGCGCACATAAATCATAGGTAAGTGCAATTTAGCAGCCACCCAGGCCGCATGGGGAATACCGGCAGTAGCAACGCCACCGATTATACTTACATCTGGATATTTTTCTTTAATAAGAGCTGCTAAATCTGCAGCAATCCAGTCACGCAAGTCTGGATAAGAAACAGTTAATCTTAAATCAGTATAAATGGGAGATAACATGCCACTTGCATAAGTGAATGGTTTGTCTGGGGATATCGTGATAATTTTTTTCTCAACTAATTTATTAATAATTTGATCTTGATGCATTTTACTCAAACTCCTTTTTAATTTCTCGATAAACTAAAGCGGGATTTTCAGCCTGCGTAATTGGTCGACCAACTACAAGAGCACTGGAACCAAACTCTTTAGCCTTTTTAGGGCTAGCAATACGTATCTGATCATCAGTAATACTGTCTACTAACCTAATTCCGGGTGTGACATATAAAAAGCCAGAACCAACCTGTTTTCTCAAATTTTTCACTTCAAGTGGTGAGCATATCACACCATCTGCACCTGCTTTTTTTGCAGTTTGTGCCAGACTAACTACTTGCTCTGCCATTGATAATGAACAGTTTTGTTCATTTGCCAAAATTTTTTCTGAAATTGAGGTCAATTCTGTAACTGCTAGTAATTTGGGAGTTTCGCTGCCAGCAGGTGTTCCATCTATCAACCCTTTTTTTGCCGCTAAAATCATTTCACTTCCGCCCAAAGCATGTACTGTTGTGCAGAAAATACCTAACTGAGCAATCTGCCTAGCAGCTTGATAAACTGTATTGGGAATGTCGTGTAATTTGAGATCTAAAAAAATATGATAGCCTTGTTTTACTAAGCCCTGTACAAATTCCGCTCCATAATGGTAATAAAGTTCCATGCCGATCTTTAAGTATGTTTCTTGGGGATGACCCAGTTTTGTGAGTAATTCATGAACCTCATTTTGGTTGTCAAAGTCCAAAGCTACGAATACTGCTTTTTCCATTAAAACCTCCACAAAAAAAGCCTATTTTGGTACGAGAGTGCATCAAAATAGACCTTTTGTTTAATTTAAGTCATGTTTTTAACTTGCGGTCTCTCTGTACCGTTTAAAGTTTATCATTAATGAGATTACCATTTTTGTTTATAAAATACAATAAAAATTTTGTTTTTAAAAAGTAAAGAAATTGTGTAAAATATATCCAAAAATAATTGTATTGACAGTGAGCTTACATTTTTGGAGGGTAAAATGACAAACATCAGTGTAAAATTGCCTGGACTTAATTTGAAAAACCCAGTGATGCCGGCTAGTGGTACTTTCGGTTTCGGAGATGTGCCAGCAGCAAAAAAATTTGACTTGAACGAACTGGGAGCGCTAGTTATTAAAACTGCTACTCCGAACTCGCGTTTAGGAAATCCGCAACCACAAATTGCAGTTTTAGATAACGGAGTATTAAATTCAGTTGGGTTGACCAATCCCGGGGTTGATAAAGTTATTAGCGACAAGTTGCCTGCTATAAAAAAGCAATATCCAACACTACCGATTATTGCCAGTGTAGGCGGTGAAAGTGAAGAAGGCTATATTGAAGTTGCTCAAAAGCTGTCAGATTCCAAACTGGTTAATGCTCTGGAAATTAATGTTTCTTGTCCTAATGTTGCTCAAGGTGGAATGGCATTTGGTGTTCATCCAAGAGTGGTGGAGAAACTGACTGCTGCAATAAAAAATACAGTTGATTTGCCCGTTTTTGTAAAGTTGACGCCTAATGTAACTGATATAGTTGTATTAGCGCAGGCTGCTGAAACAGGTGGTGCTGATGGCTTATCTTTAATAAATACTGTAACTGGTATGAGGATTAACATAAAGACTCGCAAACCTCTGCTTGGAAATAATTTTGGTGGTTACTCTGGTCCTGCAGTGAAGCCCATTGCCTTATATCAGATTAATCAGGTAAGACGGGTTACTAATTTGCCAATTATCGGTATGGGGGGAATTGCATCGGCTGAAGATGTGGTTGAATTTATGCTTGCTGGTGCTAATGCTGTTGCAGTAGGTAGTGCCCATTTTAAGGATCCTTTAGCTTGTTCGCATATTGTCCATGACTTGCCGCAGGTTTTGAATAATTTAGGAGTCAATGATATTAAAGATTTAGTTGGTCAAGTTGAATATAATTAAAAAGCTAACATCAGCAATATCCAACTTTACTATTGACAATTTGAATTCGAAACAGTATATTTAAACAGATGTCCTTTAAAATTAGTCCCGTGAGGCTAGCAAGGAAAGCTCAATTAAGTATTGACTTTTACAAAGCATTTAGTCTCAAATAGATTAAGTGCTTTTTTCATGGGCAATGTACTATAGGAGAAAAAAATGACAAAAGAAATTTGGGATGCCTCAGCAATGAAAAGAGCGTTAACAAGAATTACTTATGAAATCATTGAACGCAACAAGGGCACCGAGGACCTGGTTCTAGTAGGGATAAAAACTCGTGGTGTTTATCTGGCTCAACGTATTCATGATCGGATTCAGAAGCTTGAAGGGGTTGACGTTCCACTTGGACAGCTTGATATTACTTTATATCGTGATGATCGTCACGATGCATCATTAAAACTAGATCCCGTTGTTAATTCGAGTGAACTCGGTGTTGAAATTAACAATAAACACGTGATTTTAGTTGATGATGTTATTTTTACTGGTCGGACAATCAGAGCAGCAATGGATGCTTTAATGGATAAAGGCAGACCTAGTTCAATTGCCGTTGCTGCTTTGGTAGATCGTGGTCATCGCGAACTACCAATTCGAGCAGATTTCGTTGGTAAAAACATTCCAACTTCATCACATGAAGAGATAGCTGTTCATGTAGAAGAAATTGATAATAAAGACAATGTGGAATTAAAACCATTGCCGCAATAAAAAATTAATTCAACCGTTTAATTGGCTCCAGAGAGGGTCAGAAGGGTTTGAGTTCTTTTATTGAGTCTCTAACTATACTAAAAACCCTTTTGCTAAACCTGGAGCTGAAAAGCTTTAGGTTTATTTTTATGGAAAAGAGTAAAAATGAAAAATATTAATCTGGTTACCCTAAAATCATTTGTAAGTGTTGAAAACTTAACAGTTGAAGAAGTAATGGCACTGATTGAACGAGCAGAGTACTTTAAAAATGGTGGTGCCCGTCCACATTTAGCCCGACCGGTTTATGTTACCAACATGTTTTTTGAAAATTCCAGCAGAACTCACACGAGTTTTGAAATGGCAGAAAGAAAATTAGGATTAAGCGTAATACCATTTGACCCTGCTCACAGTTCAACCAAAAAAGGGGAAACGCTGTATGATACTTCGCTTATTATGGCAGCTCTCGGGATTGATCTTGAAGTGATCAGGCATACAGAAAATGAATATTATAACCAGCTGATCCATCCCAAACATAACCAACACCTTGATATAGGGGTGATAAATGCCGGAGATGGAAGCGGTCAGCACCCATCACAATGCATGCTTGACATGATGACAATTCACGAGCATTTTGGCCATTTTAAGAGCCTTAAAGTAGCTATCGTAGGAGATATTACCAATTCTCGAGTTGCTAAAAGTAATATGGAACTTTTGACCAGGCTGGGAGCCAAAGTTTATTTCTCTGGTCCTGATTATTGGTATGACACACAATACGATAAGTATGGTGAATATAAACCAATTGATGAATTGATTAATAAAATGGATGTAATGATGCTGTTAAGAGTTCAGCACGAACGACACGCTGGTGATCCTAATGAAGCAAAATTTGATGCCAAAAGCTACCATGCAAAATATGGAATTAACCAAAAAAGGTATGAGCAAATGAAAGATGATGCTATTATCATGCATCCGGGTCCGATTAACCATGATGTTGAACTTAGTGGTGATTTAGTTGAAGCGCCAAAGTGTCGGTTTGTAAGGCAAATGGAAAATGGCGTTTTTATGAGAATGGCAATGATTGAAGCAGTTATGCGTGGTCGCAAATTAGGGGGACTGTCCTAATGGCAACTGTAATTAAAAACGGCTATATCTATATCAGTGGAGAAATTGTGCATGGTGACCTTTTAATTAAAAAAGGTGTAATTTCTGCAATTGGTATAGGTTTGAAAGCAGAAAATATAATTGATGCCAAAAATCAATTAGTAAGCCCAGGACTTGTTGATGTACACGTTCATTACAGAGATCCTGGACAAACTGACAAAGAAAATGTCAGGACCGGTTCGCTGGCAGCAGCACATGGTGGTTTCACTACTGTTTGTGCAATGCCGAATGTGGTCCCCGTACCCAATACACCAGAACTGATGAGTAAAATGGTACAAAACAATTATGAAAATGGTGAAGTCCATATTTTGCAATATGCACCTATTACAGTTAATGAAGATACTAATGAAATTCCTGATTATGCAGCTCTAAAAAATGCTGGTTGTGTTGCACTGAGCAATGATGGCAAAGGTGTGCAAAATGCGCACACGATGTATCTGGCAATGCAAAAGGCGCAGGCAAATAATTTAATTATTGCTGAACATGCTCAAGATGATTCGTTATTCAATCAAGGTGTTATAAATGAAGGCCAAAAAGCAAGTGAGTTTAATTTAGCCCCGATTACTGAATTAGCTGAAACAACTCAAATTGCCAGAGATTTATTATTGGCGCAAAAGACTGGCGTTCATTACCATGTTTGCCATGTTTCTACTAAAAAAGGCGTTGAATTGATCAGGATTGCTAAAAGTAAAGGTATTAATGTTACTTGTGAAGTTGCCCCTCATCATCTTCTATTAGGAGAAGAAGATATTATTAATGATAATGCTAATTTTAAAATGAATCCGCCTTTGAGAACCAAAGAAGATCAAGAAGCTTTAGTTGCTGGTTTACTTGACGGTACTATCGATATGATAGCCACTGATCATGCTCCTCATACTATGAGTGATAAGCAAAATGGTTTTGCCCAGGCAGCATTTGGTATTGTTGGCAGCGAAACGGCTTTTAGTGAGCTTTACACTAAATTTGTTAAAACTGGTATTTTTACTCTTGAGCAGTTATTAAATTGGCTCACTTTGGCTCCCGCTAAAACTTTTGATTTGAAAAAAGCTGGAAAAATAGCTTTAGGTCAACCGGCAGATATTGCAATTTTCGATCTTCACAAAAAAGAAGCTATTAATGCAGCTAATTTTATGTCTAAGGGAAGGAATACTCCTTTTAATAATGATGCAGTATACGGTCAAACAGTTTTAACAATGGTTGACGGTCAGGTTGTTTTTCAAAGTGAGGAAAGTAAATGAGATATTTAATTTTAGAAGATGGCAGTGTCTATGCAGGCGAAGGCTTTGGTGGAAATCAAGAGACTAAAGGTGAAGTCGTGTTTACCACCGGAATGACAGGTTATCAAGAAGCAATTACTGATCAATCGTATGCTGATCAAATTTTAGTTTTTACTAATCCATTAATTGGCAATTATGGGATCACGCTGGCAGATTATGAATCACTTGAGCCGGGCATAAAAGGAGTGATTTGCCATGAAGTGGCACGACATCCTGATAACTGGCGCATGCAAACCACTTTACCAGATTTTTTAAAAAGATTAGATGTACCTGGTATTCAAGGAATAGATACCAGAAAATTGGTTAAAAAATTACGTGCCTACGGTACAATGAAAGGTCAAATTTGTGATTCTAAGGAGAATGCTGCTGCAATTGCAGAGCAATTAAAAGCAAGTCAGCTTTCAAAGGGCGTAGTTAAAAGAGTTGCGACTACAAAATCTTATCCTGTACCGGGCTCAAAGCGCAATATTGTTGTAATCGATTTTGGTTTAAAAAATAGTATCTTGCGGGAGCTAAGCCAAAGAGATTGCAACTGTATAGTTTTGCCTTATACTACTTCAGCTGCAAAAATATTATCACTTCATCCAGACGGCGTTTTGCTGTCTAATGGGCCCGGAGATCCTTTAGAAATGAAAGGTGCCGTTAAAATGGTTCAAGAAGTTGAAAAGCAGGTACCACTAATGGGAATTTGCATGGGTCACCAGGTTTTTGCTCTGGCTAATGGTGCAAAAACTTATAAAATGAAATTTGGTCATCGGGGATTTAATCATCCTGTACGTGAAATAGCTACTGGAAATATTGGCTTTACCTCACAGAATCATGGCTATGCTGTCAGCCGAGATTCGATTGATCCTGATATTTTAATGGTTACTCATGTTGAAGTTAATGACGGTACTATCGAAGGTTTGCGGCACAAGAAATATTCTGCTTTTTCCGTACAATTTCACCCTGATAGTACACCTGGCCCTCACGATGAAGAAGGCATCTTTGATTACTTTATGCAAATGATTGACCAAAGAAAGGATGTTGAAAATCATGCCTAAAAGAACTGATATTAAAAAAATAATGGTAATTGGTTCAGGACCAATTATTATTGGTCAGGCTGCAGAGTTTGATTATTCGGGCACACAAGCATGCCTGGCTTTGCGCGAAGAAGGTTATGAAGTGGTTCTGGTTAATTCTAATCCTGCCACAATCATGACCGATACTTCAATAGCCGATAAAGTTTATATCGAGCCATTAACTGTGGAATCTGTATCGCGTATTATCCGCAAGGAGTTTCCTGATGCTATTTTACCGACTTTAGGTGGTCAAGTTGGTTTAAATATGGCTTTATCATTAGCTAAAAGTGGTATTTTAGATGAACTAAACATTGAATTATTGGGAACAAAACTCAATTCAATTGAACAAGCCGAAGACAGAGAAAAATTTAAAGAATTGTGCCAAAAATTAGGAGAGCCAGTGCCACCGTCAACTAGTGTCAAGACAGTGCAAGAAGCATTAGATTTTGGAGACAAAATTGGTTATCCCATCATTGTTCGCCCGGCATTCACTATGGGTGGAACTGGTGGCGGTATTTGCAATGACAGGGATGAACTGGCTAAAATAGCCAAAAATGGCTTGGAATTATCTCCAGTTACAGAATGTTTAATTGAACGGTCAATTGCTGGGTACAAGGAAATTGAGTTTGAAGTAATGAGAGATCATGACGATAATGCCATGATTGTCTGCTGTATGGAGAACTTTGATCCTGTCGGTATCCATACGGGAGATTCAATTGTTTTTTCACCGTCTCAGACATTATCTGATAAAGAATATCAGATGTTGCGCGACTGTTCTTTAAAACTTATTCGGGCGTTAAAAATTGAAGGTGGCTGCAACGTTCAGTTAGCCCTAGATCCAAATAGTTTTAATTACGATGTCATTGAAGTTAATCCGCGTGTTTCTCGCTCTTCTGCCTTAGCTTCAAAGGCCACGGGTTATCCCATTGCTAAAATGGCTGCTAAAATTGCAGTGGGCCTTACATTAGATGAAATTAAGAATCCAGTAACTGGGACTACATTTGCGGAATTTGAACCAGCTCTTGATTATGTTGTTTGCAAAATACCGCGCTGGCCCTTTGATAAATTTGCCAAAGCAAATCGTGAACTTGGCACACAAATGAAAGCAACTGGAGAAGTCATGGCTATAGGCAGAACAGCTGAAGAAGCCTTTCAAAAAGCTGTGCGCTCTTTGGAAATTGACCAAAAAGACTTTTATTCAGCTGAAGCACATGATGCAAGTGATGAAGAACTGGAAAATAAACTGGTTAAAGCTCAGGATGACCGTCTCTTTTATTTAGCGGAAGCTTTTCGCAGAGGCTATGCAATGTCAGACTTACATGAATTAACCAAAATAAACTTCTATTTTTTAGACATTGTTAAGCATATTGTTGAACTAGAAAAGACTATTGCGACTAATCCAGATGATCTGGCTGTACTCAAAAATGCTAAAAAATATGGCTTTAGTGACCATACTATCGCCAATTTGTGGCATGAGGATGAAGACCAAGTGCGAGATTTGCGCAAGCAGAACCATTTAGTGCCGGTTTATAAAATGGTAGATACTTGTGCTGGAGAATTTATCTCACAAACTCCTTATTTCTATTCTACTTACGATACCGAAAATGAGAGTCGGAAGAATAGTAAAAAATCAGTTTTAGTTGTTGGTTCAGGTCCAATTCGTATTGGTCAGGGTGTGGAATTTGACTATGCCACCGTTCATTGTGTCAAAGCATTACAAAAAATGGGTTATGAAGCCATTGTAATAAATTCAAATCCAGAAACCGTTTCAACCGACTTTTCTGTTTCTGATAAATTATATTTTGAGCCACTTACTTTAGAAGATGTCTTAAATGTCTGTGATCTTGAGCAGCCTGAAGGTGTAATTATCCAATTTGGTGGTCAAACTTCAATTAATTTGGCAGCTGGGCTAGAAAAGCATGGTGTTAAAATCTTGGGTACCAGTGTGGAAGACCTGAACAGAGCTGAAGATCGCGAATTATTTGATCAAGTAGTAAAAGAATTGGGCTTGAAGCAACCGCAAGGAATTACGACTACTACACATGATGGTGTTATCAAAGCAGCAGACAAGTTGGGGTATCCCGTTTTAGTCAGACCAAGTTATGTTTTGGGTGGAAAAGCAATGGAAATTGTTTATAATCAGCCAGAACTTGAAGATTACCTGCAAAATCATGTGGATATTGCAAGCAGTCATCCAATCTTAGTTGATGATTATCTTGATGGGCGCGAGTGTGATGTCGATGCAATTTGCGATGGCGAAAGGGTACTTATTCCCGGAATAATGGAACATATTGAACATGCTGGAGTTCACTCCGGAGATTCCATGGCTGTTTATCCTGCTCAAACATTTTCTCCCACAATTAAACAAAAAATAGCCGACATTACTAAGAAGTTAGCGTTAAAGCTTAATTGTCGCGGAATCATGAATTTGCAGTTAATTGAGCGCGATGGTGAAATTTATATTATTGAGGTCAATCCTCGTGCTAGTCGTACTGTACCTTTTTTAAGTAAGATTACTTCTATTGAAATGGCGCAGGTGGCAACCAGAGTAATTATGGGTGAAAGTTTACAGGAACAGGGTTATGATGATGGCCTGGCACCAGAAACTAAAATGATTAGTGTTAAAGCCCCAGTGTTCTCATTTAGCAAACTTTCTGATGTTGACAGTTATTTAGGACCAGAAATGAAGTCAACTGGTGAGGTCATGGGTAGTGATTTTAGTTTTCCTAAGGCACTTTACAAAGCTTTCTCAGGTGCAAACATGCAGATCCCTGACAGCGGCAATATTTTATTAACAATCGAAGACCGTGATAAACAAGAAATTTTGCCTATTGCCAAAAGATTTGCCCAAATCGGTTACCGTATTTTTGCTACCAGTGGTACAGCAACATTTTTAAAACAAAATCATTTACATGTTGCTTTGGTAGATAAAATTCATGAAGACACTGACACAAATATCTTAAATGAATTGAAAACTGGCAAAATTGATTTGGTAATTAATACTATGGGACATGATCTGGCTAAAACATCTGATGGCTTTGTCATTCGTCAGACTGCTATTCAGCAAAATATTCCGCTTATTACCAGTCTGGATACTGCACGTGCATTATTGACTGCTTTAGAAAACAGATCGTTTGCTACAATAAACATCAAATAAAATTTGATAATTTAAAAAGCAACTGTGTTTTTAACACGGCTGCTTTTTATGTTTAACTTTTAAAAGTTCTGGCATAAATAAAATTAGATTTATTTAATACTAAATTTAATGGCAGTTTCAGACAGATCAATTGTGTAATCTGTATTTTCAAGAGGTCTTTTGGTCATTCCTTGATCAGTAGAATAAATAATTAAACAAAGTTTGCTGCCAGCAGGCATTGTGTAATAAGTTGGCTGTAATTTAAACTGCAAGTCATAAAACTCACCGGCTTTAATACTACGTGGCTTTTTCATATCTGCGTAATTCTGCAGATTCATGTGGGCTTTAGTAATTAATTTAGCATGAGTTAATTTGTCAGGCATAAATTCTTGCAAAGAGTCAAGTTGAAAATGAAAACCCAGTTCTTGACCACCCGACATTAAAATTTTGGGAGTAGGAGTTAAGCGCTTGCGATCAGCAATTTCTACCAGGGCAACGGAAATCTGTCCTTTGGTAAGACTTGATGAAACACGCAGACGTATTTCTGGTCGACCAACGATTGTTACTGGATGAATAAATTCATCCGTAGTAAAACGCAAACTAGCTTTTGACCATTTTTCTTCACCACAAATAAATTGGTATTGCCAGTCATTCTCAGAAATTTTTGCCTTCTTAAATTCAGTTCCACCAACATCGGTAAAGGAAAGTTTTTGTTTGCTGCTAGCATCTTTTGTTAACTCATTATCTGAATTAGGGATATAAACAGTTTCACTGCCAATGTCGTTACACCAATCCTTTTCTTTGTGCCACTGATCTGCTTTTAAATTATCTTGAATAAGCACAGTTGGCCACTGCTTGTATGCGTTATTTTCAATGCCCAGGAGTTCATGAACCAGCCATAAGTTCATTAGATCAGTAAAATCAATTGAAACCAAATTATTCATATTATAATGAGGTCCCTGATGCAAGAAAAGGTGATGTGCAATAGGAAGGTTTTTGACCTTTTGCCAAATTTTATAGACGTTCTTAGGCTTGACATTCCAGTCATTTAAGCCATGGACGCTAATCCAGGAGCATTTAATATTATCAGTATGGTGGCGATAGTTGCGTTTTTCCCAGAAATCTGAATACTGACCAGTTTTGCGATCAGCCTTTTTTAGTAAAATCTTCTGCATTTCGTCAAACTTAGGCTTAATTTTTAAATAATCTCCAGCATCCCACAAATTAGACTGACAAGTTTCTGCAAGCATATCCAAATCTTCACCTTGGCAATCTTCTGGTGCAATCACCAAGCCATGCTCGCGGTAATAATCATACCAGGAAGAGATGGCAGCTTCAGAAATGACTGTTTTTAAGCCAGCTACACCTGTAGTAGCAATGGCTATTTGCAGAGTCCCTAAATAGGAACGACCAGTCATCCCAATTTTTTTGTTACACCAAGTTGCTTTAGTTTCGTGCTGCCTTGTTCTATCAGTATAAGCAATGCGGTCTCCGTGCAACCATTCAATTATTTCCTTGGCACTTTCGGTTTCTTCCGGAGCACCAGTAATTCTAAGACCGTCGCTGCCTCGAGTCCCGATAGCGCCAGCAAAAACACTGGCAAATCCACGAGCCAGCATATATTCATTCAGACCGTAAGAAGATTTGCCGACGGCTTGTTCTACCGGCCTAGATGAGCTTTCACTATCCAGCGGCTTTTTTGCTTTAACAATTGCAGAGGCCCGATATTGTGGATTAGTCCACTCAGTCGCATCAGTCAAATTTTCATCTACGTTGTGGTTGCGCTTTTCGTTATCAATGATACCGCCAAAATAGGGACTAGCAGTGTAAAGAGCAGGAACCGGTAAAGTTTCGCTTTCAATTGGACGAAAAATTGTCGTTTGTAAAAGATCACTCTTCCCATCACCGTCTATATCCAAATCACTTTCAACATAAACGACTTCTCGGATCACCTTGCTGGTATCAAAAACAGGCATACTTTTACCATTAAAAAAGAGAAATTTATTCGGCGCAAATTTCGTTTTTCTATTGTAAAAATAGCCTTGACCCGCCATGACATCTATTAGCAGTTGTCCATTTTTGGCGCGCGTGTTAAGCAAACGATAAAAAGCTTGAATAAGAGATTTCTTGTCGTTAATTTTCTCAATGTAAGGTAACGCCTGCTTTTTCATAAAAGCCAAAGGGTCATTTAGTTGATAATCATAGCTAACATGGTAGCCAAGAAGTTGCAAAGCAACGTTATAGAATTGGTTAGGTGTAATTTCTTCTGGATTGGTATCTAGAAAAGCATTAAGAGGCTGGACTTCTGAAACTGCAAACTCAGCTAATTTTGCTTTGCGTGCACTTTCGTCTCGTGGGTCAATCACTGCCACTGCATTTGCGGTAAGTTCACCTAAAAGATTTGAAAAGGAACGTTTTTCATAATCCATTGGTAAAAATTTAATTTGCAGTAATTCTTTAACTTGTGTTTTGTAATCAGTTTTCACATAAGCATATTGATTATATTTCATAAAATTCTCCTTTTTGTATTATTTTACCTGTTATGCCAAATATTAGAAAGTCAGTGGTGAGAATAAAAAAAGAGGGTTACTAAATAATTAGAACCTTCTTCTTTCTTAGTTATCATTTTTCTCGGATTTAAGCCACACCTCTTGGTAATTTTTTTCATTAAAACCACAAGTGAGCTGATCATTTTCAACCACTAATGGACGTTTAATTAACTTACCATTTTTTGACATCATGTCAGCGGCATCTTCAATAGACATATCTGCTATCTGATCTTTGAGATGTAATTGACGATAATCTTGCCCGTGAGTATTAAAAAAGTACTTTAACCCACGGTCCTGATGCTGACTCATCCATTTTACTAGATCTTCTTTTTTTGGTGGCTTTTCAACCAAATCTTGAAATTCAAATTTAACATTGTGATCGGTTAGCCATTTTTGAGCAGCTCTTGAAGTTGAGCAGCGTTTATAACCATAGAATTTGATCATTTTCATACCCTCCCTATTTAATTATAGCAACAAGTTATTAAAACAAGAAGGGTAGAGCATTTTAAACTAACTGAAATCTAGTTCAAAGTCTTTGCTGGTAAAAAGATGAACTTTGTTATTAAAGAGGTAATTCATTGCGATACCTAATGCAATAGGTAACACAAAGAAAAGAACAGCAATCAGTAAAATATTAACCAAATTCGCTGGTCGATTTGCCATGGCGGCAATAGGGCCAATTAATCCCGAAAAGCCAAATCCCGCACTCATTGGTGTACCTTGAATTTGAAATATTGCACCTAGAGCACCCATTATACCGGCGTTAATTAAAAGCGGGATTAGCAACTTGGGATTAGTCATTAGGTTTGCCATTTGCATTTTAGGAGAGCCCAAGAAGTGGGCAATTGAGGTACCAAAACTATTTGCTTTCCAACCGAAAACAGCTAAAGAAAAAGCAACAGCTGTGATACCTAAATTGGCAGAACCGGAAGCTATGCCAGAAATGCTTATCGCGGTGGCAATACCGACTGAAGAAATGGGGGAAACTATAAGCAACCCAAATACTATTCCCATCAACATTCCCATAATAATTGGTTGCAATGCCGTCAATTTTTCAACACCGACTCCAATCAAACTGGTTAATTGACCAACAGGGATGCGCGTGAGACAGCCAATTCCTCCGGCAATTAGCAGAACAAGCAGTGGAACTAATAGAATTGTGTATGCTTTTAATTTCTTACCAAAAAACAAAACTAGGCCGTAAGCTATCATAATAGTGATGGCCGTGTTAATAACGTCACCACTGCCCATTACTGCAACTTTACCTTTGTTCATCACAAAGTTACCAGCTCCAGCTGTTGCTGCTAAGGCAATAGATGAGGTTTGGATTGGTGTTAATTTACCAGTCATACCTACACAAACAGCACTGATTGCTGGCAACAATGCCGAAGCAAAGGTGGTCAAAGCTAAAATAAAGCTTAATTGGGGCATGCTTGGCAGCAATGCTTTTACCAATTGATTAATTAGGGCTCCAGGAATTAAAGCAACAACTATACCCGTTGATAAGCCATTTAGTGTATCTAACGTAATTTTTTTCAAAGAATTCATTTTACTCTCCCAATAAAAAACTCACACAGATGACGACAACTGTGTGAGTTTTTAGAGAAGAAAGTACTTAAGTCTTTAAACCACACAATTGTCATGAAGATTGAACTGTGTGTCTAAGACAATGACAAACTAGGCACTCAGATCAAATAGCTGAAGTACCAGAAATAATATTTTACTTGCGGTTGATTAATTTTTTTAATTGCCGTCATAATCTTTACCTCTCATAAATATTTAAGAAATATCATAACTTAACAACATAAAAAAAGCAAGACTATTTTTAAAGAAAATTTTTCATTGGTATACCAAGCTTTAAACACTTAGTAATTATCTCGTTTAAAGAAATAAGGTTAGTTAATTATTAAAAAATTGGATATTCCTTTTGTTAAAACAGCTAGCGCAAAGTTGATAATATTTTTGAATAACTTTTTAATAACTACTAGAATAATGTCGAGTAAAATATTGAATAGGTTTTACAACAAATGATTATAGAAAGAAGTGTTTATTATCTCACTGTTTATTAATTGCATCAGTTTTTTAGGAGATTGGTTGTTGTTTGCCTTTCCTCTTTATCAGGGATTAATGGAACTTTATGATTATGAATGGTTTTTGAAAGAATTTAACCAATCGAGTAAAGCACAACCAAAAATTTCTCCTTTGTACTGGATTATACCTATCGTCAAAATTTATCTTGAAAAACGGCGTGCAGTCAAAATTCTAGGTAGTATTATCAAAAATGAATCTGATTTGCGTACAGCTATGAGTTTTATTGATAAAGCTACAGCTTGGTATTTTGTTTCTCTTGGTGGTTGGTTGAAGATGGTATCTTCTCTATATGAATTTATCGGAGAACTTCATGAAGACAGCATTTTGCTTTTAGTCATTGGCACTATTGTTTTAACCTTTTTGGGAATTTTTTCTGGTTATTATCGGTTAAATCCTAAGCGGCAAAAAAATTTGATTTCAAAAATTAAGAAGGACTAGAATTATTACAAAAAGTTTCTGGAAAAAACTAGTTTCCAGACCACGAAAAAAGAACGATGATTTCCTTACGGATTTCATCGTTCTTTTGCTATACTTTTAGCTTCTGCCTTGA
>NZ_JBVOWJ010000011.1:0-101643 GCF_058139575.1 Lactobacillus sp. VURO6/B1 (VP7) | reverse complement strand
TCCGTGCCCTTTTGTCAAGCACTTTTTTCTGGAACCTTTTTGCCGTCTTGCCCGACAGCGTTTATTATCTTACTAAAACAGCTCGCTTTTGTCAACTGCTTTTGCTCGATTTTTTTGCCTGCCTGCCGGGGCCTCTTGCCTTGCGGCTCATTGCCCGACGACAGTTATTAATACTAGCAATTATTTTTCTTTTTTGCAAGTATTTTTTACAATTTATTGAAGAGACTTACTTCTTTTTTTATGATAAAGTTGTTATATCAAGGTTTAGAGGGGAGTTTTTAAAATAAAAAATTTTGATTTAGCAATTATTGGGGCAGGTCCAGTGGGATTATTCTGTGCTAATTTTGCTCATCTTCATGGATTAAAAACTATAGTTTTTGACTCACTTGCAGAAGTTGGAGGACAACCCAAACTACTTTATCCATTTAAAAAAATTTTGGACATACCGGCTTTTAGTTCTGTTCTTGCTTGCGAATTAATCGAAAAATTACAAACTGACAACAAGCAAAATGCAACTTTTATCTTAAGTCATCCTGTCGTAGATCTTAAAAAAGCAGACAGGAAATTTATTATTGATAATAGTTTTTCTGTAAAAAGCGTAATTATTGCAACAGGAACCGGATCGTTTACTCCTAAAAAGTTTCCGCTAAAAATGGATAATGAAATCGAAAAAAGAGTTCACTACTATGTTAGAGATCCTCAAAAATTTAAAAATCAAAAAATAGGAGTCTTTGGTGGAGGTGATTCTGCTCTTGATTGGGCAACTGAACTAGCAGCTCAGCCAGGAACGAAAATTAATTTAATTCATAGAAGAAATGAATTTCGTGGTTTGGAATCCAGTATTCAAAAACTTAAAAGTTTAAAAAATGTTGAAGTACAAACGCCCTATCTTCCTAAATCAATTCAAATCAGAGATAATCTACTTAATATCGGTTTAAAAGAAATGGGAACCAGCAACATTATTCATGAACGATTTGATCAAATAATAGTTGGCTATGGCTTCCGTGCTAATAACCAATTTGTAAAAAAGTGGGGTGTCAACTTAAACAATAATCAAATTGAAGTATCACGCTCTATGGAAACAAACATATCCGGCATCTATGCAATTGGTGATGTATCAACGTATTCCGGACGTGTACCTCTTATTGGACTTGGATTTGGAGAGGCACAAATTGCAATTACTACAATTATGCGTGCGCTTTTTCCCGAAAAGACCTTAACAATTCATTCAACCAGTATTTAGGAGATGTTTATGACAATAATCAATTTTATTCTGCATATCGACCATCATCTGATTGAAATAGTTAATCAGTTTGGCAATTGGACATACTTGATTATCTTTGCCATTATTTTTATTGAAACTGGATTAGTTATTTTCCCCTTTTTACCAGGTGATTCACTAATTTTTGCTGCCAGTTCTTTAGCAGTTAACCCAGAATATAATTTGAACATTTGGTGGATTTATTTTTCAGTATTGCTTGCGGCTATCTTAGGCGATGCTTGCAATTATGAAATAGGGGCTTGGTCTGTAAGACAAGGTACAAAACATACTTGGTTTAACAGGCTGATTAACCAAAAAAATCGTCTGGCCGCTGAAAACTTTTTCAACAGACACGGGCCAATCACCATTGTTATTGGCAGATTCATTCCCTTTATTAGGACATTTGTTCCCTTTATCTCTGGTGGCAGCAAAATGCATTATGGCAAATTTGCACTTTATAATGTAATTGGTGGAATAATTTGGAGTGGTCTATTTACGATATTGGGCGCATTCTTTGGTAACATACCATTTGTGAAAGAGCATTTCTCAATGTTGCTAATCGCAATTATCCTAATTTCTGTTTTACCGATCTTAATAGTTGCAATAAAAAAACGAATTAAAAACAAAGAGTCTGAGAAAAAACTCTAACCTAACTAAAAAAGGCCGACAAATCACGTCAATAAAACGTTGATTTGTCGGTCTTTTTAAATTGTGAAATTTTTTAATTTAACTTCAAAGAACACTTTTTTCCCAGACTTTTTATTTTTGCAACAATTTATCAGCAAAATACAGTTCATAAACAATACCCGCAATTGCAAAACAAGATGCAAAAAAACCTTCAGTGAGGACATTAATAATTGGATCTGTCACTGGATCAAATAGCCAGGTATTGCTGCCTGCAAAAAATAAATGATGAAAAGTGATAAAAAAATTGTCAAAATTAGTCAGTGCAAATGGCAACATTGCAACTGGCAGCAATAAAAACAATAATGCCCATACTTTATTTAAACGCAAAAATTTTTTATTTCGTCTTTGACACCAAAAAAGTATTATTAAACAACACAGAAAAGCAATAATTGCCAATACAAACAATTTTTTGACATCTGCAAAATGACCTGCAGCCATTGAGGAAGTAGGCAAATTACTCATTCGCAATTTACGCTTAAAGGGCCAAATTAAATACCACATTAATTGATCGTAATTGCTCATTACTTGGCCAATTGACAAATTCACTGTTTTATTCGTTTTTTGCACCAAAACAAAGACAAATAATAAGGGCCAACTAGCAACCAGTGCCGTTACAACACTAGTAGAAACAGCAAAAATAAAATGGTAAATAATAGTTAGGATATTATTTCTTTTATTCATAATTTAACCTGATCTAAGCTGTCAACCAAAATTGTAGGTTGCTTTTTACCGTCAATATCCGCAACTTGTGTAATACCGGTAGTTACCAGCAATTGGTCAACATGGCTGTTAAACCCTGCCTTGATATCAGTATCGTAATTGTCACCTACTAAAAGCGTATCTTTTTTAGCAAAATGAAATTTATCTAACAACATATCAATAATCACAGAAGATGGTTTTCCAATAAAAAACGGCTCTCGTCCACTTGAAGCTGCAATCATTGCACACTGAGAACCATTGCCAGGCATTAAACCTTTTTCACTAGGCAAATTTAAATCCGCATTAGTACCAATAAATGTAGCTCCTTTTCTTATTGCACTCACAGCTACTTGAATTTTATGGTAAGTCAAATCCGTATCCATCCCGACCACAACGTATTCTGGATTAGAATCATTAAGCTCAAAAGCCGGGTTTTGCATAAATTCACGCCATAATCCAATTTGGCCAATTATATAAACACCAATTTTGTTGGTGCGCTTTTTTTCATTATTTAGAATATAACTTACTGTTGCCATACACGGCGTATAAATATGTTCAGTATCAGTTTGGACGCCATGAATTTTAAGCTTATCCACTACCATTTCCGGAGTGCGAGTCGTATTATTAGTCAGAAAAATATAGTCCTTATGCTTTTGCTCAAGACGCTTAACAAAACGGACCCCAGAAGCAATAGTTTCCTTACCGCGATAAATCGTGCCATCGAGATCGATTAAAAATAAACGGTAATCTTTCACTTACTTACCGCCCTTTCTTTTTTTAATTACAAAAGAATGATGGTTTGCTCGTTCCTTTTTAACGGCTACTGTTTCAGGTCTTTTGATTCTATTCGGACGCACATGATAGCTTTTAAAAGATTTATTCAGTTTTCTTCTATGCAAACCCTGCGCCTTGTTCTTAAACGAATTTTTCCGCCTTTTTCTTTTATTGTAATGATAATGATGCACTGGACTTAAAAGCTGTAGAACAAAATATGGTCCACCCGGATTGCAATATTCTAGTAAATAGTCAGCAATAGTCTGCTTTTTTCGATCTATTGCTGTTTGGGCATTATCCTGGTAGAAACCCTTTAAACGCAAATGTTCACTTGATACATCACCTACAATAAAATCATATTGATCTAAATAAGGATCATATTTTTGACGCAACAGCTCAAGGTCAAGTGCTTCATTCTTATTAACCACAACCTGATAAAGTTGTTTATTTATTTTCAGCTGATCATTATTTAGGCTTACAACAGCCAAGGGATGCCGCAATGGTTGATCCCGTTCAAATTTATTATCTTTAGCTTTTCTGTGGCTCGTTTGCTCTACCATTATTTTCACTTCCCGCTAACGGATATTTTTTTGCTAAATAATCTCCTATCACTTCACGCAAAAATTTGGGAAATAAGAAATCATTATCACCAACTATTGCCAAAGTAGGGAAAAAAGGCACTAGAACATAATGATCCAAAACAGCAATTTGATATTCCTGGTAGGGATCGACTTCTTTGCCATTTACAAAAACTACTCTACTCATAGGATCAAACTTGATTCCTTTGTAGTACATTTGACCAAAAATTTTCCCGCGAAAACTCATGCCCTGCAAAGGAAACTTGTCTAAAAAGTGCCTATTTTTTTCAATTTCCATAATCAGGCGCCACAAATCACTGCCCTTTAAAGTAGAGCGTACAACATGCATGGAATGTGGCAGAGCCCTTTGTAAGTCAAATTTAGTTAAAATACCCTTTTTAAATGGTGTTAAAAAAAGACCTGAACTAAGCATAGCTAAATTTGTTCCGGCAAAATTTGCAATAGCATCCATAGAAACCTGAAGGGCAGCCTCACGGTCATTATCATATTTTTCAGGCAAATCAGCCACAAGTTCATGACTTAAAATTTCTTTTCCCTTTTGCCTATAGCCTAAAATAGTTTCCTCATCATCTAGATTAGACTTCATCAAGCTGGTAGGTTCAACATGTGGAGTAATCTTTTGCACATGATGATGATCATCGATTTCCATATAAGTGTCACCCACATAATTGCCCCATTTACCTGTTTGGGTAATCCACACACTTTTCACCTTTTTACCATGTGGCAGCAAGTCATGACTATGTCCTCCCACAATTAAATCAATTTCAGGATAATTTTTGGCTAAAAAAGTGTCCATATTTAAACCAATGTGTGTTATTAAAATTAACACATCATATTGACCCCTCATTTTGGGCAAAACGTTATCCATCGTTTCTTTCAACATTTTAACGTGCCAGTGATTAGGCTCATAAGAAAGAGGATACGCAGCAGTCAAACCAATTAAACCAATTCGAGTGCCTTTTTCGGTAAGCAAAATTTTATCTTGAACAGCCCAATGAGGCATTGAACCGTCTTCTTCGCGCAGGTTCGCTAAAATAACGGGAAAATTAGCATGATCAAACAATTTTTCTACAACACAATGTGAGTTGGAAATTCCTTCATTATTGCCAATAGTAATTGCGTCATAATGAAATGAGTTCATTAGCTTAATGTTAGCTTGGCCGTACGTCGCATCAGTCAAAGGATGAGAACGATCCATGAAGTCGCCAGCATCAAAAGTAAAAACCTGATCGACAGATTTATCTTTTTGCGCTGCTCTTAAATAACGGCCAATTTTGGGGAAATGTTCGAAATGTGAATGTAAATCATTAGTGTGTAAAATGCGAATTTTTTCCATTATCCTGCTCTCTATCCAATTTGATTAGATTTCAAAACCATATTATATGCATCTAAGACTTTTCCTTTTGGCTTTTTCCATTCCACCCAATCAGGATTTTTCCAGTCATCTTCATTAGTCAAAGTTTCAAGCTGATAGTTTTTATTAATATATTTTTCATAGGTAATAAGGGCTTTAGTACGTGGAATATTCAATTGCAAAATACGCACGCTTTTTATTTTTCCGCGATCAGCTGCCAGTTCAGCTATCCCATTTTGGTCAATATTGGCAATTTCGAAATACTTACTGCCGTCATTGCGTACTATTTCTTCAATTAAATCCAACTCTTCATATTGTTCATTCATTAATATCCCCCACATAAATTAATTCTGTGACATGTAGCAAAAAATGTGCAACCATGCTATTGTAGTTAACAATAGAGGTGTACACATGAAATATCAAAGCCAATTAATCAGGGCTCTAGTTTTTAGCATCATTTTTATTACAACCTGTGGTTTTACTGTGGTCGGCCATCGCGGAGATCCCAGCAAATATCCTGAAGAAACTATTCAAAGTGACAACTCTGCCTTTAATTCGGGTGCTGATTATGTTGAACTTGACCTCCATCTTTCTGCAGATGGGGAGTTAGTTGTTTCACACGATGATGACTTGTTTCGCGTGACCCATACACATGCAATTGTATCACAAAATAATTGGCGGGCACTTAACGAGTTAACCTATGACAACGGTGAACATGTCATGAGTTTACCACAAATATTTGATTACTATCAAAAAAGACCAAATACAAAATTTATTCTCGAAACCAAAATAGATCATTCTTCAGATCCATCTTATGAATTAGAAGATCAGATTGCAGCGACTATCAAAAAGTATCATATGGAGAAACGGGTTATGATCCATTCTTTCTCAGTTGCCAGCTTGTTTCACTTCCGTAAAATTATGCCAGACGCCTATTTAATCTTAATTGTGGGCAGCCTTAAAAGAATAAATTTTAGTAATTTACCCCAGGTAAATGCCGTTAATGTTTCTTCTGATTTAATTTTAAATCATGCCTGGCTGATACATTGGCTGCATCAGCTAAATAAACAGGTTTTTGTGTGGACTGAAATGGATGAATCCCCTGATTTATGGCAATGGCTAATTAACAAGAATGTTGATGGCGTCGTAACTAACTTTCCGAGTACTGGTTTCAAATACAAATTGGCAAAGGAAGGTACTAAAAAGTACGATATTCATCGCAGTGGCAGTTATTTGGGTAAAAAGAAGACTAGGACTATGATCAACCCTTATGTGCGGGATAAGCAAAATAAATTTGTTTATCCGGGGCAAAAATTTGAGGTAATGTACGGGGTCAGAGCCCATAACCAGCTTTACTATCAAATTGCCAACCAGACTTTTATCTCGGCAGAATTTGTTAACATGGATTTAAAGCCTGAAGATATCGCACCTTATCAAAATAAGCAAGTGTTAGCCAAACCTCAACAAGATGTTCATGTTTACCGTTTTCCTGATAATCAATCAAAGACTAACAAAGTTTTACCTGATAATACTTTGTTAAAAATAGAGAACTTCAATGGCAGTCCCAAAAGTTTATGGCTGTATACATCCTTAGGCTGGGTCAAAGCACAAGATATTCTGTTCTACGGCTTTTTTGACCAAACCAGTTGGCAAGATTATCGTCATTTACCTCGCATGAGTCGCTATTCCAATATTGCCTTAACTCCTTATTTACCATTACAATCTGCTAAACCGCTAAATACTTGGCAGCAGATAAAACAAATTCAAAAATTAACCACTAAAAAAGTGCTGCATTACTAACATGCAACACTTTTTATATAATAAACGATTTTTACTCATTTGTTGTACTTTGTTTTTTCAATATTTCATAAGGCAGTTCAATCTGGGTTTCTGGTACTTCTTCATTATTCATTAGCTTAGTGAGCATTCTCATTGCTACTGCGCCAATATCATAAAGTGGTTGCCGAATAGCTGTTAAAGCGGGACGTACAACTGATGCAATTTGCGTGGCACTTGCTGTTATTATTTCTAATTCTTCCGGTACTTTTTTACCAGCATCAATTGCTGAATTCAAAATTCCGACAGCAGTAACATCACGGGTTACAATTACACCATCGACATCATCGTGATCTAACTGAGACAATAAATTATAACCATCAGAATGATCTTTAACATTAGAATAAATATGACCCTCACCCAAATTATGATCAGCCATGAATTTCTTGTAAGCTGGAATTCTGTTTTGTACGTTAACTACAGTATCAGGATTGCCTATAACTAAAGCCAAGTTCTTTCTACCATCATTATAAAGAAGGTTTAAAGCTTCGGTATCGGCCTTTTTATAATCTATAGCAACCGACGGGAATTCACTATGACTATCTTTAGTCCCCGCCAGAACTACTGGAGTATCGGTACGCTTAAATGCTTCAACCGCTTCTTCAGGCAATGTATCCGACATGTAAATTACGCCATCAACCTGTTTATTAAGCAGCCCTTGAATCGCCTGGTCTTCTCTCATCAAACGGTTTTCAATACTGGTAATAATAATATTATATTTGTATAAAAGAGCAATATCATCAATACCTTTTGACAATTCTGCAAAATAAAGGTTGGTTAAATCTGGCACGATTAAACCAACCGTAGTAGTTCTCTTAGACGCAAGTCCTTGTGCTACTGCATTGGGCTGATAGTGCAACCGGTTGATTACTTTCATTACTCGATCGCGCGTATCTTTACGCACATTTGTATTGCCGTTAACTACTCGTGAAACTGTGGCCATCGAGACTTTAGCCTCACGAGCTACATCATAAATTGTTATATCTTGTTTACGCATTCTTGGTTCCCCCATCTTATTTTTACTATTATAGAATTTATCATCTTTTCTCAAAAAGTGCAAACGTTTACAACTATTCTTTCATTTTTTCAAGGCAAGAACATGATATACTTTCTTTAACTGAAAATTCAAGATGGAAGGAAGAAGCTATGAATTTAACAAAATTACAAGAATGGCTGCAAAGTTCTGATAAGGATGTAGCCTATATTTCTAACCCAACTACGATTGCCTACTTTACTGGATATGATATGGAACCCCATGAACGAATTTTTGCCCTTTTAGCATTTAAGGATCAGGATCCGTTTATGTTTGTGCCAGCTTTAAACGTTGAAGAAGCAAAAAACTCTGCTTGGAACGGTGACGTTTACGGTTATCTGGATTCAGAAAATCCGTGGAAAATTATTGCTGACAAGGTAAAAAGCAGAACAAAAGAGTATCAAAAATGGGCTGTAGAGAAAAACAACCTTTCTGTTTCCCACTACCAACTCATTCACGCACAATTTCCAGATGCAAATTTTGACGGTGACGTTTCGAATTTTGTTAATAAAATTCGCCTTTATAAAACTCCTCAGGAAATTAAAGAATTGCAAGCTGCAGGACGTGAAGCAGATTTTGCATTTCAAATTGGCTTCGATGCTATTAAAGAAGGCGTAACTGAGAGATACATAGCAGGACAAATTGAGTATCAGCTCAAAGTGCAAAAAGGAGTAATGCATGAAAGTTTTGAAACTATTGTGCAGGCTGGTGCCAATGCTGCAAATCCTCATCTAGGTCCTACTATGAATAAAGTTAAGCCAAATGAATTAGTTCTTTTTGATCTGGGTACTATGCACAATGGTTATGCTTCAGATTCTAGTCGTACTGTTGCTTATGGCGAGCCAACGGCTAAGGAAAGAGAAATTTATGAAATTGATCGTGAAGCTCAACAAGCTGCTATCGATGCGGTCAGACCTGGCATGACAGCTTCTGAACTCGACAGTGTTGCCCGGGATATCATTACAAAAGCCGGCTATGGAGAATATTTTATTCACCGTTTAGGTCATGGCATTGGCAAGGAAGTTCACGAATACCCGTCAATTGTCCAAGGTAATGACCTCATAATTGAGGAGGGAATGTGTTTTTCAATTGAACCCGGGATTTACATTCCAAATGTTGCGGGTGTCAGAATTGAAGATTGCGGAGTCGTTACTAAAGATGGTTATGAACCATTTACTCACACCAGTAAGGAACTCAAAGTTCTGCCTCTTTAAAAACAAGAATTTAACTTACTTGACCACATAAAAATGGCACTAGCAGCAATATCTCATCTGCTAGTGCCATTTTTTATTAATTTTATGGTCTGGAATATGGGTCAACTGGTGCATCAGATGGATCAGATGGACCTTCTGGTTTTGGAGGCTCCGGTTGATTAAAATCATCATTTGATTCTGCATGATGCAGATCATTCGCTACATCTTGAGCATGATCTTTTTGTTGAGCATCATCATCTTTTGAATTATCAATAACGATATCATCAAAATCCTTTAGTTCTGAATCATCTTCTACATTTTTAGGGAATGAAGCCAGTTGATTCTTCACAATTTCGGTACCGTTATCATATTTCTTCTTTAAATCCTGAACAGTTTCATTGTTCTTAACTTTTTTCTTTAATTCGTCGATTTGGTCATCACTCACTAAGAGAGAACCAGCAAGAAACCCTGCTGCAGTCCCGACAATAGTACCCAAAACAAAACTTACAAACTTTTTCATAAAAGTAACTCCTTTTACTAATCTTCACCTTTACGTCGCTTATGCCGTGCAAACACCGATGCTAAAGCAGATGACATCAATCCGTTACGTTTCCAATGAAAATTATTGAAACGTTTTGCCATTTTTCTGGTAGAGGTATTAACATCTGAAACGCTTTCGCCTAGATCAGCTGCTGCCTGAACAACAGGATCAATAGTTTTCATTTTAACATTAACATCTGCTAACAGGACATTGGTTTTGTCCAGCAAATCTCCTGTCTGATGCAGTAAACCATTAACATCTTCAGAAATTTGCTGAATAGACTCGTTAGCACTTTGGATTGCTTTTTCAGCTTCTCTAGTCGCCTTTGCGGCACGAATAAGCACTGGAATTGTGAAAAGTACTAAAATTAATAATGCAATGGCAGCAATCAACCCTGCTAATGCACCATAAGAAAATTTCATCTTTTACCTCCAATTCTATACCTAAAAAAAGTCTAGCATGAAAATGCTTTAATCTCAATCCATATGTCATATTTTGTTATAGTTAATATGTATATACGAAAGGTAATTACCATGAATAAAATATTTCAAATCAACAAAAATGTACTCAAATTTAATTGGGATAGAGTAGGCGAACAAGTTTTGGCAATTGTCTGGCAGCTTGCAATTTCATCCCTAGTTTTTTATTTAATTGATCATTTTGGCAAAAAAATTATCAACCACTATTTAAAACGCAGTAAAAGAAAACAAAATAAGAGAACGCAAACTGTAACAGCATTAATTAACAGTATTTTTGAATATACGGTAATCTTTTTTTATTTATTCGCAGTTTTATCGATTTTAGGCATTCCTGTTGGAACTCTGCTTGCAAGTGCCGGTATTTTTTCATTAGCTTTAGGTATGGGCGCACAAGGATTTGTGAGTGATTTGGTCAACGGCTTTTTCATCTTAAGCGAAGATCAGTTTGATGTAGGTGACATTGTTTCTATCAACAACCAAACGGGTGTTGTAGTTCAGTTGGGTCTAAGAACTACCAGGCTTAAAGGATCTGATGGTTCTATTATCTACATACCCAACCGCAACATTTCAATAGTCCAAAATCTGGCTCACGGCGGTATTGGTTTGGATATAACAATGCAGCTTAAAGCCAATAATGATTTTGCAAAAGTTCATGATCTTATTAGCCAAATAAATAATAAATTGAGTACTAATTTTAGTTTCCTAGTGCAAGAACCTAAAATAGTTGGGATCACGGAACAAACAGCACAGACTGTCAATTATGTTGTTCATTTTCAAGTTAAACCAGGTCACGAAAAAGAAGTTCAAGATGAGTACCTAACACAATACTTAAAAGTTTTACCAGAAAATAAAATTTTACTAGCAGAATAAAACAAAAACTGATAAACATCACATAAGGCAAATTCAGCGAAATTATTATTCTTGTTGAAATATTGCTTGAGATTTTTATCAGTTTTTTGCTTATTCAAATTGAGCCAGCCAATTAGGTAATTCTTTGAGCAGTTGGGATATCGCTTTTCCCCGATGAGAAAGGCTGTTTTTTTCAGCGATTGTCATCTCTGCAAATGTTTTCTGTTTTTCTGGTACATAAAAAAGCGGATCATAACCAAATCCATCATCGCCCTGAGGAGCTGGCAATATCAATCCTTCGCATTGCCCTGAAACAACCAAATCATGGTCAAAATGACCAGGTTTAGACACTACGATTGTAGTGTTAAATCTAGCAGTCCGTTTCTTTAAGGGTACTCCACCAAGTTCTGCCAGCAATTTGGCATTATTTTTTTGGTCATTATGTTCCGGACCGGCAAAACGCGCAGAATGAACTCCGGGAGCACCATCAAGTGCGTCAACGATTAATCCAGAATCATCAGCTATTGTCAACATATGGCTGTAATCTGCTAACTCGTGGGCCTTCAACTTAGCATTTTGCACAAAAGTTATTCCATATTCATCAACTACAGGCGGTCTATCTAAATCAGCATTGGTTTTGAGGGTAACATTAATTGCAGCCGCTTTAAAAGCTGATTTTAGCTCCTTGACTTTTCCTTTATTGGTGGTGGCAAATAATACTTCCATTTTTTCTCCTTTACTAAAGGTGCTGTGCACTAAATTTCTGATCCTGTAATACTTTTTTACCAAGTTCATCAAACATTTTGATATCACCTGTAGTATAATACTCGTGCTTCCCTTTAACTGCACTATCAGTGAACATCTGATCACGTTTCATAATATTATATGTATATTGGGCAACTTGATCGGCAGGGTCAATTATTTGCACATCTGGTTTCAAGCACTGGGCAAATTCATTGCGAATAATCGGATAATGAGTACATCCTAAGACTAGAGTATCAATATTTAAATTATTTATTGGCAATAAAATCTTTTTAAGAGCAGAAACATAAGCTTGATGTCCCGCATTGGCTTCAATTAGAGGTACAATTTGTGGAGTAGCTAGTTCGCTCACCGTTATCTCGGGATCACGTGTCTGAATTTCCTTTTGATATGCATGTAAGCCGACAGTCATCTTGGTAGCCACGACTGCAACATTTTTGTTTTTTGTTGCATTTGTTGCTGCAACGGCACCTGATTGGATTACGCCTATAATTTGCGGTTCAATCTCTTTTTGAATAGCTTTCATAGCTACTGCCGTGGCTGTGTTACATGCAAAAATAATCAATTTGACGTTTTTGCTCAGCAAAAAGTTAACACTCTGCTTAGTAAGTGCAATAATTTCTGCTTTAGACTTATCACCATAAGGAATATGAGCATTATCACCAATAAAAACGGTCGCCTCGTATGGCATTTTGGCAATAATTTTTTTGACTACTGTCAACCCGCCAACACCAGAATCTAGCAAGCCGATTGGTCGGTTATCCATTATAAAAGTCTCCCCTAAATAATTTATACTTCAGTCAATTTTACGGTAAAATAAAAGAAAATAAAAGGGATGAATTTCTTTATGCAAAACAATAACGAGCAACACGAACATGTTTATTTTGTGAATCAACTTTATCGTGATTTCTTATTGCCAACAATTTTAGGTGAAGACAATGAAGCAATTCTTTATTGGGGCGGTAAACGAATTGCCCGTAAATATGATTTGTTGTCATTTGAAGACGTGGTTAGCTTCTTTGCAACCACTGAATTTGGCAATTTAGAAAAAGCAAGAAGCCATCACAGCGAAGAAGTATTTAAACTCAAGGGGCAAAATGTGACCGATCGGATTAACAGTGGCAGCCAAGAGTTTTCGCTTGAGGCCGGCATCATTGCAGAAGCAATTGAAAAGGAAACTGGTCGCACAACTGAGTGCGAAATCAAAGTTGATGAACGAAAAAAAGAAGTTAAATTAATCGCTAAGTTTGATTAAACTTCCAGAAACAAATAATTTAGTCTTTTGCTATTTTTGCAATATGATTAAAGTAAGAATGGAGGAAATAAAATGCTTAGAGAATTTAAAGAATTTATTCAACGTGGTAATGTTATTGATCTGGCTGTGGGTGTAATTATTGGTGGAGCTTTTACCAACATTGTTAATTCATTGGTAAACAATTTAATCAATCCCCTTTTGGGTTTATTTATCGGACGAATCGATCTATCCAATTTGGTATTTAAAGCCGGTGGGGCCACATTTAAATACGGTGAGTTTATCAATACTGTAATTAATTTCCTGATTATAGCATTCATAGTTTTCTTACTAGTCAAAGCTGTCAATAAAGTAATGAGGCACAATGATCAAAAGCAACCTGCTGGTCCATCTGCTGAAGACTATCTCAAAGAAATTCGGGACTTATTAAAAGAAAAAAGCAATTAAAAAAAATTCCTGCACAAGCAGGAATTTTTTATTTTGTGTATTGATCTAAAATCTGACTCAGTTTGGCTTTTGGAGTATAGCCGGTAATCCGGTCCACAATTTCACCGTTCTTTTTAATTAATAAAGTGGGAATGGCCATTACTCCCAAAGAGCTTGGTACTTCTTTATTTTGATCAACATCCATTTTGGTAAATTTAACGTCTTGTCGCTCTTCTGCCAGTTCATCAACAACTGGTGATTGCATTTTACAAGGACCACACCAGGTTGCCCAAAAATCTGTTAAAACTACACCGTCTTTTGTTTCTTCTTCAAAGTTTTGATCTGTAAGCTCATCAACCATGAAAAACCCTCCTTTAAGGAAAAAATAGTTATCTATTGATATTTTCATTATAGCAAGCAGACTTACTTTTTACAAGTAAAGCATTTTATTGTAAATGAACAATAGTAGCTCCGTTGCCACCCTCATTTGCCGGAGCGTAGTTATAACTTTTCACATGCTTGCTTGATTTTAAATACTGCCAAACTCCTTTTCTAATTGCGCCGGTGCCAATGCCATGAATAATCGTGACAACATCAAGTCCTGCCAACAATACAGAATCTATATAGCGATCGAGATTAGTCATCGCTTCGTCATAACGCTGACCGCGCAAGTCAAGCTCACTTCTCACATTGCTCCGCCTGCTTGCACTAATAGCGCGAACTTGCTTAGTAGATTGTGATTCTTTTTGTGATCCGATTTTTTCAATGTCGCGATCACTGACTTTAACTTTTATGATGCCCATTTGGACTTCATATTCATGTTCGGATAATTTTTTAGTAATAGTGCCAGTTTGTCCATAAGACAGTACTTTTACCTTATCGCCCACATTGACATGATGACGTCTTTTTTCACGTTGCAAAACGCGATTATGAGCCAAATTTTCATTTTGCCGTGCAAGTTGATTAAATTGACCTTTAGCAGCAATGATTTCATTTTGTTTAACTTCGCCCTTTTGCTGTTCAAGCTGCTCTATGATCTTATCAGCCTTTTTGCGACTTTTAGCGACTACTTCATTGGCTCTTTCTTGTGCAAATTCCAACTGCTTTTGCACCCGCTGATTATACCAATCCAAAGCCTGTTGTAACTTTAGTTCAAGTTTCTTAGCTCGATCAAGACTAGTTGTTAAATGACTGCGAGCATCTGAAGCAGCTTTAGTTTGTTTGGTTAACTCGGAAATCATTTGGTTAATATCAACGTTTTCATCACTCATTAACCCTTGAGCGTTTTTAACCACATCCTCACGCATCCCCAGTCTGCGAGCAATAGCAAAAGCATTACTGTGCCCTGGAATACCAATTTGTAAACGATAGGTTGGGGACAGTGTTTTAAGATCAAATTCCATAGAGGCATTAGTCGTTCTTTCCCGATTATAACCATAAAGTTTAAGTTCTGGGTAATGTGTGGTAACGATTATTTTAGCCTTTTTTTGACGTAAAAAATCCAAAATACTAATTGCGAGACTGGCTCCTTCTTCTGGATCCGTCCCAGCTCCAATTTCATCAATTAAAACAAGAGTTTGAGCATTAACATTTTTCATTATTTTAACAATATCGTTAATATGTGAGGAAAAAGTACTAAGCGATTGCTCAATAGATTGTTCATCCCCAATATCAGCGCAAACGTCCCTAAAGACTCCCGCTTTACTGCCTTCTGCTGCTGGGATAAATAACCCTGACTGAGCCATCAATTGTAAAATTCCTGCAGTTTTTAAGGTAATAGTTTTCCCACCAGTGTTGGGGCCAGTAATTAATATAGTATCGTAATCTTCACCAAGTCGTATGTCGTTGGCAACGACTTTTTTAGGGTCAATTAAAGGATGTCGTGCCTGCAAAAATAGTAATGACTGGTTATGAGTCAACTTCGGTTCGGTAGCTTTCATGACATGAGCCAGCTTTGCTTTTGCTTGGATAAAATCAAGTTCAACCAAGGAACTTGCAATTGTATCAATGCTGTCAGCTTCGGCACGTACTAAATCTGACAGATTACGTAAAATCCGGCTAATCTCCCTTTTTTCTTGCGCCAAAAGATTTTGCTGACGATTGTTAAGATTTAAAACTGCACTCGGCTCAATAAATAAAGTTTGGCCACTGGCACTCTGATCGTGAACAACGCCACCAAATTTATTGCGGTATTCTTGCTTAACTGGAATAACATATCTTTCGTCACGAATAGTTACGATTTGTTCAGATAAATACTTGCTGCTATTTCCTTTGGTGTAGCTGTCCATTTTATCTTTGATTTCAGCATCATTGTTTTTGATTTCGCGCCGTAAATGCGATAATTCGCTAGAAGCAGTATCAAGAACTTCCCCGTCAAAATCCAGCGAACGATTAAGTTGCTTAAACAGTGACTGAGGCACGTCCAATTGCATTAAAATCGAATCTATTGCCGTTAAATCCAATTTTTCTTCATCAACATCGCTAAAAAATTCGTTTATTTCATTTGCAAGTGCTAAAACCAGTAATATGTTACCCAACTCTTTAGCGTTCAAATTTGCTTTGATCCGCAAACGTTTAATACTTGGCTCAACATCAGCAAAATCTGTTAAAGGCAGTTGCCCTTTAACACGTAAAATATCAGCTCCAGCCAATGTCTGCTTCAGTGCAAGTTCAACCTGAGCAAAGTCATTACTTGGTACAAGATTTTCAGCTGCCATTTTAGCTGGTCTAGTAATCGCCATTTGCTGCAATTGTTCAGTAATTTTTGCAAATTCTAAAATCTTTAATATTTTATCATTCATTAGTTTTTAAATTATCAATCCTGAATAAAAAAGGCTGGCCCAGCCAGTCTTTCTTATTCACCACTTAAACGGTCATCGTCCAAAAATGTGTTCAAAACTCCTTGGACCATATCCCATTCATCATCTGCTTCAATCTCGTGTAAATCACTGCTAGTGACATCACCTGCGGAATCGGAGTCATAACTAAATGCCAAAACTTCAATTTCCTCATCATCACTGGCTGCTGCCGGATAAAGCAAGACGTATGATTTATCATAGTCATCAGAATGAAATGTAAATAAAATTTCATATAATTCTTCGTTACCTTGATCATCAATCAAGGTAATTTGACGGTCATCACCGTTAACTTCTTGTGTCATATTAATCCTTTCGGTTTAGATCCAAATAATTTTGTAAAATCAAAACAGCGGCCATTTGGTCAATCACTTTTTTACGTTGGTGGCGGTTGTGCATATCTGCTTCTTCAACTAAAACACGTTCAGATTCAACTGTAGTTAGTCTCTCATCAGAATAGTGCACTGGCAAACCAAACTTCTTTTCAAGCCTTTTACCGTATGCCTTACTTCGCGCAACCGCAGCGCCAGAAGAGCCGTCCATATTTTTGGGCAAACCTAAAACAAAACCCGCTGGTTCATATTGGCGCACAATCTTTTTAATTGCACGCATACCAAAATTATAACGCGTTTCATCAATAGGGATAGTTTCAAGCATTTGTGCAGTAATACCTAATTCATCACTAACTGCAACGCCTACTGTCTTTGATCCAACATCTAAACCAACTAATCGCATTATTTATCTTTTCCAAGATAATTTTTGACAAGCTCTTCAATAATTTCATCACGTTCGTGTTTTAAAATTAAATTACGAGCATCATTATGCCGTGGAATATAGGCCGGATCGCCAGACAACAAATACCCGACAATTTGATTAACTGGATTATAGCCCTTCTCTTCCAGAGCATTATAAACATCTTGCAGAGTATCATGAACGTTTTTGCCTTTATTTTCATTAAAGTCAAAGTGCATTGTCTTATCTAGCGAACTCATAATCATTCCTCCTAGCACAATTTTACTTGAAAAATAGTATAAACTCAATCAATTAATTTTTTGCAATCGCTGTAATTACTGTCTGGATAGCTTTTTTAAGGCCTTCAGGTTTTTTACCACCGGCTTGAGCCATATTTGGTCGGCCGCCACCGCCGCCGCCAAATATTGGAGCAGCTTGCTTAATCAAGTCTCCTGCTTTAAGCCCCTTTGCTAACGCCTTATCACCTAAGCTAATGATCATATTGGCCTTGCCATCACTAGCGGTAGCTAAAATCAGCACATCTGACTTTTGGCCACTCTTCCAAGTATCAGCGAATTCACGCAAATCATTCATTCCATTAACATCAACTCTTTGCGCAATAACAGATAAATCACCGACCTGCTCCACATTATCAAAAATAGAGTTGGCTTTACTTTGATTAATTTGCAAATTCAAATCTTCGACTTGCTTTTGACTGTCATGCAAGTCTTTTTCAAGCGAATCAACCTTATCAATAATATCTTCTGGTTTAGTTGATTTTACTTCTGCCTGGATTTCATCTAATAACTCAGATCTGCTGGCCAAGTATTCATAAGCTTTCTTGGAAACTACTGCTTCAATTCTTCTCATACCTGCACCAATAGCAGATTCAGAAATAATCTTAAAAATACCAATTTGGTTAGTATTGCCGCAATGAGTACCACCACAGAATTCAATAGAGAAATCTTCTATTTGGACAACCCGAACTTTATCACCGTATTTACCATCAAATAAAGCTAGAGCACCCATCTCTCTACCTGTATCAGGGTCAGTGATGGTAGTTTTGACATCAATTGCCGCCCAGATTTTTTTGTTTACCAAATTTTCAACTGATTTAATTTCTTTTTCAGTCATTGGTTCAAGTGCAGTAAAGTCAAAGCGCAAATAATCGGGTTCAACCAAACTGCCGGCTTGATGAGTATGTTCACCAAGTACGCTTCTCAAAGCCGCATGCAATAAGTGCGTGGCAGTATGAGAATGGCGCAGACCTTCGCGGCGAACTCTGTCGATCTTTAAAGTATATTCCTCACCTTTTGTCAGAGGTAAAATCACATCGACAAAGTGCATATTTTGATCATTTGGCGCATGTTGCACATCAGTTACCTGAGCAACCAGTTCTCCTTCCTGATTATAGATATTACCGTGATCGGCTACCTGACCACCACGTTCACCATAAAAAGGAGTCTTATCAAAAATCAAAACGGCATTATCGCCATCCGCTCTATCAACTAATTGATCATCAACTATAATATCAACTAATTTGGCGTGTTTTTCTTCATAAACGCCATATTCAAACTCTGACTTATCCTTTAAGTTCATCAGAGTTTCATCTTGAGAACTCATTGATTGCAAATTACCACGAGCTTTACGAGCACGTTCTTTTTGAGCCTTCATTTCAGCATCAAAGCCCTTCTGATCAACTTTTAAGCCTGCATCCTGTGCAGTTTCAAAAGTCAGTTCATAAGGAAAACCATAAGTATCAAATAATTTGAATGCATCTTTACCAGTAATAGTTTTATCTTCTGACTTTTGTGCACTTGCAATCAAGTCATCAAGTAGAGTTAATCCAGATTCAAGGGTTAACTGGAACCTTTCTTCCTCGTTCTTAATTACTTTGGCAATAAAGTCCTTTTGCTCTGTCACTTCCGGATAATGACTCTCCATAATTGTGCCAACTACTGGAACTAGTTTGTAAAGAAAAGCTCCCTTAATGCCTAAGCGCTGACCATTTAAATCGGCACGCCGAATTAGGCGCCGTAAAACATAGCCACGCCCTGTATTTGATGGCAGCGCACCATCCGCAATGGCAAAACTGACAGTCCGCACGTGATCGGCAATAATCTTAAAGGCTGTCGTATCTGCCTTATTTGAACCATACTTTTTAGCTGCAGTCATCTTTTCAGTCTCGTGAATAATTGGCAAAAAGAGGTCAGTTTCAAAGTTAGTCGGTGCATCCTGTAAAATGGACAAAACACGCTCTAAGCCCATACCAGTATCAATATTCTTATGCGGTTGATCAACATATTTGCCATTTGCCAAGTGATTGTATTGTGAAAAGACGATATTCCAGATTTCCAAATAGCGGGCATTTTCACCACCAGGGAAGTTTTCCGGATCGTCTTCTGGCACATCGTTATTTTCCTGACCACGATCATAAAAGATTTCAGAGTCAGGACCACAAGGACCTTCACCAATATCCCAGAAATTTTCTTCTAATTTAACGATATGATCTTCAGGCATGCCAACTTGTAACCATATTTTTTGCGCTTCTGTATCTTTAGGATAAACTGTGCAGTATAGCTTTTCCTGATCTAAGTCAAGCCAGTCGGGACTCGTCAAAAACTCCCAAGCCCAGGTAATCGCTTCTTTTTTAAAATAATCACCCACAGAAAAGTTACCCAGCATTTCAAAAAAGGTTTGGTGTCTAGCAGTTTTACCAACATTTTCAATATCATTGGTTCTGATGGATTTTTGTGAACTAGTAATCCGATGATTTTTAGGTACTACTGAGCCGTCAAAATATTTCTTCATCGTTGCCACACCAGAATTGATCCACAGCAAAGTTGGATCATCCTGCGGGATTAAAGATTGACTGGGCAATACCATATGGCCGTGTTGCTTGAAGAAATCCAAAAACATCTGTCTAAACTCTGAACTTGTCAGTTTCTTCATCAAATATATCTCCCTTTTTGTCAAAATAAAAACACTGTTGCTTATTTTAAGGACGCCTTTAAACGCGGTACCACCTCAATTGCAACAGTGCTTGTTACCTCTTAATTAATTTTATTTATTGAACTTTAAGGAGCACTTTTTAAGCAGCAGTAAATCTTTTTCACCAGACGATTCTCTCTTTGAACTGCTAACCTTAAAAAGCATATCTTAAGTTATCAGTAATTGTACTACTTGCACAGTTTTTGTCAATAATTGGTTAACTTGAAAAAATTTATAACCAAAAAATTCAATATCTCTATTTACGGTAAAAATCATCAAAAACGGTTACGGGCAAATGCCGTTTATGTTCACTCTTACGCCATAAAGATTCGATTTTTTCTGCGGCAGTTTCAGATACTGTCCGACCTTCTAAATAATCATCAACATCCCTGTAGCTGACTCCCAGTGCAACTTCATCGGGTAAACCAGGCTTATTTTCTTCTAAGTCTGCTGTTGGCGCTTTTTGGTATAAATGCTCTGGACAATTTAAAAACTTGAGCATCTGCTTGCCTTGTCTTTTATCCAAGCGGAAAAGTGGCGTTAAATCTGCTGCGCCGTCACCATATTTAGTGTAGAAGCCGCTAAAGTTCTCGGCTGCATGATCTGTACCAACTACTGCACCATCATGAGCACCAGCAATAGCATATTGGACTACCATACGCTCGCGCGCTTTTATATTGCCTTTATTGAAATCTGTAATTTTTTGCCCAGCTTCATTCAAACTGGCTACTAAAGCATCAACAGCTGGTTTAATATTAACTGTTAAATCTTGGTCAGGTTTTTGAAAGGCCACAGCTGCTGCTGCATCTTGAGCATCAGCCTGAACGCCGTAGGGTAAACGAACGGCAATAAATTGATATGAATTGTCCCCCGTTTCCTCACGCATTTCGGAAATTGCCATTTGGCATAGTTTTCCTGCCAGCGTAGAATCTTGCCCGCCAGAGATACCCAGAACATATGATTTTAAAAAACTATTTTCTTGAAGATAATCCTTCAAAAAATCAACTGAACGTCTAACTTCTTTTTGCGGATCAATTTCGGGTAAAACATGTTCATATTTTATAATTTCTTTTTGCAATGGCCTCATTGTACAGTATCTCCTTTGTTAATATTCGCCCGAATATCCTGAATGATATTCATTTTACTGTCATACAGATCTTGAGAAAGATCAACAGGGTATTCCTGTGGGTTCAAGCTTCTTTTATATTCATCCCAAAGACCATCTAAGTTAGCTGCACAAAAGTTTTTGATATCTATTAATTTAGGCTTGTGATACTTCAACTGGCCATTTACAAAAATATCTCTTAAAAGCGGCTCAGCAGTATAATCTGTTACCACTTTATTGATATAAGTATACTGCGGATGAAACATATAAAGTGAATCAAATTCTCGCGGATCCACACCAGCCCGTGCAATCCAGTCACCCTCATTTTTCTTTTCAGTATTAGCTGAAATACGCCAAACCTGCTTTTTACCTGGAGTTGAGACTTTTTCCACATTAGAAGAAATTTTTAATGTATCACGCATATGGTGCTGATCATCTTCAATTGAGACTAATTTATAAACGGCTCCTAAAGCTGGTTGGTCATAAGCAGTAATATATTTAGTGCCAATACCCCACACATCAATTTTGGCACCTTGCATTTTCAAACTGGTAATCGTAGTTTCATCCAAATCGTTTGAAGCAAAAATTTTGGCATTGGTATAACCAGCATTATCCAGTTCGCGACGAACCTGCTTGGAAATATAAGCCATGTCACCAGAATCTATGCGCACGCCTTGAAAGTTTATCCTATCACCCATTTCATTGGCAACACGGATAGCATTTGGTACACCACTTCTGACAGTATCATATGTATCTACAAGAAAAACGCAGTCTTTATGCGTTTCTGCATAAGCTTTAAATGCTTCATATTCACTGCCAAATGCTTCAACTAATGAATGAGCGTGCGTACCCGAAACAGGAATACCAAACAACTTACCAGCACGAACATTGCTGGTTGAGTCAAAACCACCGATATAAGCTGCACGAGTACCCCAAATTGCAGCATCTGCTTCCTGTGCACGTCTAGTACCAAATTCCATGACACCGTCACCTTGCACAGCAAGCTTGACACGAGCAGCTTTAGTTGCTAACAACGTTTGATAATTAATAATGTTTAAAATAGCAGTCTCAACTAATTGACATTGAGCTAATGGTCCTTCAACTTGCAGCAAAGGTTCATTGGCAAAAGCTATTTCTCCTTCGGACATCGACCGTACCGTAAGTTTCAGTTTCAGTTGACGCAGATAATCAATAAAATCATCATCATAGCCAATTTCTTCTTTTAAATACTTCAAATCGCTTTCTTTAAATTTTAAGTTTTGTAAGTATAAAATTACGTGTTCTAATCCTGCATAAACAGAATAACCATTGCCAAACGGCTCTTTACGGTAGTAAACCTCAAAAACCGCATTGCGTTCTGAAATTCCCTTTTTAAAATAGGTATACATCATGTTAATTTCATACAAATCTGTATGAAGAGTTAACGAGTCATCTTTATCCAATTCTTGGTAAAACATTCTGTCCTCTTATAAATTCACTAATATTTTTTGTCTTATTATAAACATTTGTGGATTTTTTAACAATCTTACCAATCTATGCAATCTTTTTGTAGACCCGTAAAATACTTTCTAATTGTTGTCTTAATGAAAAATGTCCTGCAACATAACTTTTTTCACGCTGAGCCATTTCCTTAAGCTGTTCTTTAGGGGTGTCTATAGCTAGTTTTAACTGGGTACAAATCGAATCTACATCACCAATATTAGCTACAAAGCCATGTTTTTGATCTGGTATCATTACTTTAATATCACCAACTGCAGTTGACAGCAGTGGCAAAAGATTATCGCTTGCTTCTAGTAAAACTAAGGGAAAACTCTCAGAATATGAGGTTAAAACCGCTAGGTCCATACGCCGATATAAATTTTTTAATTGTTTATGCGTCATGAAGCCCTGAAAAGTTACTTGTGGACCCAATTTTAATTGTTGCGCCAGATTTTTTAGAGAGTTTAACTCCCTACCATCCCCAACAATAAATAAATGAACATTGGCATTATTCAGTTTTTTGAGTGCTTGCAGCAGCAACGCCTGGCCCTTAACTTTTTCGGCCCTGGCAACATTTACTATATTAAAATTGGGATGTTCATATTTAGCAGGGATCTGACTATCTTCATGAAAAAAAGTACCATTATATATTACGTGAACTTTTTCCGGATCAATTTTTACTTTTTTAATTAATAAATTAGCAAATCTTTTGGTAACAGCAAAAATACAATCAGCCTTACTAATTGCATGCAAATTGGCTCTGGTAAATATTTTGCCCTTCAAGCCGCGATCCGCAAAATCAAGATAGGGGTTGGAATGAATAGTTATGCACCAGTTAGCCGTAATTTTTCGCCTAATTAAAGATAGGAATAAATTTGCTCTTGGTCCGTGAGTATGAACTATATTAAAGCTTCCTTGATTAATGAAATTAGCCAGCTTATTCAAGCCACCTAAATCATAACGACTTTTTATCCCTAAAACTTGTACATCCAGCTTTGCCGTACGGGCGGCTTGAGCAACGGGACCATCGGCTAAACATAATAAAGTAAAGTTTTGTTGTTCATTTTTAGCTTCTTTGAGCAAATTAATGATATGGGTCAGACCGCCACCATTTTCGAGTCCAGCATTAACGTGCAAAACTTTCATAATTACTCTTTTCCTTTTTTGGACTGATAAACTGCGTGAACAAAATGTGGTAAAACCGCCATGCGCTTTAACCGAGAAGGATTTTTAAGAAGACGATAAAACCACTCTAAATGAATAGTCTGCCAAATTTGAGGAGCTCGTTTGACTTTGCCTGAAAAGACATCAAAACTGCCTCCTACTCCCATCATTAGTGCAGGTAGCAAATTTCTCCGTAAAACAGACAAAAGCTGTTCCTGACGTGGAGAGCCCAGTGCAGCAAAAACGAGGTCAGGTTCTGTACGTTCTATTTGGTAGGCAACAAGTTCCAAATCTTCCTTAAAATAGCCGTCCTCAGCTCCTACCAGCTGAATATCAGAATAGTCCCTGGCAATTTTTCCTTGAATAGCATGAATTACCTCTGGACGCGCTCCGATAAGATACACCCTTAAGCTGCGGTCATTTGCCAACTTCATTAACCAAGAAAACAGATCATAACCCGTTACCCTTTCTTTAAGAGGCTCTCCTAATATGTGACTTGCTTTGACAATGCCAATGCCATCAGCGGTGATATAGTCAGCATCATAAGTTAAAATCTTCATAAATTCAGGATTTTCATTAGCTGACATAACAATTTCAGGATTGGCAGTAACTATAAAGGTTGATTGATGTGCATTAATTCTGCCGACAAATTCATTTTGAAACTGGTTAAAACTTTTATTATCGAAACTAACTCCTAAAACATTTACTTTAGTCATAACTATATCTCCTAATCCTCAATTTACTTTATTTTATCAAAATAATATCCAATTGAGGATACGCTTTACCTTTTTTAAAAATATGATACTATTAACTCGTCAAATTGATAGGAGTACTGAAACTATGAAAAAAATAATTACTTATGGTACATTTGATTTACTGCATTATGGTCACGTCCGCCTGCTGAAACGCGCCCGTGAATTAGGCGATTATCTTATAGTTGGATTATCTACTGACGAATTCAATCAACTCCAAAAACACAAGGAATCATATAATAGCTATGCTGAACGAAAATATATCCTTGAAGCCATTCGTTACGTCGATCAGGTTATTCCCGAAAAGAACTGGGAACAAAAGACAAATGATATCCAAAAATATGATATTGATACCTTTGTTATGGGTAATGACTGGGATGGTAAATTTGATTTTTTAAAACCATACTGCAATGTAGTCTATTTGCCTCGTACACCGGGAATCTCTACCACTAAAATCAAAGATGATTTAAAATAACAAAAACTCTGAGCTAACTAACAAAGTTAATTCAGAGTTTTTATTTTGCAAAAGTAAATTCAAAACGGTCCGCAACATAACTGGCTCTAGTATACTCAAATGGTATACCATTTGAGAGTTCAGTTACTTGCAGGCGAGTAATTAATGCTTCACCTTTCTTGGCGTCGAGCAATCTTGCCGCATTTTCGTTTGCCACCGCTGCAGAAATATATTCAGTTACCCGTCCTATTTTATAACCATTTTTTTCTAAAGTTTGATATAAATGCGAAGAAATATCGGCTTTGGACATATTTAAAATCACGCTATGCGGAATAGATACGACTTCATAGCAAATCGGAACGTCATCTGCATAACGTATACGCTCCATACGCAAAACTTCCTGCGTATCATCTAAATTCAGCCGCTCCATCTCCGACAAAGAAGGCTTACCAAAACGATAAGAAATCAATTTACTTGAAGGCGTTTGGCCATTAGCATGTGTAATATCGGTAAAAGACATAATTCCCGACATTTTTTCCTGCACTTTTTGGTTAGCTACATATGTTCCGCTACCAACACGCTGTTCTAAAATGCCTTCATCTTCCAAAGTTTTAATTGCTTGTCGCAGCGTCATCCGAGAAACACCAAATTTTTGGGCTAGCTGCCTTTCGGCTGGAATTTTACTGCCAACTTTGTAATTATGCTTTTCTATTTCACGTTTAATTTGATTGTGAATTTTGATGTACATTGGTTCTTCCATGAATGCACCCCCATTACACATCTTATTATAATTCAAATTGGTCTACTCTGTATGATACGTTACAAATTATAAATTAGCAACCTAATTCTTTTTAGTGGTCCACTTCATACCCCATAAACGAAATTCAGCGTTTTGGCCACATTCTACTGTTATTGAATCATCACTTGTGGCAATCACGCTGGCATGCAAGTGTGCCTGATTTTCTACGGCCAGATTTGCACCATTAGAATTAAAGATAAGATCATGTCCTTCAAACTGTGCCTGATCACTTAGAGCTAAAAAATATTCATACTCATTACCACCATTGAAAGTTACCCGCCTGGAATTAGATTCAACTTTATTCTGAAAATCAGCATGATTAACAATAATAGAATTGTTAAGTGTGATCTGCGCTTCACCAGTGGCTATCAAGCGGTTTATTCTGCTGTTTTGAATAATTATGTGCGGATTTTTCTCGCAGTAAAAGCCACCCTTAAACTCACTACCGATGATATTAATCCAGGTCTCATCGGTTATAAACATCCCAGTATCTTCCTGTGATAGGAGCTTGCTGTTAAGCATATTTAGCCAGACCTGTCCCTGAATAAGAAGTGAGGAAACAATAGTGTTATTTATATCTAATTCAACATTTGCTTTTTTAAAGGTATCGATACTGCCATGAATACGAGAATTATTGATAATAGCAGTGCCCTGTCCTTCCAGTGCCAAGGCTCCAATATCTTGAACAACATTCTTGATGGTCGAATCATTCATTTCCAAGCGAAAATTGGAATCAGCAAATAAAGAAACTGAACCATTTAGAATTACTGTCGAAAACAGCTCTAGTGTCACCTTACCATTGGCAGCTATAGTAGCAGTATCACCACCGAAGCCCTTGATAATACAATTGCGTAATGACAAAAAAGTATTGGCTTCAGCAGGTACAAATAAGCTGTTGGCATCTTTTACAGTATTAACACACAAATTTTCTAAATTAACAAATTGACTGCCAGCATCTACATTCACATAACCCAGTATTGTTGTGTCTTCTGGAAGATTGCCAGTTCCTTTAATAGTAATATCAGATAAAAAAATTCCCGCAGGTAATTCATAAAATCCTGGCTCCAAAAGCAATACATCATCAGCACGCAAATCATTTAAGGCATTATGCCAGCTAATTTCTTTACCTCCGGCACCAACTCGCACAAGTCTTGACATATATTTCCCTTCTTAATCAAAGTTAGCTTCTCTATTGTACTATTAATAAATCAAAAATAGGCAGATTTTAGCAACTGAATTTAATTCATTCAGAAAATTTATAACAAATTATAAGAATACGAAAGTATATTTTAAATAACATTTATTATAAAAAAGTAAACAATCACAAACTAATTCAGCTAAAAATTTCAATGTTTATATCTTAATTATATTCACACACATTTTTATGTTTATTGAATTTATTTATTAATATTTTTTTATACAAAATATATACGTTTTTATAAATAACGCTTTTTATATTTTTATAAATTAGTAATTATTAATTTGTCGCACATCGTAGTAAACTTTTTACCAATTTTAAATAACAGAGAGCAAATATTTGCCAGCTAAAAAAGTTGACCGCAAAAAATAAATGCTGTATAACCCTAAGCTAAATGAAAATATATAAATTACGCAAGGGGTTTTTGTTATGCTAGATAATAATGTTAGAAAACTAAAAAATAACGACTGTTTTAATTTTAAAAATAACAGTACTAGATTCTTTTCTTATAGTCTACTTGTAGTGACATTAATAGCAGCTGCATTAATAACCTACAATAAGTCTATTGATGCTCAAGCTGATTCAGTGTCTACTTTAATAAAAAATTCTGCTACTACAAAAGGTTCTGTCTTAAAAAATAACAATAACTTAAATTCACAAAATATTAATACTATTCATGGCACGGATAATGAATGTGAGTGGTCTTTTGATGAAGAGACAAAAATTCTCACAATTACAGGAGGAACTCTATCTTCTACACCAATCAATCAGTTGGTAAGAAACCAACAAAATAATCAAAGTAAAGGTATCAGTCCAAATGAGATTCAGTATATTGCTTTCCAGATCGGAACTGCTGATTATGGCGGTAAGCTGAAAGTTCGACTAGGACGTAATTCAAGTAGTAAATTCGCTGACTTACCAAATTTAGTTGGTTTTATTGATCTCAATAATGTCGATGCTAGTGAGGCCAGTGATTTAAGTAGCTTGTTTGAAAACGACAGTAGCTTGAAAGAACTTGACTTGACTTCTTGGGACACTATTTCAAATAGAGACATGAATAGTATGTTTAAAAACGACACTAAATTGGCCAAAATTAATTTAAATAATTTCAGAACAGATAGTGTTTTTGATTTTAGTCACATGTTTGAAGGTGACGCAGCTTTAACCACATTAAATTTAGCCAATTGGAAAACCGGTAACGTTAAGAACATGAGTTATATGTTTAATGGCATCGCGACTACGGAATTGCCAGATATTGTCAGCTGGCAAACATATAACGTTACTAACATGAGTTATATGTTTAGAGACCCCAACTTGAAACAATTAAACTTAAGCCACTGGGATACAGGAAACATTTTTGAAATGACTAACATGCTTGATGGTTTAGGAAATAATTCTGACGGTTTCGTACTTAGTTTAGGTAAACATCGTTTAAAACCAGCAGCATTTGCCAATTTAAAAATGCCTCAAGCTATTGCAATAGGTAGTGCCAGTGCAACAAAACCTGCCGGAAAAACTCTTTCTGTCGCAGATTTAGCTAATTTATATGACAAAGAAGACAAAGATTGCCCGGCAGAAACATATGTCAGCCAGCCAATTACCTGGCCTGTTGGTTCAATTGACTTAGATAGTTCTGTTAATAACATACATATCCCGGCAAACAAAATTAATAATTCCAATTATGATAATAAAACAATTGGCTTCATAAGTTCAGTTCCAACTGAAAGTTCAAAGATTCAAGATCCAGGAAAAGACTCAGTTACTCAATTTAAGACAATAAAGGACCAAGCAGAAGATAGTGATACTGTTAAATTAGCTCGTAAAGTTCTATGTTTAATCCAAGTTTATGATCAAAATGGTAGTCCCATTAAAGGTTTTACACTTGAGCCAGGTTTGACTATTGAAACTTATGGTGTAGAGACAATTAATAATCAAAAATTTTATAAACTCGGTCAAAATATTTTTGCTAATGCTACTGACATTGAAGGTAACAAGAAAAAAATTGTACGTAATTCATACGTTTATAACAAAAAAGGTAAGAGAGTCCGCAAATTGCTGGTAAAGAAAGGTAAAGCGGTTCGGGTTTATGGCAATCCAATCAAAATTAAAAAGAAGCTTTATTATGTAATTGATAAGAATCAGTATATTAAAGTTAATAACATAGCCTAAAGTAACAAAAAACGACTCTAACGAGTCGTCTTTTTTATTGGGTTAGCTGGATTCGAACCAGCGCATACTAGTACCAAAAACTAGTGCCTTACCGCTTGGCTATAACCCAGTGATAATGGAGGAGGGTGGATTCGAACCGCCGAACTCAGAGAGAGCGGTTTTACAGACCGCCGCGTTTAGCCACTTCGCTACTCCTCCGTCACGCACGTTAATTATAATACCGAAAAACGTACGTGATTGCAAGCAAAATTTGCTTAAAAATTACTTCTTATTCTCTTTAACGAATTTTTCTAGGCGCTTTAGCCCCTCTTCAATTTGATCCATTGAAACAGCGTAAGAAAATCTGATATAACCTTCCCCGCCTTCACTAAAACTAGAACCTGCTGTAACAGCAACTCGCGCCTTGTCAACCAACTCATAAATAAATTTATTATCATCTTGTTCAAAGCCATCAGGTATTTTAGCAAAAATGTAGAATGCACCTTGGGGTTTAGCACACTCAAAACCTATTTTTGTGAGACCGGAATACAAAGCGTCGCGTCTCTTTTGAAATTCTTTTTTCATTGGTAGCGCATCATCCATACCGTTTTTAAAGGCTTCTTCGGCTGCATCTTGCATAGGTGTTGGCTCAGTAGTAACTATTGCTTGGTGAACTTTTGCAATTTGCTGCAAAATATTTTCTGGCGCACAAACAATACCAATTCGGTAACCGGTCATGGCCCATGACTTGGAAACGCCGTTCATTAAAATAACTTGGTCATGCAATGATTTTTCCATTGAGGCATGTGGTTGATCATAGTTCAATTCACTATAAATTTCGTCACACAATGCGAAAATTGGCTTATCACGGATAACATCCGCCAAAGCATCCAATTCATCTTGACTATACATTACCCCAGTTGGATTGGTAGGATAATTCATAACCAACATCCGTACCCGGTCCCCATACTTGTCAATTACCTTTTGCAATTTTTCTGGTGTCAGCTTAAAGCCGTCGTCTACTGTATTTACCTTAACAATTTCAACGCCTTCATTAATGACGCCCTCGTCAGTCATATAAAGCGGAAACAATGGAGTTGGCACGACCATAACATCGCCAGGATTCAAAGTTGCTAAAACCGAATCAAAAATAGATTCAGTTACACCATTTGTGACCAAAACTTCAGTTTCTGGGTCATAATTTTGACCATATTTTTTACTCAAAAATTCACTGGCTGCCTTACGCAATCCGATGGTCCCGTTTGAAGGTGCATAGTGAGAATGATTTTCATCAACTCCTCTTTTAGCTGCCTCTTTAATATGATCCGGAGTATTAAAATCCGGCTCACCTAGAGTAAACTTAACGACATCGGGGATTTTGCTGGCATAATCTGAGAATTTCAAAATCGGATTAGAGGGAGCTTCAGCTAGTCCTTTTCGTACGTATTTAATTAAATCTACCATATTTTTCACCAAACTTTCTTTTCAATTATATAGATTATACCTTTAATAAAATTATTTTTCTACAATATTTTTCTAATTATTAATTAATTTTATATCTAAAAACACCTTTGAACTATATCAGTTAAAGGTGTTTCAAAATCGATAATTTTTATTTAAGGCAGCTTACCCTTGAATTTGATCACGCAGCTTTATCATCATGGGATAGTTATTGGTAAAAATGCCCGCAACATGTTTTTGAAAATATTGTTTAGCAATTTGCGGGTCATCAACTGTCCAAATACGCTCTGTAACTGCTTGCTCTCCTGGTAAAAGCATGCCTGGATGAATGCCAGCAAAGTGGTTATCTTTAACTAATTTAGCTGAATTAACTACTTCTTCATCAGTTAGATAACAATAGATCTGGCTAGGATCAATTTCCTGGCAGTTCTTCAAAGTAACATAATCAAAAGATGAGTAAATAATGGGATAAACGAAGTGATAGAGTTGTGCCAAGCTTAACACAGTATTTTCAATACCTCGATAATGAATTACTCCAGTTTTAAATTCCAAATTTATTTGAATATTTTTATTTTCCAGTAGTTCAAATAATTCTTGCAGAGTTGGCACCGGTTCACCATTTGACAAGTGCAGCTGCCTTAAGTTACTAAGAGTATAGTCCTTAATATAACCGGTGCCATCAGTTGTTCGGTCAACTTTTTCATCGTGCATTACTACTGGTATGCCGTCCTTTGTTAAGTGAACGTCAAATTCAATCCCTTCTGCCCCATTTTGAACAGCATTGCGGAAGCCTTCCATCGAGTTTTCTGCAAACTTCACGGGATATCCTCTATGACCAAATACTATTGTTTTATTTTTGCCACTATTCATATTTTTGTGTTGGTTAAACCTCATAAAAAAAGAAAACATTACAAACCAAACATAGAGGATATAATAAACCCTTTTGCCTAATTTTTAAATAGTAAAATACCAAAAAAAGCAAAAATATTTTTGGTATAATTTTACTGCAAAAAAAGAAACAGCTCCTATTACAGAACTGTCTTCTTTTCGGGTTGGGTGTTCGTAAGAACAATTGGGTTAGCTGGATTCGAACCAGCGCATACTAGTACCAAAAACTAGTGCCTTACCGCTTGGCTATAACCCAATACCATTTGAGCTTTTACTTGTTTGCTCAACATTTAATAGTATAGGAAATTGTGCCCTGCAAGTCAAGAGAAAACAGCTTTTTTCTTGCTATAAATTTAGCTCATAGGCGTTTCTAGCGCCATTTTCAGTTTGATCAACCTGAACAACTCCTCGAAACTCAAATCCTAAACTTTTAATCAAGCCCTGCATCCGTTTATTGACCTCATGTGTATCAATACGGAAATTATGAATGCCCAGCATCAATCCTCTCGATATCAAGTTTGACATCATAAATTGGCTCAGGTGCTGTCCGCGAAATTTAGTGCTAATTGCTATTCTATGAATAGTAGCATATTGTTCATCATTATTTTTCCAAGCACCATCTATTTCAGTATAATTAGGATCAGGTGTAGTTAGTAAAACGGCAACACCGGCAATTTCTTTATTAGCTACAAGGCAATATGTGCGCTTTAAAGCAATGTCTTCTGCAAGCATTTTACGGTTAGGAGAGCCATTTTGCCACTGAGGATTACCGTCTTCTTTCAGCAATTTTTTTGCTTCAGCAATAATTTCCATAATTTGGTCTAAATCTTCTTTTTCTGCCAAGCGAATATAAATCAACATTTTGTTTTCCTCATTACTTTCAATATTTTATTTTAAAGTTAATTATACAATAAAAGCAGCCTTTCAAATAGGCTGCTTTTTATGGCTGAAAACCGCTATTATACTTTTTACTTTTAACTACATATGTAGGAACGCTAATAAAGTGCATGGAACATATATTATCATTATGCGAAATACTAAATCCATAATAATTATAATCACCATCATGAAGCGTACCTTGGATGTTAAACAAGTCCCCAGCATGTTCCCATTCTTGGTAATAGCTGCGGTCAGATCTCTCCTCTTCCCCGCTGCCAACATAGCCAAAAATCATTTGTTTTAAACCAAAATAAACGCTTTTCTTTAATTCCGTCATAGACATTGTAGGGCTAATATTATAAAAGCCGGCCATATCTTCAACAAAATTATCGTCAAGGTTAAGTCCATTAGCATGACAAGCATGAATAATGCCAGGAACATAATGACTGTCCTTAATTGTTTTATTGTTTTTAGTATATTCCAAGGCAATATCGGCTGCTAATTTTTTAGTTCCATTACTTTCAACCCAGGGAGCTAAATTCAAATCGTTCCTCGCCTCATTAATAAGACGAAGTGAAAAAGCCGTTAAATCTCCAATTTGTTTCGCAGTAAGCTGATTTAAATCAACCTGAGTTGCATCATCAGCTTTACTTTCAGACACTTTGAGACGGCTAAAGTCATTAGCTTTCATCCCTTGCATTGAGGCATTGATAAAATTCTTGCTGGGTTTACCTTGATAAGCTAGTAGCAACTCAGTTTTAGTGTAACCTTTGGGCAATTTCATCTTTGCCTGAGTATATACTCTTTTAGTACTCTTTTTAACAACTTTAACGTCTTTAGCTAAAATCCAATGCGAATTATTGCCAATTTTATAGGCCATTCTTTTTTTCTTGCCAATTTTTTTCTTGGCACTATAGGGGTACTTATACTTAGACTCTGCATAAAAATTAGACTGTTTTCCAGAAATTTTATACAGACGAACTTTTTTCTTCTTTTTTACTTTAACATAGCCCTTGATAGTGGCTGCTGTTACTTGTTCAGCTTCACCTATAGTTATTCCTGGAATAGTGATTAAAAAAATAATATTAACTATGGCAATAGCAAATTTGCTTTTCTTCATATTCTTCCTCGAGAGTTATTCTAAATTGGCTCTTTGTGGTACAAATTTAATTCTAAACTTATTATGAGAGATTGCCAATTAAATTATTTTTTCAATTAAGAAACATTTTGTAATATTTTTACCTTATTTTAAATAATATAAGTGATGAATAGGACCGAATGCCAGTCATGATTGTATGTAAAGATTAAGCATTTTTACTGCTACCAAACTTAATGGCAATATTGACAAACACAAGCCTTTGATAAAAATTGCTCCAAATTAAAGCTTTTTCTGAAATTTTTTGATTAATATTGTTGTTACCGGGTTTACAAAGTGAGCGCTTTTATTTTTATACGTGAAATTCATATCTCTCAGAAATAATGTACTGTTTTCCTGTATGTACAATATTCTTATTTTCATCTTCAACGCTTACTTGTAATAATAACAAAGGAAAGCCAACAGATTTCTGCAAAACTCTGGCTTCACTAAGACTCGCTAGGGCAATACTTATAACCATGTCCCGCGACTTTAGTTCTTTTATATGATATTGGCCGTGTAAAACCCGATATAAAGATTTGCTTAAGTCAAATTTTTCCAGTCCAGTAAACCGAGGCAGAGGAAAGTAGTTGCATTCTAGCATTACAGGTTCGTCATCAACTAAATGAACCCGTTCAATATAAAGAGCTGTCTTTGTTTTTAATATTGATTTTAACTTGTCTGGAGTTTCAACTTTTTTTACCTTAATTACTTGTGCGCTAGCTTTAAAACCCTCGTTAGCAGCTGTTTGTGAAAAGCTTTCAGCTGAAGGAGAACTGACTATTCTTTTCACTTTATGCGGTTTACGAACAAATGTCCCCACACCATGAATCTTCTCAATCAAGCCATCTTCAGCTAATCCAGCAATAGCTTTCCTTAAAGTTACACGACTTACGTTGAACTGTTTACTTAATTCAAATTCGTTTGGCAATTTACTATCTATTGGATATTCTCCTGTAATAATTTTTTGCCTGATTTTTTCCATTACCTGAGAATACAAAGAACCTGTTGCTACCAAATATCATCACTTCCCTAATATTACTTTTACCCATGTATCATCTATTGTCTAATAAATGATTATGTACTTGAGCTAATTTTGATCTATATTCACAAAGAATAGTATAAAACAAAATTAGATTAAAGTATTCCAAAACAATAAGTATTCCAAAAGAGAAGACCACTATAAAAACTGGAAACTAACATAAAGGGATTCTATTTTCATAGAATCCCTCTAAAAATACTTTTTACTATATTATATTAATAAGTGAGTTTCCACATATAACGACGCTTGGTTAACGGATGCTTTCTCGCCTTAGCTAATTCTTCGGCATAAACACGCATCACACCTGTATGAATCATCGGGTTGAAGTAATCAATCACATTTTCACTGGCAACTTCATTAAGACCATAATCCTTAGCGTCAATATTTGTTACTTGCGCGTCAAATCTTTGTAAGAATGTTAAAGCACGAGCATCAAGATGACGTGTACTGCCGTCATTCATGAACAATAAGTATGGAGCATCCTTTTCGGTAAGTTCAAATGGACCATGGAAATATTCTCCTGAATGAACTGTTGGAGCAGCAATCCACTGCATTTCCATAAACAAGAATGATGCGGTTGAATAAGCAACACCAAGTGATGCACCACTGCTGAGAACAAAAATTTTCTTTTCGTCCTTGTATTTTTCACCAAATTCCTTTGCTGAAGGGCCAACAGATTTTACTGCATTTTCAATCAAATCAGGCATGCCATTAAATGCTGCGAGAGCCTCATCATAAAACTGATAACCTTCAAACTGCTTAACAATTTCAATAGCAAAGGCCAAGCAATATGACATTTTTTCTGTTTTAGCAGCATAATTTTCATGGAAACCGTGAATAACTTTATACTCTGTTTCCTTAATAATAGGCGAATCATCTGCCATTGATAAAGTAATCAGATGAGTCCCTAATTCTCTAGCCTTTTTAGTTGCAGCCACTGATTCTGGGGTTGTGCCTCCAAGAGAAGCTGTTATTACAATAGTGTGTTCTCCCACTCCTTTTGGAGTATCATAGTTAAATTCATTTGCAGTATGAATTGAGGAAAGCAGTTTAGTACTTTCATGCGAAACAAAGTAATAACCCGGATACAAGTCGGCCATTGAAGCACCACAACCTACAAACATTACACGATCAATATCAGGCTGCTTTTCCTTAATATCACTTACAATAGACTTAACTTTTTCAAAATCCATAATATATATAATCTCCTAGTTCTACTATAAAAATAACTTAAAACTAATTAAAAATACCTAATACGCTGAGCAGGATACCACCGAAAATACAGATAACCATAATCCAAGCAGTATTGACCTTCTTTTTGATTAGGTAAAACATACCCAACGTGAAGGCTAGTGACAACATCTGTGGAAAAATCGAATCTAAAGTTTTTTGTAAAACAAAAGTTTTACCAAATTTTATCGGAGTTGTTATCCCGATCATAGTTGCCACCATTGCGCCAATGACCATTAGCCCTATTACATTCATCAAAGACATGATTCTGTTAATAGTACCATTACTAATGAGACGCTGGATATTCTTTTTACCTTGGAGATAACCCCATTTGCCGCCCCAATAAGTAACAATAACTGAAGGGATGATAGAAATAATCATTGCCAAAATCGGTCCAAATATGTTTCCTTGTTGAGCCATGTTGATTCCCAGACCAAAGGCAATAATTTTAACTGTTCCCTGGAAGAAGGAATCACCAATACCTGATAAAGGCCCCATTAATGAGGTTTTAACCCCATTAATCGAATCGGGATCGAATGTGTCTGGATTGGCTGCATATTCCTCTTCCATTGCCGAAGATAGCCCTAAAACAAAAGAAGTCAATTGCGGTGTACAGTTAAAGAATGCCATATGACGATGATATGCTTCTTTCTTCTTTTGAAGCTTTTCAGGCGTATCCGGTTTCTCACCATAAATCTCATCTATCGTTGGTGCCATACCATACATGAAACCCATATTCATTTGGCTTTCATAATTCCATGATGTCTGAATAGCCCATGATCTCCAGAAGAATTGCCAAAACTTATGACGTAACCGTTTATCTGTATTTTTTTGTTCAGTCATAATTCATCCTCCTATAATTCTTCCAAATCATCTAAATCATCACTACTACTGGTCTTAGGAGCAGCATTATTGTTTTCATTATTAGACATAAACTTGTTGAGTATAATAGCGAAAATAACTGCAAAGATAGCTACGCTGATAACAGTCATCTTGCCATAAGCTGCAATAAAGAAACCTAAGAATAAGTAAACTGCATTTTTCTTATCAATCATAGTTGACATCAGAAGAGCAAATCCGTAAGCTGGTAAAATCTTACTTGCTAAAGTTAAACCGTTTGTTAACCAATCCGGAATCATTTTGACGAAACTGGTTACAACATTTGTTCCTAAAAAGATTGCAAGAAAAACTGGAACAAAATATAACAAACCATAAATAATTGGTCCATAAACTATGTGGTAACTTCGTGCTTTTCTAAATTTGCCTGCATCTATTGCATTCTCAACCAATTGGTTAAAGGATGAAAACAACATTCTAATTACTATAGCTACTAGCTGACCTAGCACTGCTACTGGCAAAGCTACTGTTAACGCTGCTTGTGCACTAGTATGTGACAAAATAGCAAAAGCTGAAGCTACAACTGAGCCTAAGACCATATCAGGTGGAACGGCGGCTCCTACTTGAACTATTCCCATCGAAACTAATTCAAGCGTAGCACCAACTAATAATCCTTTCGAGACATCTCCTAAAACCAAGCCAACGAGTGTACTTACGATTAACGGCTGCTCGAAGTTTTCACGACCCAGCAATCTCGAGTCGAACATGGCGAAAACACCAACCAAGCCGACAACAAAAGCTTTCCAAAACATTTTTTACCCCCTTTTTCTAAATCATATTATTTAGAAACTCCTTATTAGCTGAAGGAACTTGTTGCATTGAGATCTTAATTCCCTGATCGCACATTTTCTTAGTAAGTTTAACTTCGTCGGGAGTTAAATATATAGCATTACTAAAACGTTTAGCATCAGGCTTAGAAGGAACTAGGCCATAGTTAATCTCTTCTACTGGACCATATGCATCAATAAACTTGCTTAGTTCAGTTACATTTTCAAAAAGCAACATAATGTTGTCTTTTAGAGCCTTAATTTGATCGATTTTACTAATTGCTTTATCTACACTGAAAACGTTTAGTCTCACATCTTCCGGTTTAGCCAGTTTCAATGACATTTTCTTAAAATCATCATTTGCTGTAGCTGTATCAATCACAATTACTCTTTCGATATTTGCAAATTTAGTCCATGAAAAAATGACCTGTCCGTGCAATAATCGGTGATCAACCCTAATTACTTTTATCATAATAAATCTCCTTCATCGTCATCTTCAGTCATCAACTTATTTATCGACAAAACTCCCTTCTGTCCTTGGTTAATAGCTTCCTCTATATCTTCTTGGGTTAGGCCTGAATTCGCAGTAGTAACCAAAGTTATAACCAAAGGCAAATTCATACCTGTCAGTACGGTTAACTTTTGGTGATCCTTTAATAGCTGGGTCATTTCATTATTAACTGAACCCCCCAAAACGTCAGTAATAATTACAGTATTTTCATCACTAGCGTTATCTATAGAATTCCTGATTTCACCGATAAAACTGTCATCACTCGTACCATTTTTATATGCTTCATATGCCTCGAGATTTTTCTGTTTACCAGTGATCATCTCAACCGTATCTTTCATTCCTTCAGCGAGCTTGCCATGGCTAACTAAAATTATTTTCACTAAACTTCACCCCTAATCCAAAATCAATCATTGTTAGTACATTAACAAGATGTATTAACATGTATATTTAGTATAATAATATATAAAGAAAGTCGTGTAAAGGGTTTCTTTAAAAATAATTAAATTTAATTTTTTATTTATAATTTTAAAGCGCTTTTATTTAGCTTAGAATTAAAAAGTAAAGTGCATTAACTTTTTAACAACTTTTTATTTATAGTCTTCTTTCCACATATACCTGCGAGTTTCATAACTTTCGTGAGTAGTATAAGAAAGTTCTCTCATATAAACATTATTTAAAATTGATGAAAAAATCGGATGATTAAAATACGGTGATACTGCAGGCTCGATATCATCTAACCCAATTTCTTTACCGTCTAGTACATACAACTTTTTGCCAGCAAATCTTTGTTCAAATTTCAGCGCACGTTCATCTTCTGGTCTTGTTTTTCCCGTAGCCAAAAGTTGAAAAATTGACTTATTCTTATCTGTAACTTCAAATGGACCATTAAAGTATTCATAACTATGGATAGTTGGCGAATTTAATTGCAGCATTTCCTCTAAATTACAAATCGAGAAAACATAAGCTGCACCATATGCTGGACCGCTACCAATAACATAAATGGTTTTTTGATCTTTATTTTGCTCAGCCCATTCTTTTGCCAAAGGTGTAGTATATTCAACGGCTTTGCGATAGATAGGATCAAGCAAATCAAAAGTTTTCATGGCTATTTTAAAATTCTCATAACCTTCAACTTGTTCCAGCAAATTCATCGCTATGCATATTCCAATACTGCCATTTACACGTTCAAGTCTGCTTTCATCTAGAGCCAAACTTTCATATTTTATTTTAAAATCACAAACGTCTACCAGCTCAGATTCATCAACATAAAGAGCAATGGTGGTTGCATTATGTTCTTTAGCAACTTTTGCAGAATCAATCGTCTCGCTAGTTCCTCTCATAGAACATAAAACTACTAAAGTATTTTGGTCTATGCTCTTTGGCGGAGCATAAATAAATTCTCCGCTAGTATACATACTGGAAAAAATAGTTTTTGACTCCTGATGCATAAAATAGTTTGCACCGTAAAAGCCGCCAAAAGAGCCTCCGGCACCAACCCAAATTACCTGCTTAATACCTCCACCAGATTCCATATTTTTAATAGCTTTTTGAACAACTTGTTTAGCTTCTTCTTGTATCTTCATCTTTTTCTCCTGTATTAAATATAGATACATGTATCTTCAATTTAAAATTATAAAGCGCTTTATTTATAAAGTAAAGTGTATGTTAAAAATACAGGTATCTTTTTTATAAAAAAGATACTGGTGCCTAATTAATCAGCTTTTGTTATAATACAGTTAATAGTTATTCAGGAAAGAAAAAAATATGTTGAAAAAGTCTGAAAATCATATGCCACTATATCTTAGCTTGGCAAATATTATAAAAAACAAAATTACAGAAAATAAATATCAAATAGGTAAAAAGATACCTTCTGAAATGCAGTTGCAAAAAGAATATTGTGTCAGTCGTACCACTGTTCGTAAGGCTCTTAAAGTCTTAAGCGAAGAGAATTTTTTAATTAAGCTTCCTGGTAAAGGAACTTTTGTTTCTGACAAAAGTAATGAAATTCAAACTCAAAATCAAAAATTTTCGAGTTTAACAGAAAGCGTTGTCAAAACTGGTAAAAAAATTTCTAACCGTTTAATTAGTATCAAAAGCGTTGCAGGCAATGATGAACAAAATTCATTCCTGCAAACTACTAATGAGCAGCAAATAATAGAAATTAAGCGTTTAAGATATATTAATGACATCCCATTTTGCCTTGAATGGATATGGCTTGCTCCAAAATTTAATGCTATTAAAGCTGAAGATCTTAATATGCCCTTGTATCAAATATTACAAAAGAAGTTTCATATTAATCCTGGTAAAGGCAAGAAAACTTTTAAAATTGTGTTTGCAAATAGAGAAGAATCTTTTTTGCTTAATGTTGACGAAAAAACACCATTAATGCGAATCAAGGACTTAGTTTATGACGATCACGATCTTCCTTTACATATTACGCAAGAAATAATTCGCAGCGATAAATTTACATACGCGGTTAACCATTAATTTTTTAACTAAAAAAGCAGGCGCTAGTTTTTCAACTAGTGTCTGCTTACTTTATAAATATTCTGTTTTTAACTGACTAACTAATTAGTACCAGCCATTAGCTTGCCAGAATTGTTTAGCTGCTGCCCATGAGCCGTAACGATTAGTAACGTAGTTGTTAGCAACACGTTCTTGGTTAGCAGCTGAGTAGTCTCCATTAAGGTATGCAGCAGAAAGCTGATATTTACCAATGTATTGACCATTTTGTGCACTGTATGAGCCACCAGATTCACGACTGGCAATCCACGCTTTTGCTCCAGCTTCTGAATCAGATGAAGCAGTTGTGTAATTAATATTTGTAGCTGCAGTATTGTTTGCAGAATGCGTAGTTTCTACATTATTATTGGCATTAGAAACTGAACTATTTTCTGTTTGTGTGCTAGTTGCAGCTACAGTGTTTTGGGATTCATTTGCTGGATGATAGCCTTTATTAACGTATTTGGCTTTAACCCATTGGTTCTTGCCTAAGTCATACCACTTGTGACCCTTTTTGTCGTAAGCAGTTTTAATGACTTTCCAAGAAGAATTACTTGGTAAAATTTGCCCAGTAGCTTCAGGATGTTTGTAACTGTTCCATACGCGAATTGAATTGCCATCAACATAGTTAACAGTTACAACTGCTGCATCATTTTCTACTGTGGCTGCTTGAACATCATTTGCTTTAACGCTGCTCATAACTGCAACTCCGGAAGCAGATAATGCTGCTACTGCTGCTGATTTAACTAAGATAGATTTTACCTTCAAAAAAATTCTCTCCTTAAATAAAAATCCATAATATGTTTTTCAAACTGAACATACTAAATCACTATTCAATTTGATGCTATATATACTACAACGTTAAAGTTGCAGAACCATAACAGGAATATCACTCAACCTTTAAGAATTAGTTACCTAATTTAGTAAAAATGTCACAGTTGTAACACAACGTTAACTGTTATTTAATTTGACAAAATCCTATTAGAACAAGGTCATACGGTTAATTGGCACTAGCAAGAACATGCGTTTGTATATTGCAACTTTAACCAAATGAAAGCTATTTTTGCAACACAAATGAAAAACATTGGCCAGCTTTGCATAATTTCTACCTAAAGTGATATAGTTAAGTTAATATTTAGTAGAAAGGAAATTACAGAATGAGTAAGTTTGAAGTTACATTAGACAAAAAAGATTTGCAAATGCTTGAAGATTGCCATTCAAAAAGCCCTTCAATTATGAAGGCATTAAAAGAAGCCAAAAAGGTTGAAGACTAATATTTAATCCAGGAAGCACTAATGTGCTTTCTTTTTTTGCATTTCAGAACAACAATTGCTTTTAAATAAATATAAAGCCTATCGATTATAAAATTATTCAAAATTGAAAAACACAGCAAAATAAGTCCCGTAAGTTAGACAACTTGCGGGACTTACTTTATTTAATCTAGTATTTACTAGCCCATTAATTATTTTCAAACAAACTTTGGATTTCTGCAGGTGTATTTGCTGCTTTTAACTTAGCAATAAAGTCCGCGTGAGTCAAAAGTTTGGCAGTATTTGATAAGTACTGCAAATGAGCATTACTATCAACTTGTGGTATTAAAAAGGAAATAACTGTATCAACCTTCTTACCATCTAATGATTGCCAGTCAATCGGTTGTTTGAGTTTTAAAACGATCATTGAAGACTTAGCAATTGCTGCTGACTGAGCATGGGGAATAGCAAAACCGTCTGTCATCCCTGTAGAGCCTTCTTTTTCACGCTTAACGTAACTATTGTAAACAGCTTCACTGTCATTAGCCAAGTTGTTTTTGACGGAAAAGTCTGCTAAATATTTGAGCGCTTCATCACGACTCGCAACATCAACATCAACTTTAATATTTTGTAAATCAAGAATATCGCTTGGATCAAAACTTTCTACTTGTTGGTTAGAGGTATCGTCAACACTAGGTGCAATTGTAGAGTCAGCTGCAGTTGCTAAAGCATCTTTTTTAGCAAATCTACCAGCGATTAGAGCCAATAGCGCACCCGAAATAGCTGCTCCAATCAGAATCCACAGTACCCATAAGAATGGTTTATTAACTAATGGTAAAACAATAAAGCCACCGTGAGGAGCAGGTACGCTAATCTTGGTTATGTAAGTTAAAACTGACGCTACTGCAGAACCAATCATAAAAGCCGGGATATTCCATAAGGGATGTTTAGCAGCAAATGGAATCGCTCCTTCAGTGATATGAGTAGAACCCAGTAAAAAGTTGACATAACCAGCTGCTCTTTCACTCTTAGAATATGCTCTGCGATTCATTAAGACGGCAAAGCCTGTTGCAAGCGGTGGAGCAATACAAGCAGCAGAAACTCCTGCCATAAAGTAGTAGTTTCCTTGAGCCAGTAATACCGTACCTGTAACATAGGCAGCCTTATTAATAGGACCACCAAAGTCTGCTGCACACATGATGCCCACAATAATTCCTAACAATGCAGGATTAGTATTTTCAAAACCTCTAAGCCAGGACATTAAACCAACGTTCAGAGCTTTAATTGGAGTATTTAATAAATACATAATTGATCCTGTAATTAAAACCCCGAGAACAGGTAAAAGAAAGATTGATTTCAAGCCTCTAAATTTATCATCCGGTAGAGGTTGAAACAGCTTCTGCAAGCCTAAAACAACGATCGCAGCTAAATAGCCACCAACGATGGCTCCTAGAAAACCGCCACCACCGTTGAAGGTGATAAAACCGGCAGAAAGGCCGATTACAAAACCCGTTCTTTGAGCCAAAGCTTCAGCAATATAAGCTCCTAAAACTGGAGCCATTAGGTTCATAGTAGTACTGCCGACTGTATTTAGCATCGCAGCAAATTGATTGTATTCGCTACTTTTGGGATTTGCCGAATCAATTCCCCAGAAGAAGGAAATAGCCATTAGCACACCGCCTGCAACGACAAATGGCAACATATGAGAGACGCCATTCATTAAAGAGGTATAAATTTTGTTGACTAGCTTTTGCTTTCCTACACTTTCATGCGTGGAATCCTCAGCTGCCTGTCCTTCTTTATAAATTGGTGCTGCCAATGCTTTTTTAATTAAAGCATCTGGCTCTTTAACACCCCTTGCTACCGGAACTACTACTAGACGTTTGCCTGCAAAACGATCCAAGCCAACATCAATATCAGAAGCAATAATTACGGCTTGCGCGTCTGCAATTTCTGCACTTGTTAAATTATTTTCAATACCCGTTTGACCGTGTGTTTCAATTTTGATGGTATAGCCAAGCTTTTCTGCGGCTTTTTCCAGTGCCTCTTGCGCCATAAATGTATGAGCAACACCAGTTGCACAACCAGTCGCACCAACTAAATCATATTTAGCCACTTTAACTCATCCTTTCCGTTACTGAAATTTGTGGTAATAAATTATCTAAAGAAAAAGCTGTTAGTCCAATGCGACTAGCTGTATCGCTTCCTGCAGCTACAGCTACTTTGAGAGCCTCACTAATAGGTTTTTTCTTTTCCAAAAAGGCAATGAAGGTGCCAAGCATGGTATCTCCGGCACAAGCTGAATTAACTACTTTTATTTTTGGGGCATTGGCAAACAGGATATGCCGTTCATTTATAAAAGCAGCACCATCAGCACCTAGAGAAACTAAAACATTTTGACAACCCGATTTAATTAATTTCTGAGCCAATTCGACTGTTTTTGTGGCAGTCATTTCACCCTCATAATTAAAGAAAGCTGCCAGTTCTGCGTCATTAGGTTTAAGTAGAAATGGCCGATATTTTAAAGTATCACTTACTTCTAGGTAACTACTGTCAATCACAAATTTAGCCCCCTGTTTTTGGACTAATTGAGCCAGTTGCACTAAAAAATTTGGTTTTATACCCCGAGAAAAGCTTCCGGAAACAACTACCATATCATCCTTAGTTACTGTACTTTCAAGATAATCCAAAAATTGATCTTGTTTATCTGAACTTACTACTGGTCCGGGATTAACTTGTTTGTATTCTGTACCTTCGTCTAAAACGTCCGTAAAGACATTAACTCTAGTAGGTTCTTTTACCTTTAAGAAATTAGTTTTAATACCCTTTTCTGTTAAACCAGAAATGACATAATCTAATGTAAAGCCGCCACCAATACCAGTAGCTACACTATCAATGCCTAATTTCTCTAAAATGAACGAAACATTGACCCCTTTACCATTAGGTTGCAATTCAAATTTTTCTGTTCTATTAACTACCTTTGGTTCCAGCTTTTTAGTGACAATTACTAAATCAATTGCTGGATTCAATGTTATTGTATAAATCAAAGATTTCTCCCCTTTTTTTGCCTTTTGCATTATTATTATAGAAGTTAAAAAGTGTAACGTTTTTCCAAATTGATAGCGTTTACTATAAATAATGGGAAAATATTTACAAAAGGAGCTCGTAAATGCCAAATAAAGAACTTTCTTCAGCAGAATTACATCTCTGGAATATCGTCGAAAATAATCCCCAAAAGATTGCTAATATGTCAATAGTAAAACTAAGTCAATTTGCAAATGTCTCGACTGCGACAATTGTGCGCACTATGCAAAAGATGGGTTACAGTGGTTACACCTCTTACCGCGAATCTTTGAAACTAAAAAGCAATTCAAATTCTACGTTCAGTGTGTTAAACGAAGCTGACGATAAAATTAAAAGCGTGATTACTAAAAACGAAATTGAAATGAACAATACACTGCATAACCTAAGTTACAGCACAATCGAAGACAGCATTTCGCTCACTAAACAAGCTAAAATCGTTTTTATCTTTGCTCGCGGCTTATCTGAATCAATTGCTCACGAAATGATGGTTAAATTACAATTAACTGGAAAATACTGTGAATTCCATTCAGACCCAAATATTATTAAGACAATTGCCTGTAAGATCAAGAAAGATTCGTTAGCAATTTTTATCACTTTGAACGGTGAAACTGAGGAATTGGTCACTGCAGCTAAAGCTCTTAATAAAAACGAAGTTCCGGTTTTGGCCTTCACTACTAATTCCTCAGGCAGCATTTTGCCTTTTTCAACTTTATCCTTTATAGGTTACAAATCTAAAACTAATTATTTTCCCGAGTACGAGGTCAGATCACGCTTGCCACTACAAATAATGACCCGTATTTTTAGTGATGCTTATTCAGTTAGAACCGATTTTTACAAGGGCAAGTAAAAAGCCTTCTATACTAATTAAAGTATAGAAAGCTTTTTTAGCTTCTTATTATCAAAGTTGGTAAAGTTAGTCAGCAACTTCTAACTTATCACGCCAAGACTTAGCTCCTTTCAGAGCCTCATTTAAGTTTGCTATATTTTCTTTTCCGTGAGTCGACAACCATTTTCTACCGGCTGTTTCACTGTCAGCAGCAAATGGCTTGATAGCTGGTTTCCAAGTAGCACGGCCGCAAAGAACGCCGTTGAAGTCAGCACCCGCTTCTTCAGCCATTTTAATTTCAGCAATAAACTCTTCACTAGTTACACCAGCCGACAAGAAAATATATGGCAGATCAGTTATTTCAGATTGCTTTTTAAGCAGATCCTTAGCTTCTTCTTGAGTGTAAACAACATTGTTGTCACCATTAAAACCTTCAACAAACTTAATGTTAAACGGAATTTCAACTTTAAGTACAGTCACATCGTATTCAGGTTTTGAAAATTCTTTCATTGTCTTCAAAACCTTATCAGCTTTAACTTTTGCAAATTCTTCACTCTTAGCGTCAGCGATATTTGCATCATAAGTCAAAACTTCCAAAAAGAATGGCAATTCATTAGCTTTAGCTTCTGCACCAACTCTTTCAACGAAAGCGTGCTTTTTATCATTAATTTCTTGACCTTCATCAGGATCATAGTAAACCAAAAACTTAATGGCATCTCCGCCTTCATTTTTAATCCTTAATCCAGACTGATTAGCAATTAAGTCAGGCATTCTGCCAGGTTCTGTGGTATCATACCCGGTTTTTTCATAAGAAAGTAATAATCCGCAATTTTTATCTCTCACTTTTGTTGCTGGCAAACCATATTCTGGGTCAGTCAAAATCGATGAAGCATAAGGAGTCAACTCACTGGAAACTGCTTTTTTAAAATCAACAATAGTTGTTTCATCAGCAGGTTTATTAGCGGCCTCTGCTAACATCTTTTTCAAAGAGCCACGTTGATCGATTGCCAAAGCACTGATTATACCATCAGTTGTTGACAAGTTTGCCATATGTTTGGCAACTGCTGCAGAAATTGTTTTCATTATATATCTCCTTTAACATTTTCTTTAATCGCACAACTATTATTATATACTGATAAAGTTGCCTTTTAAAGAAAAGCAAGAATTTTAGTAAACTTTTTCACAATTATAAATAATTCAGAAAACATTTACCTTGCTTTATGCAAATTATTTCTGCTCAACTTTGTCAGTTTTTTTAGCTTTTTTAGTTTTACAGTTAAATCTTGTTCCCCAAGGAGATGCCTTTAAGTCCTTAACCGCTCTGACTTTAAAAGTATGAGCTGTTTCAGATCTTAGGTTGCTGAGGGTAAAGCTTGCCTTTTTAATATTAGTATATAAAACATCGTCAATTTTAAGCTGGTAACTATCGCAATCAGATACAGGTTGCCATGATACCCTGATGGAATCTGCAGTAGTTTTTTCATCATCTTGTGCTAAATTAGTCGGAGTTGTCAAAGAATCATCTTCTGCTGGCAAACTGTTAACCGGTTTTGTACTTATATCGATACCACCGATTTTAATAGTTATTTCGTTTTGACTAATATCAGTCTGACCTAGTTTTATTCTCAAAAATGTTTGATTTAAATCTGTACTAAATTCCTTTAAGTACGGGTTAACTAGGTAATTTTGATCAAAGAAATAGCAATTTTCTTGGTTGCGGAATTCAGCTATACTATTTACTTCGGTCAAAGTAATTTCTTCGCTGCCAACCAAAGCTTTGATCGCTTCTGGTGCCTTTTTAGTTCTGATATCAACTTCTGTTGCTTTTTCAGGATCAAAACCAGCATATGTACCTTTGGTTTTGTCAATTTTGATAGTCAGGTCATTATCCAGCAACTGACTGCTTACTTTGGTTTGAGCATAATCGCCCTGCTGGTACTTAGCTGAAAAGCCATCATCCTCATAAGCTGCAAAGCAGCTATTCCCATTGGGATAAATTACAAATTGGCGTTGTTTTTTCAGATCAAGGTATTCCTTAGGTGTGTTAGTTGCTGGTGCTACTGGAACAATCGCTCCTGCTCTAACAAATACAGGCAATTTCCATAATGGTGCATCAAAGTTATTAATTACTTGACCGCCACGATATTCTTGACCAGTAAAGAAATCTATCCAGATTTGCTTTTCATCAGGCAAATAAATTTCATTTCTGATATCATTTCCCGCTTCATCACTGGCAGTATCTTGATAAATCGGAGCAATTAAGAAGTTCTCTCCCCACAAATACTGGTATCTGACCAAATTAGTATAAAATTGAGGTACATCAGGATATTCCAAGAACATTGCACGCACCATAGGTTTACTGGTAAAAGTTGCTTGTGCTGCAATACTATAAATATACGGCATCATCATTGACTTTTGCTTGAGGTATGCACGGTTAAGTTTATTTGTAATATCACCAAATACAAATGGGTTTTTAGGATTCTTACCCCAGCCATCCATATTTAATTGAATTGGGGTGAAAGCTTTCCACTGATAATCTCTAGTGTTAATAATTGGCTTTTGACCTCCAAAAATGCCGTCCATGTCTGACGCAACATTAGGTTGTCCTGAGAGCCCTTCGCCAATATAAGTTGGTATTTGGAAACGAATATATTCCCATTCGCCACCTACTTCATCCCCAGTCCAAACTGTACTGGTATTTTGAGTTCCTGCCCAGCCATCAACAGTAATAATAAATGGTCGCAGTTGATCGCCTTTGATTTTGGCAATCATCTTGGCAGTACTTTGAGTGGCATTTAAGCCGAACGAATAACCGTGGCCAACCCAGGCCTCATCAGTTTTAAGTGCAGTCACTCCTGCAACCAATTCTTTTTCAAAATCACGGTCATCTGGTTTAGGATTTTCAGGATCTACTGGGGCAAGATTTTGCTGGGTCCAAAGTCCTACTTGCACACCTTTACTATTAGCATATTTAACAAATTCAGCTAAATTTTTGAGGTTACCTGCTAATGTATCAGTTTGACCATATCCGGCTCCATAACCATCATTAGGCAAGAACCAGCCTATAGGCATATCATTTTGCAGATACTGTTCAAGCATGGCACGGGCGCTAAACTGATATGAAATACCACCGTGCTCGCCATTTAACGTTTCTCTGATCGACTTTGGTTTTAATTTTGCCGGTAAATCTTTGGGCTGATATTCTCGATAATACTTGCCATCAGGATATTTGATAGCTCCCTTTTCATCAGATTTGACCTCAACCCAATAGTCACGGTTATATGCATTTAGATGAGCTTCATAAAAACCGAAAACTGGTGTCAGGGCAGGCCTGCCAGTTAGTTTATGATATGCATTAATTAATTCATATGCTGAGTCGGCAAAGAAATAAATGGCATCAAAACGATTTTCTTCATGAACAGTCGTAATCTCGTCGTTCGAATTGCTATTAAAGTCATAATGTCCGGGCTTAAAAGTATTGCGAATTACACCGTAACCGGCAGTTGACCAGTAAAAAGGATTAGGTGAAGCTACACCTTGATCAACCCAGTTATTGGTATTAACAATTTCGATTTTTTCTCCTGCCAGCGTGAACCGCCCGTTTTGGGTACCTCCACCAAAGTAGTTACAATTATGATCAACTAAAGTTTGAACAGTTGCCGAATTTGTCAGTTTAATCGGCCGTGCCTCTTTTAATACTACCTTACCGTTTTTAGTAACGCTCATTGTAGCGTCATTTTTAACTAGATTGATTGCAATTGCACCCGTATCAATTTGCCAGCCGTTTTTGGTTACATGGAGACTGGCATCGTTCATTCCTTTAGCACCATAAATATCTGTCAAGAAAATTTGCGCATGCAATCCCTTTTCAGATTGTTCTGGTTCTTGAAATTTCTGGCTGGGATCAATATATAACCTGAATGTTTTTGCATCTAGTATATAGAGACGGCCAGTTATTCCATGTGCATAATGAATCTCAAAATAACCAGTTTGTCTAGTTACTTCAGTGATATGTTGCAATTCTAAATTACTAGTTTCTGTTTTTTGATTTGAGTTAGTTGCTTTATTAATTGTTCTCTCCTCCTTCATATTAGAAGAACATTAATCTTTCTTAAAATATTTGATAAAGCTGATTATATGCTAAATTTGCGAAAGGATAAATAGCTAATAACGAAATTATTGTCCAACCACTTATTTGCTTTTCTTCCTAAATCTCAGTATAAGCAGTAACATATTATGCTAAAATTAAGACAAAATGAATAATGATTTTTACACAGGAGCAACTACAATATGACTTTTATTTACACTTTAAGATACATGCTTGATCCCAGAGCAAACACTCCAACTAAAGACGAAAAACTAATTGAATTTGTTAAAAAAGGCAAAATTGACGATGTTGCTTTTTTTATAAATGGTGAAGAATTAAACCATAGTCACTTAACTAAAGCTGAGACTCAATTATGGTTAGATGCAATTAAGCCGTTACAAAAAAAGTTATCTGAGATAGGCGTAACAACTAGTTTAAACCCCTGGACGACCATTATGCATTCAGATCGAGGCTACCAAGTTAATCCTGAAATTGGCTTTAATACTTTTGTTGATCTTGATGGTAATAAGGCCCAAGATATGGCTTGTCCAGCGGATCCGACCTGGCGGAAATATTTAGCAAATACCTACGCGCAATATGCCAGCATCCATCCGCGCAGATTATGGCTAGAAGATGATTTTCGCCATTACAATCATTCACCCCTCAAATTAATGTGCTTTTGTGATTATCACATGCAACTTTATAATGAGCAATTAGGTAAAAAGGAAACACGCACAGAATTTGTTAAAAAAATGTTGCAACCGGGGGAGCCTACTAAGGAAAGACAAGTTTACCTTGATCAGGCTCGTCAAGAGATGATTGAAACTGAGCATATAATTGAGCAGGCTGTCCACAAGGTTAGTCCAGAGACAGATCTGGCGCAAATGACTTCGTATCCTGATTGGCATGCACTTGAAGGCCGTGACTGGGACAATTTATTTAAGGCCCAAGCAGGAAAAGGTCATCCCAAGGTGGCTCGGCCTCATTTACCCGCTTATAATGAAGTTGCACCATTACAATACGGCAGATATTTCGAAGAATATACTCGCATTACCGCTGCTTTTTTAGGAGAAGATGCCGAACTATACCCAGAATTAGAAAGCTATATGTATTCGCCTTTAGTCAAATCAACTGCATTTACTGCATTTCAAATTATTACTTCCACCCTAATCGGAAGTCAGGGAATTTTGCTTAATTTATTTGACATGATGGGTAACGGTATCAATGATAGTTGGCACTATGCAGAAATGCTCGCTCAAATTAAACCGTTTGTTAACCAACTATTAGAAAATCGTCTGCCGATAGACCATCTGCGGGGCATTAAAGTTTTAGTTGATCAAGACTCTAGTTACTATTTGCAAACTAAAACTGGTAAGAATGTCGAGGAGCTGTTACCTCATGAAAAGAATTGGGCCAGTCTTTTAGGAGCCTTTGGTTTTGCTACAACGATTCTTCCTATCAGTAAAAAAGCTTCATTGAGAAATGAAGTAGTTGCTATTTCTGGCCAACTTTTACGCAACTTAGCAAATGCACAAGTAACAGAATTGATTAAAAATAATTTCGTGTTGCTTGATGGTGAATGCGTACAAGTTTTACTAGACCGAAAATTAGGCAATTTACTGCATATTGAAAAAGCCGAGTGGCACCCCGTTCGTTCAAATTATCAGGTTTTTGAACAGGCAGATGGACAGACAGTTGATGGTGTTAAAAGCCCGCGAATTACAATGTTGCAGCAAACAGGAAACTATTTAAAAATTGAGTATCAACCGCAAAGCTCTGTGAAAGTGTGGTCCTTTGCCTATAACGCAGTTGATGAAAAATTGGGTAACGCCATGGTCGTCATTGACCAACATATCGTTGTACTTCCGATGGATCAAGATCCACGCTATGGCTGGGAATCGCAATTTACTACATATAAACAAGGCTTGTTGCAGCAAATGCTTGATAGTATCAAGCCAGTAGATTATTTAATAGGAATGCCGAATGTTAAACTGTTAGTTGAAAATGATGGTCAAAAAATTTGGCTAGCCAACTTTACTTTAGACGGCTATCAACAACTAAAATGGCACCTAGGAGAACCATTAGCAAGTGATGAAGCTACAATTATTAGGAAAGTCAATAACTCTGTCAGGAAAACAAAAGTCCACATTAATGTTGAAAATGGTATTGCTACTATTAATGAAGCTCTAGCGCCATTAGAGACAATCCAAATACTACTTTAAATTTAATAGAAACAAAAAAATAACGCCTAGTCTTTTTTAGGACTAGACGTTATTTTAGCCATATCACTATTTGTAATATTTTTTATACTAAGTTTAAAATGGAAGAGAACGGATTTTAGCAAAAGGAAAATAGAATGATCAATGCAAATAACTTAGGAATATTAAATTCATTAACAGAACTAATTAATTCTCATTATGATAGTAATAATCATGCTATAGCATCATATTTAGTAAAAAACATTTCCCACCTGGACCAAATTACTGTTAACGAAATTATGGATAACGCATACGTTTCTCGTTCTGCAGTTAGAAGATTTTGTGAGAAATTAGGATATTCGAGTCTAGAAAATCTAAAAACCTCTTTTTCTAAAATTATCTTCCCCAGTGATATTAGACATAGAACAAAAGAGGATTATCAAACAAATAATGTTAAACTGACAAATTTAATTAAAAATATGCTCGATGATATAAACTCTGTTTTTGGTGTAACTGAACTCAATCAGATCGTTGATAAAATTCATAATCATAATGAGGTTATTTTGTTATGTGCTAACAATACAAGTAGTACACTAGTAAAATTTCAACAAGAAATGATATACGCAAATAAAATAATTGTTGTGCTTGACCATAAATACAGGACTAGTAAATACCTTAAATCTTTAAAACCAAATTCATTATTATTTACTGTTTCAACCTCTGGAAAATATGCTGAGGTTATAAACGATCTCATAAATGAGCTTCCCGGAGATAAAATGATTATCACTGGAAATCGTAATAAAAAGTTAGCAAGTTCATATAATGATGTGTTCTATATTAGTCAAAAAAGCTTTTCAGAAGATTATCTAGGCATTTATGGCAAATATGGTATTACATATTTGTTTGACCAGATTTTTCTACGTTATGTTAATTCATATCATTAAACCTGACCCTTAGCACTAGAGCAAGTGGTTCAAATTTTGAACCACTTGCTCTTTTTTTTATTGCTAATATAGCAATATAGATAGCGCTATCAAATTTATAAAAATTAATGGGGGAGAATTAATGAGAAAGTTTTCAGAGATTTTTAAAGATAAAGACTTTTTGTGGGGCTCTGGAACCGCTGCTTATCAATGCGAGGGAGCCTGGGATCAAGAGAAGAAAGGACTTGGTGAATGGGATTACTTTAATCATAAGAGTAATTTAAATATTAATCATGTTAATGGAGATGTGTCAGCCGATTTTTTTCATAAATATAAAGAATACATTGATTTACTCGCTGCTGACCATCAAAATACTTTCAGATTTTCAATTGCTTGGGATCGAATTATTCCAAATGGTGTAGGTGAAGTTAATCAAAAAGGTATAGAGTTCTATAACCGTGTAATCAATTACTGTATTGAAAAAGGGTTAGAACCAAATGTTTCTTTGTTTCATTACGATTTGCCTTATGAATTGGCGATACAAGGAGGATGGCTTAACAGAAAATTAACTGATTACTTCGCAAGTTATGCCGAAGTTTGTTTTAAAAATTTTGGAGACCGAGTGAAGATTTGGTGCACAATTAATGAGCCCAGATACTATAGTTACTGCGTCAATATTGTTGGTAATTATCCACCTAATAGGAAATTAGATTTCCAGTCGTATTTTCAATATCAATATAATCTAATGTTGGCAAGTGCTAAGGCAGTTAAGATTTTCCATAATTTAAAAATTGATGGCATTATTGGTATTGTACATGACAACGGTAACGTTGAAATCGATCCTACAACTAAGAATATCAAAAAAGTTCATTTATTTGGTGACTTCTTTTATAATAGGCAAATACTTTGTCCTGCATTATTGGGAAAAATGCCAGAAGAAACTGAAAAAGTCATTAATGACTTTAACTGTATGTTGTATAAAAAAGAAATTGATCAGAAAATTTTTGCTGAAGGTAAAGGAGACTATTTAGGGTTAAATCTCTATAATCGTCAATATTTAACCGATGGAACAGATAAAGAAACAAAAGTTTTCCACAACAATAAAGGCTGCAAAAGTAAGATCACTGAGGGAATACGAATAAAAAATGTCTTTGAAACCTCCTTTGACCCAAACGTAAAAAGAAATAAATGGGGACGTGAAGAACTACCAAGAGTGATGTATACGGCTCTCAAAGAAATACAACAAAGTTATAATCCTAATCTTATTTTGATTACTGAAAATGGACATGGTGGCTATGAAACAGCAGACTCAAAGGGATTTGTTAAAGATGATAAAAGGATTGAATTGACATCCAAGTTTCTGCATTATCTTTTAAAAGCCAAAAGTGAAGGTGTTAAGGTACAAGGATATTATCATTGGTCGGCTATGGACTTATATAGTTGGATTAATGGATACGACAAGCGGTATGGACTGATTCGAGTTGACTTTAAAAATAATTTAGCCTTAACACCTAAAAAAAGTTATTACTGGTACAGAGACTTTATTGACCAATATTTTAGTGGGGCATTAAAAAATGGTTAAAGAAAATTTCAAAAATATAGCCACTGATATTTTAAATTCAGTTGGCGGTAAAGATAATATTTCTGATATATATCATTGCGCAACTAGGTTAAGGATTGTAGTAAACAATCCAGATCTTGTTGATCAAGAAAAATTAAAGAAAGTTGACGGAATTAAGGGGGTTGTTATAAAAGGTCAAGAAATTCAAAGTTTCATAGGAACAAAGGTTAATGAGTATTACAGCAAATTAGTACCAGAACTGCACTTAAACGAAAAAGTAAATTTAAAACAGAATAAATCTGAAAAATTAACTTTTAAAAATGCTTTATCTAAAGTACTTGACTTCATCAGCGGTATTGTTTTACCTATCATGCCCGTTATTGTAGCAGCAGGATTTTTATTAGCAATATTAAATATGTGTAAAACATTTTTCGGCATGAATCCTAAAAGCGGTACAGCTATTGTCCTGACTAGCATAGCTTCAGCAGGGTTCTACTATATACCTATTTTTGTAGGATTCCAAAGTGCAATAAAAATGAAAATTCCTGCAGCCATGGGAGCATTCTTAGGGGCAATCTTAACTTTTAGTGATATTAACAATGTATCCGGTTTGAGTTTTTTAGGTATTCATTTACCAAAAATGCAATATAATGGAACGTTGCTTACCTCTATTTTAGGTGTAATTTTATTAGCTTTAATATATAAGTTATTCGATAAAGTTATGCCAAAAGAAATTACTTACTTTTTTACTCCCTTACTTTCTATATTAATTGCAGCTCCTTTGACACTTGTTATTATTGGACCTATCAGCAATAATATTAGTTTTGCTATTGCAGGCTGTTTTAATTGGCTGAGTGCAAAAGCAAACTGGCTTGCTTTCACGCTATATAGTGCGTTAAATCCTATTTTAGTAATGTTTGGCATTGATAAAGGATTTGTACCTATAGCAATGAATAATGTTTCTGAATTGGGTTATGATACACTTATTTATCCGGCAGCATTACCAAGTAACGCTGCTATGGGAGCTGCGGCAATTGCTATCGCTGTTTTTAGTAAGAAAAAAATTACCAAGGGAGAAGGATTTTCTGCAGGCTTTACTGGTTTGATGGGAATAACTGAACCGTCTATATTCGGCTTTCTTTTACCTTATCGTCGTGCATTAATTGGAGCAATATCTGGCGGTGCTATTGGAGGACTAGTAGGAGGAATATTACATATAAAACAAGGTGCATTAATGGCTCCCGGTTTTATCTCTTTAATATCTTACTTTGTAGGTAAGAATCCCACTTTAAACTTTACCTGTGGCATAATCACCTGGTTAACCGGGATAATTTCAAGCTTTGTAATTACAACTATCTTGCTTAAGTCAGACAAAAATAGAGATCAAAATATTTTATTTAAAAATAATACAAAAATCCCAACAAAAAAAGAAAACTCAATTTCTAAACCTATTAAGGCTATTGAAAACTTTTCAGCACCTGTTTCGGGTAAAGTAATTCCCTTAAATCAAGTAAATGATGATATGGTTGCTCAGAAAATCTTAGGGGACGGATTTGCTATTATACCTTCTAATGGAAAAATTTATTCACCAGTAAATGGAACGATTAGTTCAATTTTTAAAACTAAACATGCCATCTGTTTAAAATCGGATAATGGACTAGATATTTTGCTTCATCTGGGTATTGACACTGTTGAGCTTAAGGGAAAACCTTTTGAAATTTTAGTAAAGGAAAAAGATAAAGTTGAGTGTGGTCAATTAATTGGAAAAATGGATATAAAACAAATTACTGATGCAGGTAAAGATCCCACAGTATTGGTACTAATTACTTCAAAGGATAAAGTTAAAGATACAATTGAACCAACCGTAAAAGAAACTAATTTTGGAGATACGGTAACATCATTACCAATATATTAATTTACCTTCATTCTTATTTTTAATACAATCAAAAAATAACGCCTAGTCTTTTTTAGGACTAGACGTTATTTATTTATACAAATTTACTTTTTCATATTAGACAACATTTCATTAACGTCGACGATTCCTGCTTTACCAGCAGTCACAAAATCGGATTCTGCACCGCTCATTTGACTGTTAAGCCATTCGATTACCAATGGTAAATTCATTCCCGAGATTAAGTGAATCTTTTGACCACCCATAATCATGCGACTAACAACATTAGCTGGAGTTCCACCCATTAAATCGGCAAAAACAGTGATGTCTTCAATATTCATTCCTGAAATCTGCTCTTCAAATTTTGACTTAAAATCATCTGGGCCTTCAGATGGAAGCAAGCAAACTGTGTGCACATGTTCTTGCTTACCCATAATTAATTCGGCACTGGCTTTTACGCCCTCTGCCATTTTACCATGACTAATTAAAATTAATTCTTTTTCTGCCATACTTTATCTTTCCATTTAATACTCAATATTATTTAGCTTAAAGCTATTACCATATCTAATTATATCTTAGCAATAACTCCAAGACCACCTAAAACGATACAAAGTACTAAAACAATAAAGATTGCTTTGGTCGAAGTCATACCCTTCTTACCAAGAAGCCAGTAGACAAAGCCTACAACAGCAGCTGGTAAAAGCTTAGGCAGGATCATATCCAAATTATTTTGAACATTCATAGTAACTTTGCCAATTTGTGGTGCCCAAGAGAACTTTATATTAACCATAGTGGCAACAAGTGCACCAACCATGAATACACCCAAAACAGTAGCGGAATCAGTTAAAGCGTTTAAACGATCTCTCATATCAGTAACAAGGGAAACACCTTTATCATAAGCAAAATGCAGTTGTTTCCAACGAAAGACACAGATCAAAAGGCAGGCAATTACCCAAATGATAACCCCAACTGGGTTTCCTTGAGTTGCCATGGAAGCAGCCAAAGCCCCAAAAATAGTTGGAATCAAAGAGGCAAAAATTGAGTCGCCGATAGCGGCAAAAGAACCCATCAAACCAACTTTAATACCGGTAACAGTGTCTTTTCCTTCGATACCTTCATTTTCTTCAACAGCAAGATCAAGACCAGTGATAATTGTATTGAAGAAATTAGAAGTGTTGAAGAACTGCATGTGAGTCTTCATCATTTCCTTTAATTCAGGAGTATCATCACCATAAATTTTTCTTAATTGTGGCAAAATAGTATATAAATAACCACTATTCTGCATTCTTTCATAGTTCCAGCCCAACTGGAAACCAAATAAAGATCTACGATTAATTTGATTAAAATCTTGTTCAGTTAATTTATATTTAGGTTTAGAGTTCGTCATCAGTAATCTCTCCTTCATCGTCATCAGAGCTTGAACTTTCGCTATTACTTTGACTTTCAGTACTTTGTGCTTGAGCAGTACCCTTATTTATCGGAATATTCTTGTAGTGTAAAATTGCAAAGGCCAATCCCAGCATTGCAATAGCAAGCATTGGCAAGCCGTTAAGAACAGTAGTGAAACCTTTGTTAACAGCTGACAAACCTGTTCCCAAGGCTTGAATATTAGTGAAGAGAACCGAGAACAAAGTTGTAATTGTAAAACCAAGAATTAAATATGCTGCATGTCTCTTAACTGGCAGATACCGAAGCAAAACAGCAAAACCAACTGCTGGTAATGTAGCACCGGCTACAGTCAAACCATTACCAAGCCACAACAGGTCTCCATTTAAGGCATTTGCAATCTGTTGTACCAATCCTTGACCAAAGGCTAACGCGATAAAGACAGGAACTGCACGTGAAAGTGACCATGGAATTGCACCATATAAAACATTTCTTTCAACTGCCTTATAGTTAATCTTATCTTGATCAATCAAGTGATCAATTCTGTGTGAAAAGTAAGTGTTGGCAAATCTTGCCAAAACGTCCAATTCAATCATAATAGCAGCAACTGGAACAGCAATTGAAGAAATTGCTGTTTGAGGACTCATACCTTTAACGGTAGTTGAGAATGCTGTAGCTAAAACTGTACCAGTAGTCGCATCAATTCTAGATGCACCACCAAAAGTACCGATACCTAAAACAGTTAACTGCATTGACGCACCAATGAACAGTCCCGTTGGCATATCACCCATGATCAGACCAGCGATTAATCCAGCACCTACTGGTGTGTTTAACGATGAATAAATTTGCAATTCATCTAAAATTTCTAATCCTGCATATAAAGTAAGCAGTAATATTTGCCACCAAGCCATTTTTCTCCTCCTACTTCATCTTTTCATTTATCAATTTCATTAAATCACGTGATTCAACACTGGGATTTAATTGAGCAATCAGGTTAACGCCTTTATTAGCAATTTGCCTGAAAAGGTTTGCTTCATGCTCATTGATATTAACTTGCTTAGTCAGTTCAGTAGTGTCATCTTGTTTAGACATATTACCAACATTGATGGTGTCAAGCTTGATACCCATGTTAAGCAAATCGAGAAACTTATCAGGTTTTTTTGCTACCAGAAACAATCTTTGCTTACCGTAACGGTTTTTCTTTAAATGATCTGCAGCAACTTCTGTTGGTAAAACACTCAGCCTGGTAGACATTGGGGTAGCCATTCTAAGGCCACTCTTTTGAATATCATCTTCAGCTGCTTTTTCGTCCAGAACAATAATCCGTTCTACTTGCAACTGAGGAGTCCACAAGTTTGCTACCTGTCCATGAACCAAGCGTTCATCAACTCTTGCTCCCACAATATTCATAATTCTTCCTCCATATCTTTTAAGGAAATCTAAACATTACAAAAAACGCTTTCACATCTTTATGATAAGGTACCAACCAATTTTTGTCAATATGTATTTTTTATATTTAAAAAGTTGATTATTAAAATCATAGTGATATCTTTAGTACCCACAACAAAAGCACATTAATTGAATTCGTGAATTGTAACACCTTTGACTACACGATTGACTGTACCAGTTGGTGATGGTGTATCCGGCTTATTATTAACCTTGATAGAAGTTAGTAAAGCTATTGTCTGACCAAACATGACATCGGGCAAAGCTAAGTAGGCATCAGGCAATACTTCTTTTTCAGCAAACATGAAAGATTTTCCTGAGAAATTCTGACCCTCTTTTTCCTGACCAACAGCCATCACGAGTGGCACAATTTGATCATCCCTAATCTCGTTTAAAATATCTAAGTCGTATTGCCTGGTATAAGTATTGTTGGAGACAAAATCAAAGACGATCGTCTTCTTGTCAAGGAATGATTTTGGACCGTGACGCAAGCCCATTGAGGTATCAAATAATGCGGCAACTTCTCCTGCAGTTAATTCCAAAATCTTAAGCCGTGTTTCTTCAGCCAGGCCACCTAAACTGCCGCTACCTATATAGGTAATTCGATTAAAGTCAATGTCAACTAAAGATTGAATTTCATCTTCACGCTCAATGACGCTCTTACCCATTTGAGCAATTTGACTAACAATATGTTCTTTATTTTCGTCAGCCAAAGTATCAAACACAAGTAGTGCCATTAAACTCATGCATGAAAATGAACCAGTCATTGCAAAGCCCTGGTCTAAAGATTTTTCGGGCATCAATAAAACAAGGCCGGTAGGATCACCTTCTAGATCCTGCGCCAAATGTCCTTCTGGTGCACAGGTAATTGCTATTTGATATAAGTTTTTAACTAACTTTTTGGCTAATTCAACTGTTGCTACCGATTCTGGTGAATTGCCGCTACGTGCAAATGAAACCAGAATAGTCGGAGTATCTTTTTCTAGATAATCTTCAGGAGTAGAGACAATTTTGGTCGTATCAATTGCTTCAAAGTCATATTTTTTTCTGTCACCATGTTTTTGTAAATACGGCATAATCATGTTGCCAACATATGCACTAGTACCGGCACCGGTAAAAATAACTCTAACTTTACCCCATTTTTGATTTATTTGGTTCAAAAAATCAGTAATTTTAGTTTTGTTATTCTGATAAATGGACCAGGTTTGTTGCCATAATTCAGGTTGCTGCTCTATTTCACGAGTAGTAATTTTAGCACCCAATTTTTCTAATTCTGCATCTGTTTTTGAAAACATTAATTTTACCTTCCTTATACAATTAAAATAAATCATTATATTGACGTGAACGATAAACAAATTTATCGCCTCTAGCCAAAGAAATCGTAAACTCTATCGGTACATTTTTGTCATTAATAGTCTTCCGAAATATTTTTAAACTTGGTGCACCAACTTTTTCCGCCAGATTTCTACTTTCTTCTTGATTAAGACAAACAGCTTCAACATCTTCAAAAGCCATCACACTGATTTGGTCATATTTTTCTTTCATGACATCATAAAGCGGCTTAGCCTTTAAATCGTTTAGATTGAGTTTGGGAAATAATTTTGTCGGTAAATAAGTTCTACTAAAAATGCGTGGTTCGTTATCAGCAAGACGCAAACGAACCAGCTCGTAAGTTTTTTCTCTCGGTCCCAAATTCAATTGTGCAGCGATATTTTTATTTGGAGCAATTAAGTCTAAACTTAGATTTTTAGTTGAAGCCTTTTGCCCAGTTCTTTTTAATTCTTCTGAAAAAGAATACATTCCTCCAATATTAGGTTGATCAAGAAAAGTACTTGAAACAAAAGTGCCTTTACCATGAAGACGGTATATTAATCCTCTTTCTTCAAGATTTTGTAACGCCAATCTAATTGTATTGCGACTAACACCGTATTTAACTAATAACTGTCTTTCACTTGGCAATTTAGCATTCGGCTCCATATTGTTTATTTGTTTTTCCAAGTCTAGAATTACTTGGCGATAAAGTGGTTTTGCCATTAATTCCCCCTCCTTAACTAACTGGTAGATACCACTTAAAGTGTATCAGAGAAAGCGGTTTATTGCAATTTGATTTTTACAAAATATTGTTAATTAAAATTTATTTTTACATAAAAATACCATTGAGAGTTAGTTTCCCAATGGTATTTAATAAATTTATTTACTTAGTTTGTTGCCTTTCCAATCATAGTATTTTTGACTAAGGCGATTTTTAGGGTTATCAAAGACAACAATACGATATAAGGCATAGATTGTACCAACCATGGCAATTAGGCTTGTTATCCAATTTTTAAATAAAATTTGTAGCAAGTTAACCACAATTACAACAACCGCCCAAAAAAGGATGCGATTCCTTCTTGCTTTTTCCTTAGCCGTTACTTTTGTTTTCTTCAATTTGATCACCCTTAAGCCAAAACATTATTAATGATTAATTAGCCTTTTTAGCTGCAGCGTATTCTGCATTTCTCTTCTTCATTTGTTTTGCATACCAGATAAATAAGAGCAAGTAAGCTGCCAGAGCGATTAAGGCATAAACAATAAACATTCCTTGTTGTTTCCAGGCATTTCCCACTAGGTAAGCCAAGAATTTTTCAACTGGACCTTCCATAGTAGTGTCTGAAACCAAGGTATGTGCAGGAATAGCAGCACCTACAGAGTGGGCCATGTTGGTAACAAAAGGACCAACCATAGTACCAGCCCAAAGGAAGATAGGTAATTCAATTGTCCCAATGATAATCATCCGAATAATTTTACCACGAGTAACAACTAGCAAAGCCGGAGTAACACCCATAGCGATGATGCCACCTAAAGGCATTAGTCTGTTACCTGGCAGAACCATTGCTTCAAGCATCATAATTGGAGCCAAAACATTTGCGGCAGCCCAAATTTCAGAACGGCCAGCTAAGAATGGCCAGTCAAGTCCGATATTAAAGGTACGACCAGAAAACTTCTTGGTAGCAAAATCGGCAATACCTTGAGACAAAGGCTCAACGGAAGCGATGAACCATGAACCAATTACAGAGAACAGTTCAATACATGAACCACCAATAAATGATAGTGTAAACATGTCTTTCCATCCCTGCTCAGTAGCGAAATTATTGCCAGCTAGCAAAGAAACAAACACACCAAGGTAAACGCCAATAGCAAATCTACTGCCCCAAAATCCGATTTTTTCGTTCAATTTAGTAGAATCAAAGTCAAATTTATCAAGCCATGGCAAACATTTATCAAAGAACTTATTGAATACCATTATGATAGGATTCATCATATAGTTCATGTGCGTAGTAGTCATTGGGTTGCCTTCAGGGGCATCTAATAAGTCATTAAATGTTGGCTTCATTAAGTCAGAGTTAATAATTTTCATTGTGCCAATGAAAAGGACTAACAAAGTTGATAGCCAAAGAGGGGCACCGACATAAACACAGAACAAACCATCGAATGCCAGGTGCCAAACATCAAAGATATCTACATCAAGCGTGTTTGTCTTGTTTAATACCAGTAGAACAACATTTAAAATAATTAAAACTAGCAGATAAAACAAGGTATATGGTGATCCCCAAGTTATAGTAGCAAGTGGAGCCCAACCCATATCCTGCATATCCATGTGGATGCCAGTGTGCTTAACAAATTGCATCATTGGCTTTTGAAATGCTGTAGTCAGCATATTCATAACATTACCTATCGCTGTAATAGCAATAGCTAATTTCAAACCACCTTCTAAGGCCTTGGTGAACTTGACTCGAAAGAGTACAGCGATTAACGTCAAAACAATTAACATTATTGTAGCTGCACCCATATCAATCAAAGGCTTAAAAAGTGAGTTAGCAAAATTAATTATCCCATTCATTTTTTATTTCCTCATGAAATCTTATTTAGCATTAATTTCTTTAACAACTTTTTCCACATTATCATAAACTGGTTTAGCCATAGCAGGTATACGGTATAAGATTGCTCCTGCATCAATTAATGGAATTTTTGGTTTAAAGGAAAGATCAGTCTTAGCAATTGTCAAATAACCATCATAATGTGATAAAAGATCTTCATTGACATCCTTAATCATATAGGCATCAACTTTGACGTTATAACCACGCTTTCTCATTTCTTCTTCAACTGCATCCTTAATTTGGTGAGATGAGTTTACCCCAGCACCACATGCAGCTATAAATTTTACTTCTCTGCTCATAAAAAGCCCTCCTACTGTTGACTAAAATTCTCACTTAAGAACTGATAAATTTTATCAGTCTCGGTAAGATTGAATAATGTTTGTAACTTTGAAACGGATGTAAGTCTAAGAAAGTCCATAATTTGTGCTAAAATGTTTGCTTGTCCTTCTGGATTATTATTCAAAATCATAAACAGAAATTTTACCGGCAAACTCTGATCAGGTGCAATCATGTTTTTGAAAGATACTGGTGCCTTTAAAGCAACAGGCACTATCAAACAAGTATTAACAAACTCTCCTTCAGTATGCGGTACAGCAATGTTGGGTAATTCCTTTGCAATAGGTGAAGTATCTATTCCGGTCGGATACTGTTGTTCACGCTGGTTAATTCCATTGAAAAAGCCATCGTTGACCAAATCAAGAGCAAGTAATTTATCCGAAACTTCCTTAAAAATTGTGGTTGGTTCTGATGCATTACTTACAAATACTGCATTTGCAGAAAACAAGTTATTTTCTTTCACAAATTAGGCCCTCCTTAACAATAGACAAGTTTTTCGCTTTTGTTTGATTATGTTAGTTTTTGTTCGCTTGTCTATTGCTATTATATTTAATGGCAAGGAAAAATGCAAACGCTTTTTTAAAAAATAAAGCAAAAAAATCATCAAGATTACTTATATTCTTAGCCAATTAAAGTGATTAACTTGCTATAAACAGTTAATCAGACAGCATTTATAAGTTTTTTCTATTTTGATTTTTACTAATTAAACAAAAAATAATTCCACAAAATAAAGCCATGACTTTTAAATCATGGCTTCAATGTGCGATTAAAATTTTAAGTTTTTTATTTATATTATTTAACAATATTAGTCGTGGTATACGCCTTCAGCCCACTTCTTATTTTCTTCATCAAAGAAGTGAACGTTATCCTTTTGTTCAGGATTTGGTTTGGCAATACCATCTATTTTGGCAATTAACTCTTGTCTTTCTGGAGTAGACTCATATTTGGCATTTAAGAAGGAATCAACAATGTCAAAAATAAAGTCACGTCCTAAAACGATACCACCAAAACCAAGGATATTGGCATTCAGTTCACGCCGAGCATACTCAGCTTGAGCAACATCGCCAACCATTGCTGCACGAACACCCTCGTTTTTATCTGCAGCGGTAGAAATACCGATACCAGTACCACAAAGGACAATACCTAAATCGGCACGACCATCAGCAACATCTTCAGCAACACGTTTACCATAAATTGGATAGTGCGTTCTGGTATTATCATGAGTACCTTCATCAATGACCTGATATCCCTCTTCTTTTAAATGATCAGAAATAGCCATTTTGACAGAAGTAACGATATGATCATTTCCTAAAGCAATAACTATATGCTTATCAACTTTGGGATCAACAAATTCTGGTTGTGGTCTATCATTATCTAGCATTAGTAAACCTCCTTAAATCATTTCTTCAAGCATATTTAAACGCACTTGATGGCGGCCACCAGCATATTCAGTATCCAAATAATGTTGCACGATTGAATAAGCCAGTTTTTCACCGACAATACCGCTACCTAAAGCAATAGCTTTTGCACCATTGTGCATAGCAGTCATGTGTGCAGTTCTTTCTTCATTAACATTTGCGGTAACCATGCCTTTAACCTTGTTTGACGCCATGGCAGACCCTACGCCGTATTCGTCAAACATGATGGCCTTTTTAATGCCATTGTCTAAGACTTCATGAGTTACCTTTAAACTAGATTCAACAAAATCCTCAGCGGGTTTTGCAGTAACATCCAAAACATCATAGTGATGTGCCTTCAGGTAATCTTTTACTTTTTCTTTTAAGGCAAAACCTGCCTTGTCACTACCAATGACAACCTTCATAGCCAAATCTCCTCTCAAAAAATTACTTATAAATAGTCGTAAATTGACTGTAATGCTTTTCCAACTCAGGCTCAATTCCCCGATTAGTAATTAAACCATCCACATTGCGCAAATCATAAAATTGGTGAAAATCACTATGATCCAATTTAGTATAATCAGCTGCCACAAATTTTATTTGTGAATGATTCAGTCCAATACCTTCGGTTTGACCTTCTTCTAAGTTAGCAGTTGTTAAAGAAGAATCTTTAATGCCATTAACACCGACAAAACCAACAGAAAATGACATAGTTTTTAATTCGTTATTGGCTAAAGCGCCTACAAAAGCACCGCTGATTCTTCTGTAAGAACCGCCAACCATAATTAAATCGTAATCATTCATATTATTTTTGGCAGCTTCAAATACAGGTAATGAATTAGTAACAATGCGCAAATGTTTAACTTTGAGATTAGCCACTAGTAATTCTAACGTCGTCCCTGGTCCAACATAAATCGAATCATTTTCATGAATTAAGTTACAGGCTCTTTTTGCTACTTCATATTTTTCTTTACTATGGATTTCACGCTTTTGCTCATAACTTTTTTCAGTGCGAGTTTGATCAGACAATAACTGCGCGCCACCGTGGACACGTAAAATCTTACTTGCCTTGTGGAGCTCATTCAGATCTCGTCTGATCGTCATATCAGAAACTTTTAAAGCTTGTGCTAATTCATCAACTGTGACAAATTTCTGTGTTTTTACAACTTGTAAAATAGTTTTCAGTCTTTCACTCTTTAACATTAGTAACCTACTTCTTAAACTAGATTATGCAACTAACTTAGTTCATTTTAATTATAACTGTTCTCTTTTGTTTGTCAATGTTTGAAAGTGTTCGTTAACTAAATTTGAACCTAAATATTGCGTTGGACCATATAAGTTAATAAATGCAATTCACGGCTTTTTACCAAAAACACAAATTGTATTTATTAGGAAAAGCCCTATTCAACTAAACTTAGTCTATATTTTATCAACAAAAAATGCATCTTTTAGGTTGAAAAAGATGCATTTTCTTCTATATTTAATCAGCAAAACTACTTTTTAATTGACTCAGCAATTTTTTCATATTTACGAACAGTGTCATAGTCACTATCTTTAGCTTTGACATATCCTTCGTGCGAATAAACGCGTTCGATTACTTTTTTACCTTCTTTAGATTTACCAATGGCAATAAATGCATTAGCTAACTTTTCCCGGAAGGATTTAGACAAACTCGGGATGACAGAAATAGTGTCATTAGGAATTTCCGTTGTGTAATAAATTGGTACAACTTGGGACTTAATCTTAGGGTTGTCTTTAATAACATTATTACGGGCATCCTCAAAAACAAAGGCTGCATCAGTATCTTTATTTAAAACATTTAGAACTGCTTGATCATGTCCAGTTGTAGTAACCAGCTTACAGCTACGAGGAACATCCAGTCCCTTTTGCTTTAGTTCAGCAACTGGGAAAATATAACCAGAAGTTGAAGTTGGGCTTTGAATTGAAATTTTCTTACCTTTAAGATCCCTCCAGCTCTTAATACCAGAGTCTTTTCTAACTAGAATTTCGGAATGAAAAGTATGAACTAACTTTTTAGTCCAATTACCATCTGGTCTAGTTAAACCAAAACGCTCTGACTGTAATAAAACATCGGCTGCATGCTGTTTATGCGCCTGCACATAGTCATCACCTGGTAAAAAACCGACATCTATTTTTTTGGATTTCATTGCTTCTACCAGTGCATTACCACTTGTTGAAACTGAAACGTGGACTGGAATTCCCAGACGCTTAGATAGCATTTTTTCTAATGGTTTGGCCTTAGTCTCCAAAGTATTAGCAGAAACGCTCGGTACGAACTGCACGTTGAGAGACTTTGGTGTACCGCTATCAGCTTGTTTTTTAGCTGAGTTGGAGCACCCAGCAAGTAAAGCAGTGCCCAAAACTGCAATAGCACCAACTAAAAACTTCTTAAATTTTGGCATGATTTCCTCCTGATCTGGAAATATAGCAATCAAAAAAGACTTAGCATTTCACGTTGCGTGATAATGCTAAGTCATTAATGATCATATTAAAAAACAGCAACAACAGATTGTTCAGATAAGAAAGCCGCACTTCCCCCATAGCAAATTGCTCAAAATTTTGAGTTAACACATGCATATGGAGTAATCTACCTCTCTTTCTTAGTCTAAGAAAATAATAGCACAATATTGAGAGTTATTACAGTAGTTTTATTCTCAAAAATATGTTATTTTATTCATTTAAAATGAGAAAGCGCTTTCCAAATAAATTAAAAGCTAAAATTCATCGAAACCATCATCATTCTCTTCTTCTACATCTATATTAGCTTTTTTATTTTTATCCTGATCAAAGAAAATATACATGATGGCAGCCATAATTACTGCAAAGATAGCTACTCCAGTAGTGGAAATTTTACTATATGCCACCAGGAAGAAGCCTAAAAAGAAGAAAGCTACAACTTTTTTATTCATCATCATTTGCGCCAGCATTGCAAAACCGAGTAACGGAAGCAAACCAGCTGCTATGTTCATACCTGTTTGCACAAACGGTGGAATAATGTTTAATAATTTTGCTACTGTTGCTGAACCAAAATAAAAAGCTAGTGGATTGAAAATAATTCCTGGCCAATTTTGTGCCCAGCCTGATAGCAACATGTCTCGCGTTATCGCGCGCGTATCTCCTTTATCCGCATCTTTATCACAACGGTGAATTAATAGTAACATCACGGGTTGTCCAACAGCAGTATTAAGTGCCAACATCACCGTTGCAATCGGAATTCCTAAAGTTAAAGCAGCCGCTGCATTAGCATGCGACTCAATCGCTAAGGAAATCCCTAAAACCGTTCCAGCTATTAAATCAGGAGGATTATATGCTCCAATTGAGACTGCACCGATCATGGCAAGTTCAAGCGTTGCCCCCATGACAATGCCATCTTGCAAATCTCCTAGAACTAGGCCAACCAAGGGACCTAAAATTATAGGTCTTTGCAAATAGCTGGTTCCTAATAACCATTCTGAATATCCTAGAAAATTAATCAAAAAGATTAGTATTGTTTTTACAATCATTTTATCCACACTTTTTAAAAACTATCAAAATCATCTAGTGCATCCTTAGACGTTTCAGTGTTTAAATTATCAAAATTCACAATTCCTTCTTTAGCAGCCTCTATACTTTTGTTTATAACTTCAGAAACATTTGTTTCATTGGAAGTTAAAAACTGCAGTAAAAAAGGTAAATTAATACCAGCTACCAGATGCAATCTATCACTAGAAGCAACAATTTTCTGTAAATCAGTATTTACACTACCACCAGCAATATCAGTTCCAAAAACTATGTCGCCTTTATTATTATTAATAATTGTCTTAACAGCTTTGGGAAAATCTTTACATTCTGGTGTATAGGCACATATTGCGTATAAATCATTTCGCTTTCCCATAATAAATTCTGTAGACATTTTTAATCCTTTTGCAAAATATCCGTGTGTTGCAATTACAAATTTTGTCATTATTTCCTCCAAAGTATTGGTATAATTACTAGACCAATTTTGCTTTTTGCTATACCATTAAAATATCATTATCTATGCACCTAATCTGAAAAAATATTCTTCAGAATTGCTATCACTTCAGTGTTAAGCTAATATTAAGTTATCTAATATTGACAAGGAAGAGCTATTAAAATGTTCAATATCATAAATAAAAGCGAACTAATTGCCAAAGACATCAGGTTCCAAATTTCAAATAAAATTTACACTCACTATTTGCCTTCCGAAAGGAAGTTAGCAGATAAATATTCAGTTTCCCGAAATACAATTAGAGAGGCGCTGGAAATTTTAAAAAACAAAGGGATCATTTCTTTAATTGCTAATGATTATATTATTAATCAACCAAAAGAAGATTTAGATTGGCTAGAATTTTTTGGCAAGAAAACTCATCATATTATTCGTAATTATATTGTTAAGAATGAAGTTTTTGAAGCTAACAAAAAGATTGCTCAAAAACTTGAAGTTCCACTTGCTACACAAATTCGTTTACTAGTTTATAAACGAACTACAAATGAACAACAAAATAATATAACTTTATCAATTGATTACATATATGCTCCAGAAAAACTAGCAAAAAATTTACCTTTAAAGCGACTACAAGAATGTTCTTTTTGGAATTTACTGGCTAAAAAATATCAAGGTAAAAAATTAAAAGAGTACCAAAGTTTATCAATTGAAGCAGTAAATTTTGAAGATGCTAATTTATTAGATGTTCCCGTTAGGAGTAAAATTCTACAGCGCTCATCCAAAGTTTTTATTGATAATGAAATTATTTACTTTGTATCAAAGAAAATTCCGTCCAATTCACTATTAGTGTCAATAGATAATAATTTAAAGAAAGAAAAAGAAAAATAATGAATAATCTTTATCATGCCCCTCTTTATATTCAAATAGAGGATTTGCTTGAGAAAAAAATTCTTAGTAAAAAGTATTTACCTGGATCTAAAATACCGAGTGAACGTGACTTAGCAAGACAATACGGTGTAAATCGCATGACTGTCAAAAAAGCTATAGATTCATTGAAAAAAAAGGGATTGCTCTATCGCAAACAAGGTAGTGGCACATTTGTTACATCAGTAACTCCAGATAAAGAAAATGTATATTTTAATTTGGCTTTTACTGATAAAAATTCTAATTCAGGAATTTCTGAATTGCTAACCAAAAATGGTATTCACTTTTCTAATGAAGTTGTTGGTACTGATCTCATTAGCGGCAACGCTTTTTTTAATGAAAAACTTAAATTAAATGACGAAAGTAAGGTCTTTGCCTTACATCGAATTCGAGAAATTAAAGAACGACCTTTTGCTATAGAATATAACTACTTACCTGCTAAATTATTTCCGGATGCATCACAAGTCGATTTTAAGAATGTAAGTCTCTATGACTATATGGACTCTAAAAAACATAAACCCGTACATTTTTCCCAATTTATTCAAGTTATTCCAGCTTTAACAAAAGAAGCCAGATTGTTAAAAATAAAAAAAGGAGACCTCCTTTATTACATCATTTATTATGGTTATGATGAGCAAGGTAATGCTGTTGAATATACGGAAAGTTATCTAATTTCAGAAGAATTAAATCTACAATTTACTCTTGGTGGTATTTTAGGTGAAAAAGAAACCTATTAAGTATAGCTACATAGACTTGCTAAAAAATCGTAAAAAGATTATGACTTTTTACGATTTTTTCTTTTGCTCTAATAATCAAATTGACGATAGTAGCGACGGAAATTAAGGTCATGACCAGTATATTGTTGATACCATGATGCTAAGCGATCAGTTAAAAGCGATGTTATAATCATTGGCGAGCAAATTTGCCTAAAGTCATCATCAATTCCTTCAAATACAAAGTCTTTAGTATCAAAGACTTCAAAACTCTTTGTATGCTTTGGCAAAAAGCGTTCTACTCGTTCATCTAATGCACGATATTCGTCTTCGCCTTTGATTAAGTACACTGGTAAAGTATCATCAACTAATTCTAATGCACCGTGGAAAAAGTCAGCTGAAGTAACAGGGCGTGTGCGGACCCATTGCATTTCTTCTAAAATACACATTGAAAACATGCATGTTTCACCCCACAGCATTCCTGAGCCCACAGTCATAGTTAATGGGGCATTGTAATATTTACGCGCAATACTCTGAGCTCTTGGTTCAAATTCTTCTCTGAATCTTAATAGGTTAGGATAAAGTTGTTTCATTTGATCTGCCCAGCGGTCGTAATTCTTATAGTAACCCCAATTTTGATAGATACGCAAAGTTAACATAAAGTACATTAAATAGGCATTTTCACATTCAGCTAGTGAACCATTAATTGATTCTTTTAACAATTTTCCTAAGGCAGATTCTGGATTTTTGGTGAAACCATAAACATCTATTCCTTTCTGATTGCAGTACTTCACTGCTGCTACAATTTCTTTAGTATCACCTGAATCCGAAGAAGTAAGAACCAAGGACTTATTGGTGAGATAGTTAATATCCTTTTTTACCAATAATTCACCAGCATTTTCCAAGTAAACTGGAAAATCAGATAAATGATGCAAGTATTCTGCAATTGGATACCATTCCATCCACGTGCCACCGATACCAATCATTACAATGTTTTGATATTCATTTTTAGATAATTTATCGGCTAATTTTTCAATATTCTCTCTTTGAGCATATACATCTTTACCATTTTGCAAATATTTTTCTACATCAAAATTTTTCATTATTGTCATTTTATTCTCCTTTTAAATCTAAGCTCCCAGAATTTTAAAGTATGCTGCCGCTATACTTACCACCAAAATAATAAACATAATTAGCAACGGATTAAGCTTCTTTTTGAGCATCCAATAAGTTACACCGAATAAAGCAAGAGTAGCAATTCCAGGGAAAATGCCATCTAGTAGAGACTGCACTGTTGATGCACTCTTGCCAACACCAATCTTAGTAATGAAATTAACACTGACCATTTCTTGAGTCATGGCACCAACAACCATCATACCGATCATTGAGGCATATTTAGTGATTTTATCCATCATACCCGAATTTTCGACATTATTAATTACATTCGACCCCAAGCTATAGCCTAAAAATGTACCATAATATCTCATAATGTAATGTGGAACATTGAATACCAAGAAAAATAATATTGGCCCTAAAATACTGCCTTTAAGAGCTAAAGTTGTTCCAATACCTGTTGCTAAAACTCTCAGAGTGCCCCAGAAAAACGAATCACCTATGCCTGAGAGTGGACCCATCAATGCTAATTTAACCGCTGAAATAGAAGTCTCATCAAAATCTTCATTGCTAGCATTGGCTTCTTCCATTGCCACAGAAATTCCAAGTGGCAAAGTCACAATATATGGCGTCATATTGTATAATTCCAAGTTACGTTTTAAAGCATGAATGAATTTATCCTTTTGGGGATATAATTTTTTCAAAATAGGCATGATTGCCCAAGTAAAGCCAACATTCCCCATTCGCTCATAATTCCAAGAATGTTCATAAGGAATACTGCGCCAAAATAATTTAACTAAATCGGATTTGTTTATCTTCTTATCATATTTAGGTTTAATATTAAAACTCATCGAAACCATCACTTTCCTGTTCTACACTTGGTTTAACATCTTTACCCTTTTGACTCTTATCATCTCTATCAAAGAAAACGTACATTATGGCAGCCATTATTACTGCAAAAATAGCTACACCAGTAGTTGATATTTTTCCGTATGCTACTAAGAAAAAGCCGAAGAAAAAGAAAGCTATCACTTTTTTGTTCATCATCATTTGTGCCAGCATTGCAAAACCTAAGAGTGGTAATAGTCCCGCAGCAACATTCATTCCATCTTGGACAAACTGAGGTATTATATTGAGCAACTTTGCCACGGTTGAAGAACCGAAGTAAAATGCTAAAGGTATGAAAACCAGTCCGGGCCAATCTTGAATATAACCAGCAATTAGCATATTTCGCGTAAGTGCTTTCGTATTACCTTTTTCTGCAGCACTATCACAGCGGTGAATGAAAGCCAACATTAAGGGCTGACCAGTTGCAAGCCCTAAAGCCTGCATAATAGCAGCGATTGGAATGCCCAATGTTAGTGCTGCACCTGGAGCGGCATGGGTTTCAATAGCTAAAGAAATACCAATTATTGAGCCAGAAACCAAATCAGGTGGATCATAAGCACCGATTGAAACAGCACCGATCATTGCAAGTTCAAGGGTTGCTCCCATAATTATTCCACTTTGCAAATCACCTAAAACTAGTCCCACTAAGGGACCCAGAATGATTGGCCTTTGCAAATAACTAGTTCCAAGCAACCATTCTGAATATCCCAATAATCCAACAAGAAAAATTAAAAAAGTTTTTAGTATCAATTTTTACACCTCCTTTAAAAACTTTTTAGCATCGATCTTGTTTTCATTCGGTACCATTTGAATAAAAAGCTCAACTCCCTGATCTACTAGTTTTTGCATTATTTCTACATCTTCATGATCAATAAAAATACTTTTAGTCACTTGCTTTTTACTATCTTTATACGGCATATTGCCCAAATTAATTGCTTTTTCACCAATAGCTTCAACCAGTTTGGCCGCAATTGGCAGAGTTTCACATATGACAAACAATTTATATTTGTCTGTAATTCCACTTTTTATTTGTTCAATGGCCTCATCACAAGTTTTAATAACTACTTTAGTTCCAGCTGGCTTTGCTAATCTCAACGCCTTCATGCGTAGCGGATCTTTTTTAACAGTATCACTTACTAGCAGTAATGCGTCTGCGCCTAAAGCTTGCGTCCATGAAAACGCAACCTGGCCGTGCAACAGCCTATAGTCAACACGAATCATCTTAATCATTTTTAAGCCTCCTAAGCTAATTTAACTTTTATGATCTGAATCCCACTTTTGCTTGATATTTTTGATTTCTTCGTCATAATCATCTGTTTTAATTGCAATTTTTTGATCAAACTTGTCAAAATAAGGATGTGTAGCCCAAGCCTGAAGCTCGTCAGTCATTTTTGCTGCCACTAATTGCACTACTGGCAATGAATAATAGGGTTCAAAAAACCAGTTATTCACAGCTTGGGTTTTCAAGATTCTCTGATCTTTTTCCAAATGATTTGAACTAGTAATAAAAAACACATTTGGCGTTATTTCTTTTAATGCTTCAAAAACTTCTGAGAATCTAGTTTTCCCAGAAACAGGCATATCATCAATTAAAAAGACGGTATGATTTGGCGTTAATTGCATATCCGGCCCATGAAGAAATTCTTCAAGTTCGTAATACATTGCAGGTCTTTTTAGCGTTTCTTGAAACTTCAATGCACCTTCCCTTGCAACTCCATAATTGGGTCCATTGCCACAGAAAAAAGTAGGGTTTCTCATTGAAAGGGCAAAATAATTATTTTGAATAAATTTTTCTGTTTCCGCCATCAACTCCTTTTGGTATGAAATAGTTTGCTGTAGTTGCTTATAAAAGTCTTCTTTTTGTTGTGAATCTAGGCTGCTAATCTTACAGCCCAATAACAGGAAGAACTCGACAAGTGTTTGTACACCGACAGTTACATAATCCACGTACTCATTACCAGGTCCATAATCAAAAATTTCTTGTGAGTATTTGCTCATTTGACTATCAAGATTGCCAGTTAAAGAAACTGCGAATATGTCGTTTTTTTGTAAATACTGCAAGCAATTAATGATATTGGTCGAAGAACCACTCTGTGATACAACAACAATAAATGTACTTTTCTGAGACGCAATCCCAAATTGCATAACATATTCCGGTGTATGAAGATACACCGGTTTTTTGGTCATCTCTTGCAACGAATCCTGAATCATTGCCAGAGCGTTATAAGAAGAACCCGAAGCAATTAAGGTAATACTCAAATATTTCTTTTTTAAAAATAGATTTGCTACTCCGCTAATTAACTCATCCCTTTTTTGAAAATTCTCACCTAATTTTTCAGATGAATATTTCACATAATCCTGCATTCGCATTTTCAGCATCTCCTAAGTGGTTTCTTATATATACCATTTATTATTTTAACTATACCACTATCAACTTCTATTGCAAGCGTTTTCTAAAAATAATGTTTTAGAGTCAATTCTTTTTAAAATGGGAAAGAAATTTGGGTCAAAATAAAAAAGACTGCTAAAACCCGTAAAAAAACTAATTTAGCAGTCTTGAAAATTGAGAATGTCAAAAAGCTAAAACTAAATAGCCCCCGCTTGCTTTAAATTTCGCTTGCTTTAAAAATGCCGTCAAATACTTGATTATTTCTGTAACACTCACTAATTTAAAATCATTGCAATTTTGTACAGATTGAATATGATTCAGTAACTTTATCGCAGAAAATTAATAAGTCTATATGAATCCTACATGACCACACTCCCTCTGAGAACTTGTATAGTTTGCGTTTTAAGACATAAAAAAACCTCCAAATTTTTTCAAATTTGGAGGTGCTTTTAAAAATTTACTTTTACCAACAATATTAATTATCGTATTTTTTATCACTAATTATTTTGCCGTTGCCAATTGACTTAATCTTTTGACTGCTGTCATCGTCGTCACCAGTCTGTTTGAAAAGACCGCCAGTGTATAACATCACTTGCTTATGTTCAAAATCATCATGTTCGAAAGTGTAAGTAATCTTGTAAGTTACGCTGCTACAGTTATTTGGCGCTGGAGTAATCGAAACTACAGAACATTCCATATTATATTCATTAATATCGTCATCCTTATCAAAACCAGTATTTTGAGAATGAAGTTCCTGATAACCTTTATTTTCTGCTCCACCAACAAAGTCATCCTCGTCTGGAGATGTAAAGTCATTTTCTAAAAGCTCTTCAGCGTCATCTTTACTAATTAAGCCAGGCCATTCGGGTTTAATGACATTACTGCTGCTATCATCGTCATCTTCAAAGCCCATATCGTCATAATCAACAGACTCTGATTTGATAGATTTACCATCAACTTTAGTAACCACATAGATCTTCATATCATCAGTTACAGGGTAATCTTTAAACACTTTCGTTCCCCTTCTATCAAGATTGCCTACTTTTTTATCATTAATGTAAATCGTGGCAGAAGGGATACTTTTAATCATGAAATTAACAGTTTTAATATTCATGTTAATTTCTTTATTAGAAAAAATAGTGGTGCTTTTATCGGCAGACAACTGGTGGCCAGACGCAACTGATTTTACTTCAATGTGGTATTTACCCGGAAATAAAGGAGCAATTTTTTTATAATAGTCCTCACCACTTCCGTCAACACCACCAAATTTTTTATTGTTGACATAAATAGTAGAATTGGCGTGATTAGTTCTAATCTGCGGTGTATAAGTCTTTAATTGCAAACAATATTTGGGGAATAAAAGTAAGTAACGGCCGCTTTGAACCAAGCTGACATTTTCATATTCATTACCGTATTTAAAAGCATCAGCCATTTTATCTGCTTCAACGTAATGTTCCGCATAATATTCCTGAGTTGGCTTTAGAGCTGCCGTTGTCACACGAGCATTAGGATTTTCAGAAACTACGAATTGGGCTAAATCAGAATGAGGATTTTTCAAACTGGCTGCAATTTGATTAATCTGATTATTTCTTTGATAATGATTAGAACCCCAAGCATAGAATGCTGCAAATGCGACAACCAAAACTCCCAAGCAGATCAGCAAGACCTTATTTCTTTTTTTCATGGGCTGATGAACTGACTTCGCAGCAGCTTGTGACTGATTGACAACTGGCTGCGCTGCAGTATTTTTCTGCTGACTACGATATTCTTTTCTACTATGCAGCGTCTGAGGCAATTTTTGACCACAGTTAGGGCAAAATTCCGCATTCGGTTTTACTTCTTTACCACAATTAGGACAAAATTTTTTATCATTCATTTCCTTCACTCTATCTACATTGAACCATTTTGCATTGACATAATTTGATTGATGATTGAATGGACCATGGAACTATAAATAATTGAATCTAAAATCATCAGACATACAAAGATAATGGCAAAAGCAATTAAGAAGCCAAAAATCTTATCATGCACTGCTCCCTGATCGCCAAATAATATAATATGCTGGCTTGCAAAGAATAAAGCTAGCATTATGATAAATACGGCAATCATGAATTTAATGCTATTTAATCCTAAAAGCATTAGTAAAAAGAATGCGGCAGAAATAAGCAGATTGAAGTTGCAGGCATGGGCACCACGATTAATAAACTCAAAAAAGCTCAGGTTTCTGTCATAGACATACCGATAACCAGCATAAAAGCCGCCAATGACTATTACTTCAAATATCACCAGCACCACAAATATTTCGAGCATAATGTTAAAGGGAACATGAAAATTCTCCCAGCCATTAATGTTGGCTCCCATGCGGTTGGCCCAGTTAATCAAAGTACTAACAATAGTATTGGCACAATAATATAGACCCAACACCACAAAGGCATCTTCAATCAAAATGGTCAACCAACCATACCAACTTGCCACATTAGGACTACTAGTACCTGGATTGCGCCAGGAATCAACACACCATTGCCAGTAATTTTGAAATTGATCTCCGTAATTAACTGGCTCACTGGCAGCTGGAGGCTGAGGTTCAGTCTTTTTTGGCTCTACTTGGGCAGTATTTTCAACTGGGTTAGCAGGTGCCTCTTCTACTTTTTGTACACTAACATTGTGCAAATCATAACCGCAAGACGTACAAAAATTGACGTCTTTTCCCATTAAGGCGCCACATTGAGGACATTTTTTCATTGATAACTCCTTCTTAATTCCACTATTTTATATATTTATTTACTACTTTAATTTTATACCACTATTTATAGATTATTGCATGGCATAAAATCTATAAAAAATAACATACTCCAACTATTAAATTTGTTCATTGTTAGTAATAGTAAGATATTACTAAAATGCATAATACAGAGTAATTTTAAAATTATTTATAAACACTGTCAAATACTCTTTTAATCACCATCTTACTGCAATCTTATAATATATAGTTACGCCGGTAATATGTAGTAAACTATAAGGTATAGATATATTGTATGTGAGGTTAAATTATGAAAATTGTTAATTTAGATAGTTATGCTCTAAACCCAGGAGACTTAGACTGGTCACCTCTTAAAAAACTAGGTGAATGCACCTTTTACGATCGTACTCCAGTGGACGATGATGATGAAATTTTAAAGCGGATTGGGGATGCTGAAATTGTTTTAACTAACAAAACGTCCCTTGACGAAAAAGTCCTTCAGACTGCGCCCAACATCAAATATATTGGCGTGACTGCTACCGGTTACAATATTGTCGATACAATAGCAGCTCGTGAAGCTGGCATCCCTGTTACTAACATCCCTACTTATGGTACTGATGCCGTAGCGCAATTTACTTTTGCATTGCTACTTGAAATTACCAGTCGAGTTGGCTTACATAACAAATTAGTCCATGAAGGTCGCTGGAGCAGCAACCCTGATTTTACTTTTTGGGCAAAACCGCTAATGGAATTGAAAGGTAAAACGTTAGGACTTATTGGTTTCGGTCACATAGCTAAAAAAGTGGCAGAAATCGGTCATGCTTTTTCTATGAATATAATTTTTTGGAACCATCGGCCCAAATCCGACTTACCTGATTACGTCAAGCAGGTTGAACTTGATCAACTTTATCAACAAGCAGATATTGTAAGTTTACACGTGCCGCAAACACCGGCAACTACAGAAATGATTAACCAAGAAGCAATTAGTCAAATGAAAGATGGCGTCATTTTAATTAATACCGCTCGCGGCGGTTTAATTAATGAAAAAGACGTCGCCGATGCTTTAAATGAAGGCAAGATTGCTGCAGCTGGAATTGATGTTGCACAAAAAGAGCCAATTCCTGCTGACAGTCCACTTCTTTCTGCTAAGAACTGTTACATTACCCCTCATATTGCCTGGGCGCCACGCGAAACCCGCAATCGTTTGCTTGGAATTGTCGTTGAAAATCTGCAGGCATTTCTAAATGGTGAAAAATTAAATGTCGTAAATTAAATATCATAAGCAAAAGCCAGTAATCTTGATTGAGTTACTGGCTTTTTTATTCTCAAAATCATTTTCCGTGCTTGACCTTGACGCTGCGTCAACCAATATACTTAATTTTGCAAGTGAGGAGATTTTAAACATGTCGTATTCTATCAATGAACTAGCAAAACTAGCTGGCATTTCAACACGAACTTTACGCTATTACGATAAACAAGGGCTTTTAAAAGCGCGCAGGAATCCTGAAAACAATTATCGCTATTATGAGGAAAGCGAAGTTGATCAATTGCAGAAAATTCTATTTTTAAAGCTATTTGACTTGCCACTGGAACAAATAAAACAGGTGATGCAGTCTTCACCGAAAACCCAATATCAAGTTTTACGAAATCAACGCAGCAAATTAGTTGCGCAACAACAATATCTAGATGATTTGATTAGGAATTTAGACAAGACACTTGCAACAATGAAGGGAGAAACACAAATGACTGACACGGAAAAATTTGCCACATTAAAAAAAGAAATGATTAACAAAAATGAAAAACAATACGGTAGGGAAATTAGGAAAAAATATGGTGACGCTCAAATAGATCTTAGTAATGAAAAGTTCAATTCTTTATCTGCAGATGAATTATCACATTTCAAAAAACTGAGTGCTGAAATTTTAACTGAACTAAAGAACTTTGATAATACTGCTGGTGTCAAACAAGATGCTGCCAAGCACCTTTTCGACTTACATAAAGAATATTTATTGACAATATGGCCTAAAGGCCAATATTCGGCAGAGGCGCACAAGAATCTTGCCCAAATGTATGTGTGTGACCCACGTTTTAGCAAATATTATGAAGAAGCCACAGGCAACCCTAACACTGCGAAAATATTGAAAGCAATCATTGACTACTATGCGTAGGCATCTTTAATCTATATAAAGTTAGTTCCAAAATAAAACCTTTCAAATGCAGATTCGTTAAGAACTGATTGAAAGGTTTTTTGTTTAAAAAGATTTTATATTATTACATCAACTTTATCTGTGATTTAATCGTCATCTTCATCATCAAAACCAATAATTTTTACTTTTGTGGTATCCAGACCATTAAAGATATTATCAGATAGTTTAATTCCCCAGCCTGTCAGATTAATTTCAGTCAAAGATGTATCACTTGAAAACATATTTTCCATTTCATAATAAAAAGAACTTGCGTCCCAACTACTTAAGTCAAGCTGAGTCAGTTTTTTATCCTTAAAAAACATATGATCCACATATTCAGTTTTACCCGTATCTACCTTATCAAGGCCAGTAATATCCTGTAAATTATACAACCTGGCAAATAAATAAGAGCTGTCATCAGATAAAGCAATGTTGCTATCAATACTAATATGTTCAATATTAAAAGGTTTAAACACAGTTTTTTGAAAGATATGTTTCTTAACATTATTAACGGTGGAACAAGTTGGAGTGCTACTATTATCTTTGAACCATTACAACACAGACTAATTTACTAGAGATTACTGTCATCATTTATTGCTTTACTATTAGCAAGCCAGATCTAGAATAGAGAAACAATGCCGTGATATGTATTAAGGCAATTTTTACTATTAATAAGGTCATTACGACTCCCAGAGAATTATGAAGTAGTGGTTTTTTATTTTCATAAATGGAATGCTAAATAAAATCTTATTTTTTAGATTTACTAGTTACTCAGCTATTTAGGATAGTTGCACTGGCAAACAGTTTTATTTTGCTCTTTACGATTTATAAACTCACAAAACTCTTTTTCTAAAGTTTGAGCTTCTTCTTTACTAATTTTTGACGCATTATAAAAACATCTTTCATTTGGTTTAAGCTTATTTTCACCTATGTCATCTATATACCATTTTTTGATCTTTCCATTTAATGACTCATAACCCTCATAATAATTGGGATTATTTATCATAATAAATAAATGTAATAGAGCATGTTCAACCAAATTACAATAAACAAGTTGATCAGGCATTTGGTACCTGAATCCATGATCTGGAAGACAGCTTAAGCAAGGATTATCAGCAATTGCCTTTTCTTTACCTAAATTTTGAAACATATTCTCTGCAACGTGATGTACATATAACCCGTTTTTAGACTGTTCATATTTTTGATGTTTTATTTTTTTGTTTTTTCTAGAAAAATAATTCTTGTATGAATCTTCTTTAAAGTAAGGGTCAGTAATCAATTCGTACTTATATTTAAGACATTTTACTAAATCGCAATATGTAAAAGAATTACACTTCAAAATACAAAAAATTTTTTTAATATCAAATTTTTTACCACTATTATTCTCATTCATTTTATTCTTACCATCCAATTATATTTCATAAATATACTTGAATATATTATATTATAAAATGTAAGCATTTCAAACTTTTTTACAATACAAATAATTCGCTATACATTTTAATTATATTAATCAAGATTTTTTAGTTCATTAGGGGAGAATTCATACTCTCATACTATTGGAGGAATTAACTAATATTTCAAAAAGAACCTAACATTTAATACTAAAATCGTCTTTTAAAAAATAATGATAACTAGAAGTTTAATATTAGCAAAAAATGCTTATTTTAGAAGCAATAAATAGCTACAATACTCAAAATGTAATATTGGTTAAGTAATAATGATTTACCAGGTTTAATTAACAATTAGCATAAGTCTTTTAGAATACCTAAAACAAAAAAACTAATCACAAGGAAAATTTGTTACCTTAAATAAGTATCACAATACATCATATTAAATTTATCAATTAATAATAGATTTAAAAACGCTTTATAACAATCTTCTACAAACTTTTAATTAGTACTTCCATTTAAATTGATTCCATTAATTTATATTTATCTAGTTTACTTTTAGAATCATCAATCTCAAAATTAATTAAATTTTATTTCTATGACACCAGAAAATTGTTATTTTGTATAGTATAAAAAATGTTTTATAAATTCGTGATAAAAGTTTCCCTAATTTAACTATTAAAATATCAATTAAATTATTGATAATACTTGTTTTATATATAATAATGAATTAAATATTATCTAACAATTTAAAAGTCGATGGAAAGAGGAAAATGTGAAATGGAAAAGTTAAATAAAAATTTTTTAGATTCAATAGATGGGAAAAATTTGAATTTTTTAATTGGTGCAGGTGCAAGTAGTTCAAGTTTAAAAACTATATCTCATAATGATAATGGGGCGAAAAATATACCAAGTATAGAGGACCTATTTAATAAGTATGAGAATGATGACATTGCAGCAGCACTTTTAAAATTTATTTTCTTTTCAATGTCTGTAAAAAATGGGCTAATAACCGCCTACACTATACGAGATGAAGGAGTAACAGAAACTCTTAAAAATTATAAAATTTTCATTAAAAATATCATTACTTTATTAAATAATACTGGATTTGAACGACCAAAAAGAGCAAACATTTTTACGACTAACTATGATACCTTTTTTGAACTAGCTTTCGATCAAATAGCTCATATGCATCCTTTAGCTTATTTCAATGATGGATCACGTGGGTTTTTTACGCGAGAGGTAAGTTATGAGAATTACTTTTTTAATATCAGTCACAGCGGTTCAATGGATACTTACCGAAGAGAAATTCCTTCAATTAACTTATATAAGATGCATGGATCGCTTTCTTGGAATAAAAAAACAGTTGATAAAGATGACATTATTATTTCCTCAAATACTAATCCAGTATTAGACAGTCTAACGAAGGCAAAAGATAAAGATAATAAGTCTTTTTATAAAAAAGTTTATCAAGAAATAAACATTTTTTATACAAACCTTAAAAATCCTAGAAGTAGCAATGAGTCTGAAGAAGCAATCAAAAAAATTATAGAAGAAGAGATATTAATTAACTTTGAATGCTTACTTAATAACCTAAAGAAAACTGAAATTAAGTCTGCAACAAATTCAAATACATTGTTAAAAAAGAAACTCAGAAAAGATTTACGTAAATTTAAAGAAATTTACGACGCATTATTAGTAGTAAATCCTACTAAGACAAAATTTAAAGAGACCGTTTTTGAAGAGCAATATTATCAACTATTCCGTGCTTTTGAAGAAGAATTACAAAAGCCTAATTCAGTATTAATCGTTTTTGGCTTTTCTTTTAAGGATAAGCATATAAACGACATTCTTAAAAGATGTTTAACCAATCCGACATTACAAGTTTTTGTTGTTCCTTATAGTCAAAAAGATGAACTAAATGTTAAAGAAATATTTACTGGTTATGGAAATGTCTCTTTTTTAAAAGAAGAGAGTGAATCTAAAGATAAAGATTTAGCAAATGAAAATATAGAATATAAAAATGGGGATTTTGATGTTTTAAATGATTTTTTATCTGGAAAGAATGATATTAATGAACACAATTGAAGAAGAGACATGTGTAGGTTTTATTATTGAAATAACTGGAGTTAAAGTAAAAGCAAGAATGCTTTCCAATAGTAATGATCTAACCTATTATAAAAATGGAGATAGTTACAGAGGAGTAGGTATAGGTGAATATGTAGGTATTCGACGTGGACCGTATAAATTGGTGGGAAAGGTTGAGCATGAATATCTTCATGATCTTGAGAAAGATCCAAATAGGCAAGAATTTACGCCTAACAGATTTATTCGCGAAGTGGATATTTCCATTGTTGGGGCTTTTAAAGAAGATAAATTCTATTTTGGAATTACGATATTTCCACAAATATTTGCAGAAGTTACTCTTTTAAAATCGGAAGAAATATTTCAGGTTTTAACTGGAAATTCCAAAAAAATCAAGTCCCCTCTTACAATTGGTAAAACAATACCTGAGGGAATAGATTATTCAATTGATTGGATGAATTTTTTTAATACTCATTTTGCAATTTTTGGCAATACTGGGAGTGGCAAGTCAAATACTTTAGCCAAGCTTTACTCTGCGTTATTCAGTAAAGCAAAAAATGAGAAATGGAAAATAGATAATTCAAATTTTATCTTTTTAGATTTCAATGGCGAATATACTAGAGAAAATGCACTCACTAATGAAAAGGACATTATTTACCTAGACACATCTACTAAAAACGGAAAAGACAGAATCAGTTTGCCTAATGCTGAATTTTGGGATCCAGAAATGTTAGCAATATTGTTTTCAGCCACTAAACAAACTCAAGAACCATTTTTAAGAGCGACATTAAATTATTATAGTCCCCAAGATTCAAAAATAAGTACTGATAAAATGCTTGAATTTATTAAAACTGCTTTTAGACAAGTCTTTTTTGGAACTTATCAAAATGAAAAGACACTAAGTTTACTAAAAATTGTTTTAAATGATATTAATCCCAATTACGATAAGCAATCATCAGAAAAATCTATGCTAGCACACTGGTTAAACTCGTCATGGCATAGTCAAGCCAAATCATATTATTATGAATGTGATATAGATCATCAAGACTATCTTAGTACAAATCATCAATTCGAATATATTGACCACATTAATAATTATAAATCCATCAATAATGGTCAACATACCTCCTTTGACTTTTACTTTAATTCGATGAAAGATAGTAAAGAATTTCTCACTATAATAGAAAAAGAACTAAAAAAATCTAAAATTATTGACCAAGAAAACTGGAAAAATAGTCCACTAAAATTGCTGTCGGCCTTAGTGCATCTAGAAATGATTTATAAATTAAGTTATGGTGACACACAGTTTGATTATATTAACCCATTACTTACCCGTATTGAATCAAAAGCTGACATGTTTGATAAGGTAATTAAAATTAATAATGATGATTATGATGATAACATAACTAAAAGCTTTTGTACTGTCATCTCTTTGCGTAATGCCAATCGAGACACTAAAGACATTATTCCTTTATTAGTTGCAAAATATATTTATCAAAAACAGAAACGATTAATTGGAAATTCTGAAAAGATTAATAGAACCATACATTTTGTCATAGATGAAGCACATAATATACTTTCAGCAAATAATAATAGGGAAGATGACAAGTGGAGAGATTACCGACTAGATGTTTTTGAAGAAATCATTAAGGAAGGAAGAAAATTCGGATTTTATTTAACTATTGCTAGCCAGAGACCTGCTGATATTTCTGCAACTATTGTTTCCCAAATGCATAATTTTATTATTCATCGTTTAGTGAATCAGAACGATTTAAATATGTTAAGTAACACATTAAATTCCTTAGACAGAGTTTCACAGTCAGCAATACCAACATTAGCACCGGGATGTGCAATTTTTACTGGAACTAGTTTTCAATTGCCTATTATGGTAAAGATAGATCAACTTGATGATCAAATGGCACCTAAAAGTGAAAATGCTGAACTTGATAAAGTCTGGAACACACCAAAGGATAAATCTTAATTTAATCTCAAAATGCTACATAATATTTTTCAAGGGACTAAAAGCATTCATTATTAAATTATTTTCTTTCCCGATTAATCAATCCCAATCTTTAAAATCATTCCGGCTCCACAACCACAATGGATTTTGCAAGTCGGTTGGCATAAATTCAGTGCCCTGCAGTTCTTTTGCCCAAGCATGAATCACATAGGCTTGCACTTTAGAACTTTCCATTTGTTCTTTAGTAATTAAGCCTAATTTGTAACTTGCTCTGATTACATGCCTGTCTGCAGCAATATAAATATTATTAGTGTTTTTTAAGGGAATTGCAGTGTATTTACTGAGGACATAGAGCCAATAGTTACAAAGCTTATTACCAGACAAGTACGGAAACTTTTTCTTGGCATCTTTTTGCATAAATTGCCTTATTTTATTCACATCATTATCCAAGTCGTTAGCGAATTTAATAACACTACCATCAGAAAGCTCTATAAACGTTTGACATAATTTAAGCCAAATATCTGTTTGCTTGTTCTTTTGCAAAGCAAGCCGATACTTAGTCAAAGCTTTTTGTACTGATTCATACCCAGCAGTAATAACTTTTTCCGGTAGAAAAACGAAACTAGTTTCGGGATCTTCATATGTCTTCAAGGCACTTTCCCACAAAGTATAGGAATTTCTCTGGTAATTTAAAGCCATAGGCAATGTAAAATAGAGCGCATTTTCATTGGTACTTGAATCTAGGTGCGGATTGCTATCTTCAGGTAAAGTAGTATCACCTAAATCGCCATTTTGGTACATTTGATAAATTTTTCTTGCTTTTTTAAGAATTACATCTGACATAAATTGCTGACCTCACTTATTTTTTAAACTAACGCTTATTATTTATACATCAAAGCATCCAGGTATTTATGCAAATATTTCTCTTTTTCTTGAGGATGATATTGTGTAATAAAACGAGGATGCTCAAGCGGAACTAGTTTTTGAAAAAAGCGCCACTTTTTATTAATTTTGCTTAGTTCTTGATAATTTTGACCACTGCCTATGCAGTAACAAACAGAAGTATCAATTCCGAAGTTAATTTGCGTTTTAAGCGCGGAAATTATAAAAGAAGTTAGTATTTCTTCAACTCGCTTGTTTTCATAATAATTGCAATTTATCTGGTTACCTTTGGAATTGGTCTTGCAAATACCCAAGGGACAAACAAAATTGAGATAAAAATCATGATAAAATTTGTTCCTTCCACCATATTTATCTATGACTTTTGTCAAAAAATTAGAAGAGGCATTACTGATATGAAAATTTGCTATTGAGATTCCTGTTTCTTTTTGGAGATTGGAAGCATCTTCAAAAGGAACTCCTATTATAGCTGAACCTCTTCTTGCCGGTGAACTACCTAATATTAAACAACGCTTGTTGTTGTCATTGAAATACTTCTGATAGAAAATTTGGACCATTTGCAAAACTTGCTTTTTGTTTCTGCTACTATAAGGATTAATTAATTTATATGGAGCGGGTAAATAAATTTTTACATTACCTAATTCCTGATCAAATTGAAAAACTTTATCTGAAAAAGTTTGTTTTTGTTTCATAAATGCCAGCTATCCTATCAAGTTACAAAAACCTATGAGCAAATTATAGTACATATGTTCGTAGCAATGCTAATTTTTTTTAAGAATTTCAATAAAATAAAGGATTGATCATACGTTTTTGGACTAAGTTCTAAGCCCATAACCAACACTGAGATGTAATGAACTCTTACCAATGGTTTTTGTTTTTTATCAAAAGTTAAAAGTATGTTAGAGTCAGTGAAAATTAATGCCGCTCTATTGGTTATATTCGTTATTAATAAGGTTTGGTAAGATACTAAAGTTGAGACAATTCTGGAAATAATTCTCATAGAAGTCAATGCTAACTCACTCCGACTTTCTTTTTACTCAATTAATTTTTTTAAAGTAAGTGATATTAATCTAGAAAACCTTCTTTTGGCATAACAGGGAAATACTTTGTAATTTCACCTGTTACTTTCAGTTATCTCGTCTAAACTGTTAACAGCTTAGCACACAGTTGGGGCATCAACAGGATAAATTATGGAACCAGAAAAAGACCATTCATTAACTTCAATCAAGTCATGAATGATCTTTTACTTTTAAGCATATCTATATGTATTGATGAATCTTTTTACGAAAAAATATTAAAAATCGTTTTCTTGATTAAGCAGATTGATACTTTTTAATTTGATCGTACTCTTTACCCTTTTTTATCTTAGCATTACGAAAATCTATATCTTCCTGCAAATTTAGAAAATATTTGTCACTCATTCCAAATATTCTTCCTAATCTAATAGAAGTATCTACTGTTATTCCAATTCTGTCGTGCAATATATTTTGAATTCTTGAAGTTGGCACACCTATTAATTTTGCTAGCTTATATGCTGAAATTTGTAGTGGCTTCATAAATTCTTCTTTTAATATTTCTCCAATTGTGGGTGTTGGAATTTTACTCATTTTATTAACCTCTCAATTAGTGATAATCAACAATTTCTACATTTGTAAAAATACTTTGCTTCTTAACAAAAAAGCAGATTCGATATTCTTTATTAATTCTAATACTATACTGTCCGGCTCTATTACCGCTCAAGCGTTCAAGATGATTAGCAGGTGGCACTCTTAAATCATTTAAATTATTAGCTGCATCTATCATCATCAATTTGCGTAAAGCTATTCGTTGTATTGACTCTGGCAATTTTTTGGAAAAGTTCCCATTATATATCTTCTCAGTCTCTTTATCTGCGAAATTACATATCATTCTTAATTCCTATATCTATTAATTATACATGTTCTTTGTGTACATGTCATTTACGTAGGTAAAATTTAATAATTGAAACAGTTTTTATTCTAACTTTATATACGCAATTTTTTAGATTACAGCAAATCTTTTACTTAATTATCGAAATCTAGTCAATATAATTTAGATATAAAAACCTTTCAAATACTGTCATGCTAGAACTTATTTGAAAGGTTTTGATTATCTAAAATTCAATTTATACTGATTGCCAAAATCGATAAAACTATCAAGTTTGGTAAGGTTACTTTTCTGTGACATCATTAAGCCATTAATAAAATCTTCTGGATCCTGATTAATTAAAATATTGGCATAAATCTTTGCCGTTTAAAATTTTCATCATTATTTTCCTTATATAGAAAGCTCACTATTACACCGCAATCTAAATAGCGAGAAATAAAAATACTAACTTAGAGCATAAAATGCAACCCCAAGGGGCCTGTTGCAAAGCTAGTTCTGGGCTGGTTTATGCTTGTCACTATGGAAACATAGAAGAGCTATAACCATCAGCATAAGTAACAACGGTAGCAACATGTTTTTTACCTTTATAAAATTCATAAAAAGTGCTATGCCCATGATCAGGTTCGCCATATACACTAGCTAGATCCCCATTATTATAGCTTCTCTTTACTTTGGCATTTTTTGGAACACCAAGTTTACGTAAAGTCTTTTGAGAAATTTTAATTCGTTTTTTACTCATTCGCCAAGAGTCGGCTTTATCGGCTTTTAATATCCCAATTTTATTTTTGAGTGATTTACGATATTTTTTAACATTAGTTTTTGTACTAAAACTTGCTAAATATTTATCTGCTTTTTGATAGAGTTTAATAGCCTTATTGATCGACTTTTTATTATAGGTTGAGTATTTTTCTCCTTTTTTGACAGTGGTATTGTAATATTGTTTAATTTGTTTTGCTAATTTTTTCTTTTCTAATTCTGCAGCAGTTTCAGTATGAATAGTTTTAAGATCTAAACTGCCATCAGCTTTTTTGGTTACTTTTTGCTGATTAGATAAAGTATAGTGTACTTCGTTAAAGTAATAAGTTTCTGCTGTTATATATGCATCCTCAGGAATATGCAATTTTTTCAAATCATTTACACGTAAGTACAAATTTTTATCATTAATGTTCTTAGCCCGGTCTTTATCATAAACAAAGTTTTCAGTTCCTGCAACATACTTGGAATTATCTTCACGTACTGTTCTTTGAGCCGCATTAATTCTTTGTTTCAATTTCTTAAGAGCCGTGAGATATTTTGAAATTTTAAGACCTTTAACTTTCTTAAGAGAATCTTTTTCACTGTCTAATTGCTCAATTCCATCATTTATAGCTGCTTTAACCTGCGAGTTTAAATCAGATATATTGCAAGCTTTTGCAGCCGTGTCATAGAATGATTTTAAAAGTTTATTATATTTTTGCTTCTTTTTACTACTGACTTTAGAACTACTTAATTCAAGGCAATGGTCATCGAGATCGTTTCGGAGCTTACTCATTTTTTCTAGAGGTTTTTCTACTGGATCAATTACAATTTTCGCAGCATATGCGACAGAGGTTATTTTTGTGCAACCAAGCAGTGGCATTATTGTAATTGTGCATGCAAACAGCACTTGCAAAAATTTTTTATTAATTTTCATGTTTAGTTCTCCCATAAAGATAAACACTTTCTACGTCCAATTAAATTCCATACCTCCATCAATATCTTTAGTGATTGTTTGATCATTCGAAAGTTTATATTCTATACCACTAAAATTTGAAAATGCATACTCATATGTAATATCCGCAACCTTAACATCTGCTGGAATCTTGATGTGCTCAAAGTCTGCCAACTTTTTTAAATCATCTTCTCTTAAATACAGATTCTTCTTTTTGAAGATTTTTTGTTGATGTTTAGTTAATGAAGATTGATAATCCAAGCCGGCAAAAAGTTTTACCTTAGGAGAATTATTCGCAATTTCCGCTTTTCTAGCTTTGTTGATTTCCTTTTGATATTTTTTTAAAGTTTTTAAATACTTTGAAGCTTTAGACCATGTACATATTTTTTTACAAAGTTTGATAGAATCGATAGCACTGTTAACCAGACCATAGGCATTCGTACCTAATTTATTCATCTTAGGATATGTTTTAACTACTATTTTGTAATATGCTTTGATGAGTTTATCAGTTTTTCTTTTTTGTTTAGCGGTTACTTTTTTCCCTTGGTGCATTCTATAATCTAAGTCGTCACCGTAGTCGCCCAGCTTATTCGATACAGTATCAGCTATATTACCCATGTCAAATTCTTTTTGTGCTCTTTTAGAAAGAATTTCAGCAGAAACAACTTGCTCAGTAGCAACTACGGGCGTTATTAACGTCGAACACGCAATAGTTAGCATTATCAATTTCTTAATACTTTTCATTAGCTTTTACCTCCCTGTAATTAACTAAAATAAGGACCCGCAAAGAGTCCCTATTTATCACCTTATTAAAAATCTACTGAATAGATTCTTTAATTGTTTTCTTCAAAACCTTTTTACTTAAGTGACATTTCTTTAATAAAGCCTTGCCGATATTTTTTGACGTGTTCTTGCTAAATAAACCCCAATAGCGCTTTACTGTTCTACCTGGATGGCGATAACCAATTAACAAAACACGATACTTTTTTCCTTTGTAAGAAATGTTCTTAACTTTTTCATTATTAACATCTTTTACAATTTTCTTTGATTTCTTATTCTGTATTGTTTGAATCAAATCGTAATTATTCTTACCCAATTTCTTATATTCAGTTTTAATGCATTCATTTTTGGAATCTTCCCTACTATTCTCATAAAGAGTATCAGAGTATGCCTCACCAGCATGAATACTTTTTTTAGTGCCTAATATATAGAAATAATTTGAGTCGTGTTTATTTAAGTCATACCATTTACCTCTAAGTGCTTTAGGTGGATCCTGATATTGTCCGTCAGCTTTAACTGTTTGCTCTTCATTCTTATTAACAGTTGCAACAGTGGCAATTAAGCCCACACTAGCCACTAGCGTTATTAAAACCTTTTTTATTTTCATTGCCTTGCTCCTTTACACTAGAAAACCTTTGAATTTTTAAATACTTTTCAACACATATTTCAATTCAAATTTACTTAAATGACACTTTTTCACTAATTTTCTAGCATCTTTTTTACTAATTCTGCGATTAAACATTGGAGTATAGGAAATATTCTCACGTTCACCAAAGTCGTCCCTATATAGAATTAAAACTTTATATTTCTTATTTTTAATGCTTGCTTTTTTAAGCTCAAACGTTCCGCCCATGAACGAACTCTTACTTCCGTCCTTGTTATGCTCTTGGTTTGTTAATTTATATTTGTTTTTACCTAATTTTTTCCATTTAGCAACATTTTTTTCAACCTCAAATATTCCTTGACCCCATCCAATGACTGACGAAACGGATTTTGTATACTTGTTCCCTGGCTTTTTTTCACCAGCATAATACCATTTACCACGCATAAATTTAGGCGTGTCCATATTCGATTCATACTTAATTTTTGCTGCATGGACTGTTTGTACTTGACTTGTACTAATACTGCCAGCACTTGCAACTAAACTTAAACTTGCAACTAATGCCAATATGGCTTTTTTTAATTTCATAGTTTTCTCCTTTTATTCTTTTATATGAAAATCCTATTCCAAAAAATCTGATACCTTGACACCATTCATGATAGTATCTGGTGTTAAGTCTATTTCTTCAAAGCCGTTCCAGCCAGAATACTCAAACACAATTTTATCGTCTGACCAGAAATTTTTTTGTCCAGTAACCTTCTTTACATCCTTATATATTTTAGTACCGCTAGCTCCGCGAATAACGATTACCTTATTGTCACCACTTTCCAAAGTAAGGTCCACTTGGCTCGCATATAGTTCTACATCAAAATTCGTCATCATTTTTCTCCTCTAGTACTCTAAAACTTACTAGTGAACAAACTAGGTAATAATATTCTCTTTTTCACAAATTATATTTCTGTATATTTTTTCTTAATACGATAAACATATTATTCATTTAATATTACTTAGTAATTCACCTCCCTTAACTAGTAGTCGCTGATTTGTCTTGCTTTATGCAATGCATATTTATTATGGATTACTCCTTACAATTATTCCAGACAGGAGGTGAACAAATTGGCATTTCAAATTAGATCAAATCGAAAAGAAACTGAAAATAAGACGATTCGTTTTCCATTGAGTCTTATTAAACAAATAGAAGAAGCAATTGAAGGAAAAGACGTTACTTTTTCTAGTTTCGTTATTCAAGCATGTGAATACGCTCTTAGTAATCTAGAAGATACATCCAAGAAGAAATAACTGAATTTCCTATAGTTCTATTTTACATTTTACATTATATTTTGCAATATTAAATATATTGCAAAATATAATTTTTATTTGTTACTTATTAATTAGTTACTGCCACATAAATACTATTCATATTAGCTGATCGTATATTAAAGCAGTGTCTTATGGCTTTCTCATTGCTAGCTAAGGCACTGTTTTAATTTTTATTTTAGTTTTTATCCACTTTAGATACTATATTTATAATTTTGTTGAGAGCTAGTAATAATATTTGTACATGCTCATATTTTTTCAAATAATAGACTGTTTAAAATGTTAAACAATAATGGTGATATGATTTGTTTAATAATCTAACTAAAATAATTTGGGAACACAAAAAAGTAGTTACAAATACCGTTATATCAGCCATAGTGCCTACCGAAAAGTTTTTGCTCGGAACACAGCTAAAATCGTGTTCCGTTTTGTGTGCATAATTATCTTTAATAAACAAAAAATAACCTTAACTTACCAACAGAAAACGCTGATATATCAAGGTTATTTTACCAATTTTATTCTTCTGAATGCTGATTGCCAGAATCGAACTGGCGACCTTTTCTTTACGAGGGAAACGCTCTACCAACTGAGCTAAATCAGCAACTTTCACAACGTTTAAATTATACCAAAACAAAAAAAGTCGTGCAATCGAATGCGCGACTTTTATTTTATTTCCAATCTAGGCAAAGCTCTTGTTTGTGCAACAATTCTGGCAACTCGTCACGGTCAATTCTCTTATCGTTTAACTTGTCACCAGTTATTTGCTTGGTAAAAGAATCAATACGTCTATTAGCATCCCGCAAGTCATAGTAAGTGGTAACGACTTGGTCATATTCTTTCAAGTCTGCCACTTTAAAATCACGCGGATACTCATTTTCAAAAGTTGTAAATGCTAGTGGCAAGCGTGGCTTTAATTGCGGTTCTTGGTCAGGAATACCCACTTGCATCCCTAACGCTGGAAATGTCAGCTTAGGCAAGTCTAGCACTTCCAACATTTTTAACGGGTGATCATTAATTGTGCCAAGTGGCACATAACCTAAATTCATACTTTCAACAGCATTAGCCACATTTTGCCAAGCAAGTAATGTGTCATCCATCCCCTGAAAGAAAATATCCGTGGTATGAACACGTCCGTCATCTTTACCTAATTGGCGGCGAATTTGTTGGTTGCGGTATAAATCAACTATAAAAATAAACAAATCTCCTTCAGCACCAACATATTTTTGGCCGCACAATTCCCTGATTTTTGCCCTTTTACTTTCATCAGTAATATGAAGCATTGTCGCATTTTGCATAAACATGCTGGTCGCTGTATGTTGAAAAACGGTGTACAAAGTATTTAATTGTTCTGCAGTTAGTGTTTGATCTTTAAATTTTCTGATAGAACGATGATTAATTTGTTGGTTAATTGTGGAATTATGAATCATTTTGATACTTCTTTCTAACTATCTTACTAAAAGTAACTGTATTGCAAAATGATTTTACTGTCAATAATTGTCTTTTAAATTAACAGACTGTGCTAAAATTTAGACAGAAGATCATTACCATATAATAATTGGAGGAATTTATGCGCGTTTTAGTTATCGGCGGTGCTGGGTATATTGGCTCGGTAGCTGTAAAGAAATTAATTGAACAAAATAATGATGTTGTTGTCCTTGACGCTTTGTACACTGGACACAGAAAGGCAGTCAACTCTAAAGCCAAGTTTTACCAAGGAGATATTGAAAACAAGTTTTTAGTCAGTCAAATATTGCGTCAAGAAAAAATTGAGGCAGTTATGCACTTTGCTGCATATTCTTTAGTGCCTGAATCTGTACAAAACCCACTGAAATACTATGATAATAACGTTTCAGGTATGATCGCACTCCTGGAGGCCATGAAAGATGCCGATGTAAAATACCTCGTCTTTTCTTCTAGCGCTGCCACATACGGCATCCCTAAGAAATTGCCAATTACTGAAGATTCACCACTTAATCCGATCAGTCCTTATGGCGAAACCAAAGTAATGATGGAAAAAATTATGCACTGGGCAGATAAAGCTGATGGTATCAAATCAATTGCACTGCGCTATTTCAACGTTGCTGGTGCTGCAAGTGATGGGTCAATTGGAGAAGATCACTCTCCGGAAACGCATTTAATTCCTAATATTTTAAAAAGTGCTGTCAGTAGCGATGGTAAATTTACTATTTTTGGTAATGACTACGACACTAAAGATGGCACTAATGTCAGAGATTACGTTCAAATCGAAGATCTAATTGACGCGCACCTATTAGCATTAAAGCACTTAGTTACAACTAATAAATCTGATGTGTTCAACCTCGGGACTGCTCATGGTTATTCCAACTTAGAGATACTACAAGCGGCTCGTAAAGTTACCAATATTGAAATTCCATATACTATGGGACCACGCCGTGCAGGTGATCCTGACAGCTTAGTTGCCGATTCAGCTAAAGCCAGAACTATTTTAGGCTGGGAGCCACAACACGAGAGCGCTGAGGATATGATGACAAGTGCATGGAAGTGGCACCAAACTCATCCTCAAGGATATGCAGACAAATAACAATAGTCTGGGAAAAAAGTGCTCTTTGAAGTTAAATTAAAAAATTTCACAATTTAAAAAGACTGACAAATCAACGTTTTATTGACGTGATTTGTCAGCCTTTTTAGTTAAGTTAGAGTTTTTCCCCAGACTCTTTTTGACTAATTTTTAGGGTTAAATACGATATATAACTCCATATCACAGAACTTACCGTGATACTTAACTTCATCTTTAAGCCTGGCCACATGTTCAAAGTGCAGTCTTTCAGCAATGGCTCTACTAGCTTTATTATTATGATCTGCCAGTAATTTAATACTGTGTAATCCAAACTGGTTGAATGATACGTCTACTAACTTTTTAACGGCCTGAGTCATGATTCCGTTACCCTGATATTTTTGCCCCAGCCAATAGCCAATTTCGCCGCTTTCATTTTTTAACTTAATATTGTGCAGGTCAACCATTCCCGCTGGTTTGCCATTGACAAGAACAACTAGTACCAGTTTCTTATAATTAGCGGTGTCAACTCGCATTGCCTTAATAAAATCAACTTCATCTTCGACACTCGCTATCTTACCTGCCCAAGGTAAAAAATGTGCCAGCTGATCACGGTCATGGACAATAATTTCGTATAAAGCTTCCGCATGACTGACTTCCGGTAATACCAAACTAATCTCCAAGTTATTAACAGTAAATTGGCCAATGGTAAACATTAAATCTTCCTCCTTAATTTATTTTTAATAAAATATATGATACTACAATTTGTCTTCAAATAAAGCCCTTTTTAACATAACAAAATTTACAATTTGTTCAAATTTTGGTTTAGTTAAAAACATACGCTTTTGTATAATGCTATAATTTAATAATGTAACTAATTTTTAAGTATTTGGAGTGATTTAATGAGCGAAGAAGAGGAAAATAACGGTTCTGGCTACGAACGAACCTTGACAAACGCGCATATTCAATTGATTGCCCTGGGTGGGACAATTGGTACTGGTTTATTTCTAGGTGTAGGCAACAGCATTAGACGAGCCGGTCCCAGCGTCATTTTAATTTATGCCATTGTCGGTATTTTCTTGTTTCTACTAATGCGAGCTTTAGGTGAGCTCATAATTTCAGATTTATCCAAGCATACCTATATTGATTTCATTAAAAAATACTTGGGTAAAAACACCGGATTCATCTCAGGCTATCTCTACTGGATTAGTTGGGTTACCTTGGGTATGGCGGAAATGACAGCCTTGGGAATATATTTTCAATACTGGTTTCCCGATTTGCCTACGTGGGTACCTGGCTTAGTCACCATCGCAATTCTCTTATTTATCAATTTGCTTTCTGCCCGGCTTTTTGGCAATCTGGAGTTTAGTTTTGCCATAATTAAAATTGTGACCGTTATTGCCTTCGTGATTTTAGTGGCCTACTTGTTAATAACTGGTGGCAAGACCTCTTTTGGACCCGTTACTCTTGCTAACCTATCCACACATGGTGGCTTTTTTGCTAAAGGCGGCACCGGCTTTTTCTCTGGTTTTCAAATGGTTATCTTTAGCTTTGTTGGCGTTGAATTAGTCGGATTAACTGCTGCCGAAGCGCAAAACCCCAAAGTAACAATTAGAAAGGCTATTAATGAGGTCCCAATGCGTATCATTTTATTCTATGTGCTGGCCATTATTGCTATTTTAGTAGTGATTCCCTGGAATAAAGTGGCTACTAATTCTAGTCCGTTTGTGCAGACCCTAGCGGCAACTGGCATCCGCAATGCTGGCTCAATCATTAATTTCGTGGTTATTTCAGCAGCCGTTTCTTCAACCAATAGTATTCTTTACAGTGCAGGCAGATTGCTATTTTCTGTTACTTTTAACGGTAAGGGCAAATTTAACCAGACGTTTGGTCATCTGAGAAGACAATTGCCACAGAATGCTTTGACCTTATCAGCTTGCTTAATGGCCTTAGCACCTTTTGTCATCATCGTTATCGGCAATGAGGCATTTAATTTTATTTCTTCTACTTCCACCAGTATGTTTTTAATTATCTGGTGCTTGATGCTTTTAACTCATATTGCCTACCGCAAAAAAACGCCAGCACAAGAATTAACAGATTTTAAAATGCCAGGTTTTCCTTTTTGGGACTACATAACACTGATCTTTTTTATTTTAATGATCATATTGTTGTTAATCTTACCTGAAAACAGAGTATCAATGATTTCTGCACTGTTAATCTTTATAGTTTTGTCAATCGTATCTAAAATTTGGCACGAAGAAAAGAAGTCTTAATTATATTTGCATTTGCTGGTTTTTTATATTAAAATTTAAAAAATTAAGAAATATCACCACCGGGCGACAGCACTTACCAAACTCTTTAGGTCTTAGTAGAGTTTAGTAGGTGCTTTTATTTTTGGAGGTAACTCATGCAGAAATTAACCGTTGATAATACTTTTTGGTCTATTTTTCCCCAAGCAAAAATTTACACACTAGTAGTTAATGACTTGAATAATCACATCCCTGATAATGCGAACAAATATCAAATTATGCTCAATCAAGCAGAAACAGAAGCCAAGCAGTATTTAACTGCAAAAGAGTTTAAAGATAATTCTGTAATTAACGAATGGCGCGAGGTTCTGAGCAAATTTAAAAAGAAAAAAGGTGCACGGTCTTCGATTGAGGCTCTTTTGAAGCGAGTTTCTCAGGGCAAGACTTTTAATCCTATTAACCCTTTAGTTGATATTTATAACAGCGTTTCTTTAGAATATGCCGTTCCTTGCGGTGGTGAAGATCTTGATCAAATTGCCGGCCAAATGCACCTGGGTGTAGCAACAGGAAATGAAGACTTTTACCCACTTGGTACTGAAAAAAGCGATCCTCCTAGAGCAGGTGAAGTGATTTATTATGATGGTAGTGGTGCAGTGTGCCGTTCACTTAACTGGCGCGACGGCAAGAGAACCATGTTGACCGAAGATACTACTAATGCGATTTTAATCATGGAAGCAGTAACTGATGATCAAAAAGAACGAGCTGATCAAGCAATTCAAGCTTTACAACAGAAAGTTGCTGATGAATTAGGTGTTGTCGGAGAAATAAGTATTAAAACCAAGAATTAAGTAAAAAAATTCCTAGACAATTATTTTTGTCTAGGAACTTTTTTAATTATGTCTTATTCTTCTTTTGATTTTTTGCCACAATCCCAAAGCTTGCCGCATGCGATTAGCAGGCACATAATTACGAATAGCGCGCAAAGTCTTTTTATTATTTCGTGTTGTAAAAATAAATTTTCCGTTTGCACGGGTGCGAATTTCAAAACGAGGGATATAACGACCGTGGAAATAGACGTCCGCCACCACATAGGTAACTTCTTGCCACGGAATCTGGACATAGTCAGAGATATTGCGGTCATTATAAAATTCAAACGCCTTATCTCCGACCATTACTTTACCGTATGTCGACAATGCGCGAAACCAAGTCGCATTTGCCGTTAAATCAACTTTAGTGTTACTTGATTCAACCATTTTGAATTAAAGCACATTCAGAACGTGCAGAACAACACCAACAATGAAGATAGCAATAATAATCACAATTGGTGAAACTTTCTTCTTTAGCAGCCACATGCAAAGGAATGTCAAGAGTAGCCCGGCTAAGCCAGGGATTAAACTATCCAAATTGTTTTGCAAAGTAGTTACTTTAAACTTAGTAAGAGATAAGCCATTTGCCTGATCAATTAAAGCTTGTTGAATACCTTTAGCACCGGCTGGAAGTGAACCCCAATCAATGTAGCCACCCTTTTGGACAGGTGTCTTTGAGACAATCGGAGTGAACTTAATGTTGACCCAGCGTTCAATCAGGGAACCTAAAACAAACATACCCATCATGGAAGCTCCACGGGTTACCTTTTGCAATAAACCACCAGACATGTCATTAGTAATCGCAGAACCAGCCTTGTAGCCAAATTCCTGTGTGTACCACATGAAGGCCAATCTAATTACGTTCCAAATAACGAAGAACAAAATTGGTCCTAAAATGTTGCCTTGAATGGCCATTGAGGCACCCAGAGCGCCAACAATTGGCCGTACAGTATACCAGAATACAGGGTCACCGACGCCTGCTAAAGGTCCCATCATTCCGACCTTAACACCTTGAATAGCTTCATCTTCAACTTTAGCTCCGTTAGCCTTATCCTCTTCCAAAGCTAAAGTAACACCGAGAATTGGCGATACTAAGTAAGGGTGAACGTTAAAGAAGACCAGGTGTCTCTGCAAAGCTGCAGCCATATCGTCTTTTTTAGGATAAAGTTTTCTCAAAGCAGGAATAAGTGAATATGCGTACCCACCATTCTGCATTCTTTCGTAGTTCCATGAAGCTTGCAAAAATTGTGAGTGCCACATAACTTTGAAGCGGTCGGCTTTAGTTAATTTTATTTTTTTATCAGCCATTGTAAAATCCTCCTCTTAAATATCACTTTAATAGTCATCTATGATATCGCCGAGTGGATCGCCGGTACCTTCATTATCAGAACTTGAACTGCCGTTATTGCCACCTTTTGACTCTAAAGCTAAGTACATAAGAGCCATCGCCAAACCAATGGCACCTAAGGCAATCAAAGTTAAGTCTTTAATAGCCGCCAAGGCAAAACCGATGGCAAAGAACGGCCAAACTTCGCGGCTGGCCATCATGTTGATTACCATTGCGTAACCAACGGCAACAACCATGGCACCACCGATTGACATACCATCACTGAGCCATGCTGGCATCAAACCTAGCCAATATTTAACAGTCGAAGCTGGAATAGCTAACAGCAATGCAGCTGGAATGGCAATTCTTAATCCTTGCAGACAAACGTCAATCCACTGCCACATATTAATTTTACGCCAATTACCTTTTTTGGCATCAGCGTCCATAATGTGGACAATACCAGTAGAAATTGTCCGCACGATCATAGTCAAAAAGAGTCCGGCAACGGCTAAAGGCATAGCAATACCCGTAGCCATACCAATGCCCTTTGTTCCTTGACCACTTTGCACCAAAATAATAGCCGAAGCTACTGAAGCCAAGGCGGCATCAGGTGCAACAGCTGCACCAATATTAGCCCAACCCAAGGCAATCATTTGTAAATATCCACCTAAGATAACGCCCAAAACCAGATTTCCGGTTACTAGGCCAATTAATGTACAAGCGACCAGTGGTTGGTGAAATTCCCATTGGTCTAAGATGCCTTCCATACCTGCAAGAAAGGCAACTATGACAACTAAAATCATTTGAATAGCGTTCATTTTTTACTCCTATTCTCTTACTTGTTTTGTTCGTCAAGCAAACTTTGAGCCTTATTTAAAATAGCTTCCATATTGCCTTCTTTATCAGTTGGAACTTTCCGCACGTCATACTTGACTCCCATTTTTTCAAGTTCGTGGAAAGTATCAACATCCTCTTGATTCATAGACAATACATTGTTAGCATTGACATCGCCAACTTTATAGGACATTGAGCCAACATTGACTGTCTTAATGTCAACACCTGCTTTGATCACCTTTAAAACATCTTCTGGGTTTTCAAAAAGTAGTAAGGCGTGTGTGTTACCAAAACGGGGATCTTTAGCTATCTCAACTAACTTGTTCAAAGGTACAGTGTGCGCTTTAACACCTGCAGGTGCAGCTTCACGAATCATGCTTTTACGCATTTCGTCTTTAGCTACACTATCTGAAACTACGATAACCCGGTCTGGGTGCATAGTTGGTATCCAACCAGTAGCCACTTGGCCGTGTAGTAATCGAGAATCGATCCGAGCTAAAACAAATTTAATGTGACCATCACCAACAACTGTACCTTCAGGGATAGCCTTCTTTTTAGCTGAAGATGCTGTTTGTGGCTGCGGTTTTGTACCTGCAGTTACCTTTGGCATTAATTCTGCCGGCTTGGTTTTAATACCATCTTTTGCTGGCTCAACAATAGCTGTTGCAATTTGATGAGCGGTAATGTTAGGGTTTGTCATCCTCTGAGTTAGTGCTTCAACAACCATTGGTAAATTCATACCAGTGACGACTGCCCAATTAGGGTGCTTTTCAAGCAGAGTATTAGCTTGATTAAACGGCGTACCTCCCCACAAATCAACTATTAACAGTACTTCATCTTGATTTTCAAATGAAGCAATTGCTGTTTCCATTTTGCTCCTTATATCATCTGGCCCTTCATCGGGCTTCAAAATGACATGAGCAAAATTGTCTTGTTCGCCAAACAGCATTTGCGCAGACTGCGCAATTCCATCGGCAAATCCACCATGGCTGGCTAAAACAATTCCTACCATGAGATTTCCTCCTTTAGATAAATGTATCCGCTAATATTGTACCGTGAAACAAGCTCTGTGTCACATTTTCTAACCATTGCCTAACATTTTTCTAATATATTTAAACTAGCCTTTTATGCTTAATGAAAGGGCAAAAAAAGAGGACCGTTTGGTCCTCTTTTCTTTGCTCGCTCCGGCTGTCAGACTCGAACTGACGACATCTTGATTAACAGTCAAGCGCTCTACCAACTGAGCTAA
>NZ_JBVOWJ010000010.1:0-109683 GCF_058139575.1 Lactobacillus sp. VURO6/B1 (VP7) | reverse complement strand
TATATCACAGGCCAAACTGCTTTAACACTTAATTTAGACTTTACTATTCCTAATAATCACTTAGCGACCGTGATTGGTTGGTTCGTTGACTCGATCCCAGAAGAAGTTTAATGAGTGATATTGCCAAAACTGGGCGACCTGCTTATCACCCGGCTATGATGCTTAAGATCTTGCTCTTTGATTGTAAAGCAAATTGGATGCATTTTTAGATACTTGAGGAATGTAAAAAGCCTGTAAGACGAATGCTTACAGGCTTGATTTTATGATCCGGGTGAGATTCGAACCCACGACCCACGGTTTAGAAGACCGTTGCTCTATCCAGCTGAGCTACCAGACCGACAGTTTTGCGTATTCTCGCGCAAGAACATTAACTATTATAGAGAAAAGTTTTTGTAATTGCAACCGGAAATTTCTTTTTTGTCCAACTTATTTTTAAAGCAAAATAGGTGGCAAAGTTAAGGGAGTGAAAATTGATTTGTTAATTGTATTTCATAATCTGTATAATAAAGAAAAGTGAAGAACGAAAGATAGGAAAAATATGAAACATAAAATTCTAAAACTTGTATCTCTTTTGGGAATTCTATTATTTTGTTTTGTTTCTGGACAAGAAGTAAAAGCCGATGTTGATTATGATATTGCTAAAAACATTACTACAGCTAAAGTTAATTCAGACGGCTCGTTGACGATGAAAAGGGCAATTACGTATAAATTCAACAGTTCTGCACATGGAGTTTTTTATCGCCAAAATCTGCAATCGAATCAGAAAATCGCTGATGCGTCAGTAAAAGTGGCAGATGGCAACGACAAGGGCCGCAAAACTGATGATTATGATCTTAAAAGAAATAAAAAGGGCTACCGTTTTAAAGTATTTCACAATATAAAGAGTAATAGTCGCTTTACTGTTACTTATTTTTACCGTATCACTAATGCCATTACCAACTACCGTGATGTAGCCGAACTTAATTTTAAAATTATTGGCGACGGTTGGGACACTGACTTAGACTATGTTAAAGCAAGCGTGATTTTTCCAGGACCGGTGAAAGGTTTAAAAGCATGGGCCCACGGACCACTTGATGGTCATCTGCAAGTTAATCCTCAAAAAGGAAAAATAATCATGACAGCTGAAAATCTTGCTGGTGATACCGGGATTGAAGTGCATACTATTTTTCCTCCTAAAATCACTGCCAATAATCAAAACGTCAAAAATAAGAATCACCGCCAAGCAGTGATAAAACAAGAGAAAAAATTAGCACAGTATACTTTATTAAATCAACAAAAAAGGGCAAAAAGGAGTCTTTTGCTAATTGCTTTGAGCTTAATTGCAGGACTTTTAGGCATCATTAAGGGTTTTAGAGCCAAAAAAATTGGTTTCATTCCCCGCAAGAGTCGTGAATTAGCTCATAACTATGAAATACCTGACGTGGATCCAATATTAGCTCAAATTTTGGATACTGCAAAGCAACCGGATAATCGCGCGTTTACTGCCTATTTGATGGAACTGGCAGCACGGAAAAAAATTGAGATTGAAGATTATAAAGCCCATCTTAAAACTTATTATCGGATAACTGCGATAGACGAAAGCATAGTTGACGAGAGCCGTTTAATGAAAACTCTTTTTAACAAAATTGGGGACGGAACTAGTTTTACGACCCAGGCCCTAAAAAAATATCATGGTAAAAAACTAGGAAGCGACTTTGATTTTTGGGCAGGAGATTATTTTGACAGCAAGGAAAAGCAAGTGTATTTGCCCGATTCGTTAATAAACCGTAAAAATAGAAATTCTGCCATTATAATTTTAATGATGGTCATCAGTTTTGCTGCTTCTGTAGTAGCTCTAATGAGCTCACTTAAGTTTATTTTAGTGATAGTTTTTGGCGAAGCTTTTATCCTAATTTTGAATTTACTGGCGCTGATTTTTAATGTCAAACGTACCGGTATTTATTCTGAAAAAGGAAAGATTGAAACCGAAAAGATACGTGGTTTCAAGAAAATGCTAAAAGATATCGGTAAGTTTAAGATGAAGGATGTTGGCGACCTCATTTTGTGGGAAGATATCATGCCTTATGCCGTAGCTTTTGGTCTAGCCAATAAAGTAATGAAAGAACTGAAAATAGAATTCAGTCAAGAAGAACTGGCTCGTAGTGATTACTTTTACTATGGTTTTGTTTCTAATACCGGCAAAGATAGCTTTTCTGCTAACTTTGATTCTTGTTTTAACGACAGTATATCTACCGGCTCAAGCAGCTTTTCCAGCGGCTCATCCGGTGGCTTCGGTGGGGGTTCCGGTGGTGGAGCTTTCTAATTTCTGACTTTAAGCCTGGCATTGAGCTAGGCTTTTTTGCATTTGCTATACTTAAGTAAATAACAAAAAGACAGGTAAAAATATGTTCGATTATCGCAATAATTTAAAAAGGATTCTTAATCAGACTGGTGGAGATGAGAAGAGCCTCAAGAATGGTTTGGCAGCAATAAAACTAATCCTGGGCATGACTGATAATGCAGATCAAAAAAATTCAACTGGCAAAGCTAAAAATACCATTGAAGTTGATTTACAGCAGCTTAATTTATTACTAACAAGTCTAACGCAGCTAATTACTAATCCCGCAAACATTTCAGCTAAAAATACAGCACTTTCGGCTGCACAAAAATTAACGCTTGCCCAAGGTATCAATAAAGAATACCGTCAAAATTTAGTTGCTTTAAAAGAAGCAATTAAGTCAATTGAGGTTTCTAAAGATTTAATCAATAAAAAAGTATTTGAGCAAGCAGTCGCCACACCTAAAAGACCTACTAGAGATTACCGCAAAGGAAAGCGATATACAGTGGTTCGCTTATTGTCAGGCTGTGATTTGATTAATGATAGTAATAGGACCGTTTATACGTTAAAAGAATCGCAGATCCATTCCTTGAATTTGAAAAGTGGAGATATTGTCGAAGCTGTGCCAGAAGAAAAAAATTCTCACTATGAAGCGACCATTTTAAGGATTGTTGGCTTTCGTGAACTTCCTAGTATGGAAGTTGATTCCATTTCAACATTCAAATATGCGGTAGTTCAAGGACGACCTGGACACTTGGCCATTTCACATAATGCTCAGGGCAAGAAATTGCGAGTTCATGGTAAAGCAGTTCTTTTATCAGTAGATTCAAGTAAATACTGGGATGAAAATATTAAGCTAGTTGATGGTTCAATTGTAGATTTAGCTTGGTACGATGGGGATGTGCGCTTGAGAAAGAACCCCGCTGAAGCTATTCAAATTCGCTGGGTTTATCAAATTAACCAGCCCCAGCAAACTATTGGCACCAAAAAGAAAAAAAGTACTGCTGAATCAAAGAAAGATGATTTACCTAAACTTGCGATGGACCTACATTATCAAAGAGTCGGAATTGCGATTGGTAATAACCAAAATGAGGCTATGCTAGAAGGAATAGTTAACAGGTATAATGGAATTCCAATTCCTGTTGATGCTTTTCAAGGCAGAAAAAAAGTTATTGAAAACCAAATTAAAGATTTAGACATCGTGATCTTGGTTACGGCTTTTGCAGCTCATGACAGTACCTGGAATATCAGTGAGTTTGCTAGCAAATATCACATCAAATTTGCCGTCAGTTCTAGTAAAGGCTATCAAGCGTTTGAGCGGGCATTATACCGCGCTGAAAAAGGTTTACCAGCATATGAAGGCAATCAGACGATTAGATACCAACTTGCTGATCAATAAAATTTATAATTTCTTAATAATTTAAGATAATATCCTTTTATTTTCTGATCCGTGCTCTTTTGGAAATAATTAAGCTTAACAAACCCCGTATTTCTTGCATAATCTAGCTATTTTCCTGTAAAATATAAAATAACAATTTTATGGAAGGAAGATGAGATGGACACACAAAAGCAAACTCACACGTGGCAATACTGGCTCTTTTTCTTAGCTGGTTTGGAAATAATTACAATTTCTGTTAACTTTTTTTATGCTCCAATAAATGTTGCTGCTGGTGGCTCCACAGGGATCTCAATATTGATTGAAGCCGTTTGGGGAATTAACCGGTCAGTTTCGGTATTTGTAGTAAACGGCTTAATGTTAATTTTAGCTGCCATATTTTTAGGCAGGCAAACTTTGAAAAAAGTTGCTCTGGGTAGCCTTTTAGTACCTGTTTTAATGGCAATAACCCCCAGCTTTAAATTAACCTCAAATAACATGCTGGCGGTAATTTATGGCGGGGTTTTAATGGGTATTGGTGTTACAATGCTCTACCGAATTAACGCTTCATCTGGAGGAACTACAATTCCCCCACTAATTATAAAAAAATATTTTTATGTTGATCCTGCTATATCGCTAATGGTCATTGATATGTCGGTCATTGTGCTAAATATTTTTGTTGATGGCACTGAAGCTTTTTTACTGGCGGCTTTTTCTCAGGTCATTACTACAATTACTATGCGTTATACTGAGACTGGTTTTGACAAAAAATACCAAGTCCGCATAATGAGTAACGATAAATTAGATAAAATTAGGCAGATGCTTCAGCAGGATTACGATGGCTTGACTGTTTATAACGTTGTAGGTGGATACAGTGACCAGGACAAGCAACAGTTAGTAATAATTGTTGATACTAATGAATATGGTCAATTAGTTGCCAAAGCCCGCGAAATTGACAGTGAAGCATTTATTGTCACAGAAAACATTGCTAAAGTACACGGTGGCAAGTGGCAAATTTAATACTAAACGGTATAGTAAAAAGGGCATTTTTTATTGCCAATTGGACTTAAGAGTGGTATTATGTAGTAGTTGTATTTGTGGATTCCTCCACATCTGCAACCGCACATTTCGGGGTAATAAGTCTTTTACAGAGCACCTCGATTGGCGAGTCTAAGTAAATTTTGGAGGGTAGTAAATGTACGCAATTATTAAGACCGGTGGCAAGCAATATAAAGTTGCTGAAGGCGATAGTGTTTTTGTTGAAAAGCTTGATGCTGAAGAAGGAAAAGAAGTTACTTTTGATGAAGTAGTTCTGACTTCGGATGGCAAAGATGTTAAAGTTGGTACACCGTTAGTTAAAGGTGCTAAAGTTGTTGCTAAAGTTGAAAAGCAAGGTAAGGAAAAGAAAGTGGTTACTTTCAAGTACAAACCTAAGAAGCACTCACATTCAAAATATGGTCACCGTCAACCTTATACTAAGGTTACAGTTGAAAAAATTGAATTAAACTAGAGGTGAAATAATGATGAATATTTTAAATCTTAAATTATTAGCCCACCACAAGGGTGGAGGTTCTACTGCTAACGGCCGTAATTCAGCTGGTCGTCGTTTAGGCGCTAAAGCTGCAGATGGTCAAACCATTCATGCTGGTTCAATTATTTATCGTCAACGTGGTACAAAGATTCACCCTGGTAAAAACGTAGGTCAAGGTGGAGACGATACTTTATTTGCCTTAGTAAATGGAGTAGTTAAGTTTGAGCGGAAAGATAAATACAGAAAGCAAGTTTCTGTTATTCCGGTTGAAGAAGAAGCTAAGTAATTTAGTTCTTAAACAAGAAGACGAAAAGCATATGCTTCTCGTCTTTTTTCTGTTTTAATTTGATAAAGGATAAGTTAGTAATATCTCTCTTTTTAGGGTTAAAATTAAGGTAAAGATTGATATACAGGAGATTATGGGTATGACTGAAAAGGATGAACTATTAACGCTGCTTAACCGGCGAATAAATAAGGTTACTGAACTAATTAAAGAACGCAATGCCGATGGACTGTTAATTTTTAATCAAGCTAATTATCGTTACCTGACCAATTTTACTGGTGAAGAAGCTCAATTGATTTTAACTTCAAAAGGAGATCGAATTTTACTTTCCGACTCACGTTTTGATGACCAGATCAAAGCAGAGGCTCCAGGGGAAATTAAAGTGGTCATGAAAAAAGAGGGTCAAGACCTTGAAATTACTAAACAATTACAACAGGCAAATTTAAAAAAAGTTTTAGTCGAAGGCGAATTCGTTTCTGCAGTTGAGTTTGCAAACTTGCAAAGATTAAATTCCGGCATCGATTTCGAAATATGCGAAGAATTAGTTGAACAAGTTCGTAATGTCAAAGACGCACTTGAATTAGAAACTTTGCGTACGGCAATTAACATCTCAATGGATAGCTTTAATGAAATATTGCCTCTGATAAAGCCAGGTGCTGTTGAACGAAAAATCGGAGCAAAATTAGATTACTATTTTAAAATTAATGGCGGTGATGGTCCTAGCTTTGATACCATTATTGCCTCTGGGGTGCGTTCTGCATGGGCTCACGGTGTTGCCAGCGACAAAATGATTGAAGATGGTGATATGGTTGTGATTGATTTTGGTGCGTTTTACCATGGTTATGCTGCTGATATTACCAGAACTGTTGCTGTCGGCAAAGTTGACCAGGAAATGCACAAAATTTATGAAATTGTTCATGAAGCACAGAGACGCGGTATTGCAGCAGCAGTTGCAGGTAATCATGGTAGCGATGTTGATCGGGCAGCCAGAAGTTACATTACAGAGCAAGGGTACGGAGAGTATTTTGGTCATGGTATTGGTCATGGCATCGGCTTAGAAATTCATGAATTATGTCAACCTGCTTTGCCTTTCGGCAAACAAGAACTAGTAAATGACATGGTTCATACAGTTGAACCCGGAATTTATTTACCGAATAAAGGCGGTGTCAGAATTGAAGATGACATTTTAATTCATAATCAAACCCCTGAGACATTATCTACTTTACCTAAAGACAACTTAATTTCTTTATAAAAGATAAATAATAATTATAGTAAAATCGCTTACTAATTGGTAAGATAATATTATGGAGATGAGGTACTCAATATGACAATGATTTCAGTTAATGAATTTAAAAATGGCTTAACTATCAAGTATAATAATGATTTATGGCGTATAGTTGAATTTCAACATGTCAAGCCTGGCAAGGGTAGTGCATTTGTTCGATCAAAGTTAAAAAGTTTAAATACCGGAGCAGTTCAAGAATATACTTTCCGTTCTACTGCTAAGGTAGAAACTGCCGAAATTGAAACCAAAGCTATGCAATACTTATATAATGATGGTTCCAGCTACGTTTTCATGGATACAACAACCTATGATCAATTGGCAATTCCTAATGAACAAGTAAAAGATGAAGCCAAGTTCTTGAAGGAAAATATGAACGTAAGTGTCATTATGCATGATGGTAAAACATTGGGAATTCAATTACCGAATACTGTTGAATTGACGGTTGCCAAAACGGAGCCTAATATTAAGGGTGATACTTCATCAGGTGGTGGAAAGCCTGCGACTATGGAAACAGGCCTGGTAGTAAACGTACCTTTCTTTATTAATGAGGGAGACGTTTTAGTAATTAATACGGTCGATGGTACATACGTATCTCGCGCAAATAAATAATTTTTCGAGGTAAAAAAATGGCAGATAGTTCAAAAATTGTCTTAGATGATCAAAATAACGGCGAAGAAATTGAAATTGATCCTAGTGTTCTTGAAGTTATTATGGGCATTGCTGCCGAAAAAGTAGATGGAGTTGCCGAAATGCACGGTGACGTCAAGTCCGGAATTAACCGCGTTTTAGGAAGAGAAGATCGTGGCAGAGGTGTGTCTGTTAATATTGATGATGAGCATAACTTGATTGCCGATGTTTATGTCAGTATTGAAGCCGGAAAAAATGTGCCTGAAATAGCAATGGATTTGCAAAAGACTTTAAAGCAACAGGTTTTACAGATGACCGATTTAACTCTTAGTGAAATTAACGTGCATGTTACTGGTCTTGAATTTCCAGATGATGATAATGAAGATGGCAGCGGAACCTCTCAGCTATTTTCCGACATAGATGAAAAGGGTAAAAATGAATCAACACGAGAGTCGTAGAGTCGCAATGCAAGCTGTTTATCTGTCTAATCAGGACTTAAAATATACAGCTAATGAAGTTGAAGCTAAAACTGTCGCAATGCTTGATTTAAAGGTACTTTCCGCCTATTCAAAAGAATTAATTGAAGGTGTAATTGAAAAACGGGATGAATTAAAGGGTGAACTCGCCAGCTATTTGAAAAAGAACTGGCGTATTAACCGTATTAATCAAATTTCGTTGGCCATTTTGGAAGTTGCTTTGTACGAAATTAAATATAGTAAGGAAATTGAGCCAAAAGCTGCGGTAAATGAAGCTTTGAACTTATGTGATGAGTTTGCTGATCCTAAAGATAAGCCATTTATTAATGGCATGTTAGCAAACTTTATCTAAAATATCTTATAGTCGGCTTTAGGCCGACTATTTTTTTAGAAGAGGAAAAAGAAAATGGGTCAACTTTTAGATGGCAAAAAGTTAGCTAATATTCGTGCAGACATTCTTCAAAAACAAGTATTAAATTTGAAAAAGTCAAAAATACAACCACTATTTTGCGTAATTAATATTGGTCAAGACCCTAGTAGCCAAATTTACCTGAAAACTAAAAAAAGACGTGCAGATCAAATAGGAATTGAACAAAAATTGTTCCAATTACCTGCAACTGTTTCACAGAAAGAATTATTAGAACTTATTGACAAACTTAATCATGACAAAAATGTTAACGGCATTATGATTCAACTACCGGTGCCGAAACAAATTATTTTAAATGAAGCCTTGGCAGCTATTGACCCTGAAAAAGATGTTGATTGTCTGACGCCAACTAATATAGGACGCTTGTGGCAAGGAGATCATTTTGTAGAACCAGCGACAGCACATGGTATTTTAGCTTTACTAGATCACTATCATATTAGTTTAAAGGGTAAGAATGCTGTAATTATAGGTAGAAGCAGCATTGTGGGCAAACCGTTAGCTGCATTGATGCTTGAAAGAGATGCAACTGTTTCTATTCTACATTTGAAGACTAAAAATTTGGCTGAATATACTAAGAGAGCTGATATATTAGTTTCGGCAACTGGCCAGCCTAAATTAATAAAGGCGAATATGATTAAAAAAAATGCAGTCATTGTTGATGTAGGAATATGTCGAGTTAATGGCAACATAGTCGGCGATGTGGATTTTGCTAAAGTTGTAGCGATTGCCAGTTTCATTACACCTGTTCCAGGTGGAGTTGGTCCCCTTACAGTTGAATCCCTGATGGAACAAGTTGTTCAGTTAACAAGGAGAAATAATGGAAAGCAGTAAGTACCTTACAGTTTCTGATTTAAATTATTATATAACTCAAAAATTTAAAAACGATCCTTATTTACATAAAGTTTTTCTTCAAGGTGAATTGTCTAATTTTCGTTATCGGCGCAATTCTCACCAATATTTTTCACTAAAAGATGAAAAATCAAAAATAAATGTGGTCATGTTTCGATCGTATTTTGATAAAGTGAAATTTAAGCCTGAAGAAGGCATGAAAGTATATGTAACTGGCTATGTGAGTGTTTATGGCCCACAGGGCTCCTACCAGTTTTATGCGGAATCGATGGAGCCTGCTGGATTAGGAGCATTATATGAACAATTAAAGCAGCTGCAAAAAAAGTTGGCTGGTGAAGGACTTTTTGATCAAAGATATAAAAAGCCGCTTCCTCATTATCCAGATTATATTGCTGTTGTGACAAGTGCTTCAGGTGCAGTAATTCATGACATCTTAGTAACCGTGAACAGGAGATTTCCTCATGCTGAAGTTGATTTATTTCCAGCTCAGGTTCAGGGAGATTCTGCAGCTGATTCATTAATAGCATCAATGAGGCAAATAGCTCAATTTAAAGATAAATATGATGTTATGATCATCGGTCGAGGTGGGGGCTCGCTTGAAGATTTATGGCCTTTTAATGAGGAAAGCGTAGTACGACAGGTTTTTGATATGAAAATGCCGGTCATTTCTTCGGTGGGTCACGAAACTGATACTACACTATGTGATTTAGTTGCTGATGTGAGAGCAGCGACTCCAACTGCAGCAGCTGAATATGCTACTCCGAATTTACCAGATGAATTGGTAAATATTCGCCAAATACAAAACAGTCTGGTTTCCAGCATGCAAAATATTATTAGAGCCCGCCGTGATGTTTTAAACCGTATCGATAATTCAGTTATCATGAGAGAGCCAGCAAGACTTTATGATGAGCAAGCACAAACTTTAGACCTTTTGCGAGACAGACTTCATAATGATATGGTGCGGCAGCTGGAACGCAAAAGGCAAAATTACCAGTTGGCTAAACAAAGTCTTGTTACAGTCAGCCCTAATAAAAAAATCAAGTCTTTTTTGCAACAAACAGATTTTTATGATCAAAGATTAGTTGCTAATACAGAACATTTTTTACAGGCAAAACGTAACGCTTTAGGTCAAGCAAAACAACAACTTAACGATTATGATCCCGACAGAATTTTACGTAGAGGATATGCATATGTTAAAGACCAGAAGAATAAAACGGTCAATTCTGTAAGTCAAATTGCGGTTAAAGATGAAATCAGTATCAAATTTAAAGATGGTATAGCAACAGCAGTTATCAGTTCAATAAGGAGAGAAAAAAATGGCGATAAAGAAAAATAATTTTGAAGAGGAATTGACTGAATTACAAACAATTGTTAATAACTTAGAAAAAGGCGATATTCCTTTAGAGGATGCACTTGAGCAGTTTAAAACTGGAAAAAAATTAAGTAACGATTTAAATAAAAAATTAACTGAAGCAGAAGAAACAGTTGCTAAATTGATTGATAGTGATGGAACTGAACATACACTTGATCCTAATGACGCTGCAGCACCTGAAAAATAGAGAAGATTTGAAATGACTTTTAAAGAATTCAAAGAAAAATGGACTCCGATAGTAGATAACTATTTGAAAGAGCATTTAAAAAGTGAAGTTTCTGACAGTAAAATTAGTCAGATTATGTCTTATTCAGTAATGGCTGGAGGTAAAAGGTTGCGTCCCCTGCTTTTTCTAGCAACGCTTGATGCACTTGAAGTTAAGATAAATGACGAAGAAATCAGGATTGCAAGTGGAATTGAGCTGATTCACACTTATTCATTAATTCACGATGACTTGCCGGCTATGGATAATGATAATTATCGGAGAGGAAAATTAACGAGTCACAAAAAATGGGGTGAGGCTGAAGCTATCCTTGCTGGAGATGCTTTGTTACCAATGGGCATTGAATGGATTTCTGAGGGTAGTAATTCAGCTAAATTAGTTAAAATAATTACTCGAGCTGTTGGTCCTAACGGCATGGTTGGTGGACAATATTTAGACATTGATTCTACCAATAATGATAGCGTCGCAAACGATTCTGCATTTATTAATAAAATGGAATGGTTAAAAACAGGTTGTTTAATCAAAGCCTGTGTTGAAATGGCAATTGAATATGCTAACGCTGATTCTTCTCAAAAAAAGATGCTAATTCAGTTTGCTGAAGATTTTGGACGTTCATATCAAATTTATGATGATTTAGTAGATGTGGTCGAAACTTCTGCAGAGGCTGGTAAAAAAACGCATAAGGATTTAGAGAGCGGCAAGAATAATACTTTGACTTTGCTTGGTGTTTCAAGAAGTCGTAAAGAGCTGACTGACTTAATGAATGATGCTCAAAATTGCTTAAAATCTATTAATGCAACTGTTTTGGCTGGATTTCTTGATTTATATAAAAAGGTATTATAATGGTCAAAGAAAGAGCAGATGTATTATTAGTCAAACAAGGAATGTTTAATTCCCGGACCCAAGCTCAACGGGCAATTATGGCAGGTCTGGTTTCGGATCATAACCATCAGAGAATCGATAAAAGTGGCACTAATTTACCGGTTGATGAAAAGTTTTTTGTAAAAAAATCGGATAAAAAGTATGTATCACGGGGTGGCTTTAAACTGGCTAAGGCCTTAAAATCTTTTCAAATCGACTTGACCAATAAAATTTGTCTGGACATCGGTGCCTCTACTGGAGGTTTTACTGATGTCGCTTTACAAAGTAAGGCTAAGATGGTGTATGCCCTCGATGTGGGCTACAATCAGCTTGCATGGCAATTGCGTGATGATCCTCGCGTTGTAGTAATGGAAAAACAGAATTTTCGTTACAGCAAACCTGAAGATTTTACTCATGGTCTACCTGATTTTGCAATGACTGACGTTTCTTTTATTTCCTTAGATTTGATTTTGCCACCAATGTTTCAGATTTTAAAAGATAAATGTGAGGCTGTTTGTCTGATAAAGCCTCAATTTGAAGCTGGTCCGGAACATGTTGGTAAACATGGGATAGTACATGATCATGAAGTCCACTGTGCCGTTATTAGGCATACCATTGATCAGGCAAAAGCTGTTGGCTTCAACGTTCTCGGCCTTGATTATTCACCAATAAAAGGTGGTAAAGGCAATATTGAGTTTTTGATACATTTACAAAAAGATAAAAAAGCTGGTGGTAAAGTAATGTGGTCTGGGAATCCAGAAGAATTAGTTGCCCAAGCTGTTGCCAATCTTTAGGAGAAAAAAATGTTAGTTGAACTGGATATTAAAAATTTTGCAATTATTAAAGCATTGAAGGTTCGCTTTCAAGAAAATATGACTGTACTAATAGGTGAAACTGGTGCCGGTAAATCAATTATTATTGATGCAGTTTCATTATTAATGGGTGGTCGCAGTCAAAAAGAAATGATCCGCAGTGGTGAAAAAAAAGCTGTTATTACCGGCTTGTTTGATATTGACCACGAATCTAAAAAAATTGCTGCAATCTGTGATAAGTACGGTATACCTGATGCAGATAAGCAGTTAATTATTAGCCGTGAATTAGCTGCTAAGGGAAGAAATATTGTTCGCATAAATGGGCAATTGACCACCATCAATGTATTAAGGGAACTAGGTAATTTTCTAGTTGATATTCATGGTCAAAATGATCAGCAAATATTGATGGATCAAGATCGACAAATTGATCTGGTTGATAATTATGCGCCAGACGATTTTAAAGATGAACTTAATCTTTACCAGGAAAATTTTCAAAAATGGCAAAAATTAACTTCTCAAATTAATCATTTGCATAAAGATGCCCAGGAACTGGCTCAAAAACAAGATATATTATCTTTTCAGAATGATGAATTGTCCAAAGCTGATCTGCAAGATCCTCATGAAGACGATCAGCTAGAAGAAGAATATAACGAACTAAATAATTATCAAAAAATTGTCGATACAGCTAACTATTTAATGCAATTATATGACGATGAAGACCATGGCATTGAAACTTTATTGGGTAATGCCCAAAGTGCAGCAACTGAGTTAACAGAATATGGTGCAAAATTCAAAGATATTGCTAAAACTATAGATGATGGAGTTTTTGCATTAAGTGACGCCCGCAGCGAATTATCAAACGTACTCGATGAAATGGACTTTGATGAGGAAAGATTTCAGTACGTTTCAAACAGGTTAGATTTGCTTAATTCATTGAAGAAAAAATATGGTCCTTCTTTAGAAGATGTCTTCACATTTTATGCCAAAATTCAAAAAGAACTGAGTCAGTATGAGACAGGTGGACTCGATGAAGAGAAGTTGCAAAAGCAGCTTAAAGCTCTGGAAGAAAAGCTCCAGACTGAAGCAAAACACCTCCATGAGATGAGAAAAAAAGTAGCCGCAACACTTGAAAGCAGAATCAAGCAGGAATTAGCAGATTTATATATGGCTAAAGCTCGTTTTAGTATTGATTTTTCGACAACAAAAACTTTCACTAACAAAGGTACAGATGATATTGTCTTCTTAATAGCACCAAATCCGGGTGAAGAATTAATGCCATTAGTCAAAATTATATCAGGTGGTGAACAGTCACGGCTGATACTGGCATTAAAAGCAATCTTTAGCAAAGTTGAACCTGTGGGAACAATGATTTTTGATGAAATTGATACTGGTGTTTCCGGTCGTGTTTCTGCAGCAATAGGTCAAAAATTACATTCAATCGGTGAGAATAAGCAAGTAATCGCCATAACACACTCACCACAGGTTGCTGCTGCCAGTGATCAAAAATATTTAGTAGCCAAAAAAGTTGAAGATGGTGCTACATACACCCAAATAGGACCATTAACTCAAGAAGAAACTGTTACTGCAATTGCCGAAATGATGGCAGGTAGTGATGTAACACAAGCAGCTAAACAAAATGCCAAGGACCTAATGAAAAGTTTTAAAAGGAAGAAGAAATGATAATCGTTGAAAAAGTGAACTTAAATGAAAAAGAACACAGGCAGGCGAATGAATTAACAGAAAGAGTCCAAAAAGCTGATAAAACATATTCAGATTTTTATTTGAGTAATCAATTTAATTATTTTCAAGATATGCCAACTTTTATTTTGGTTTATGATGGAAATAAGTTAGTTGGGTTAACCATGCTATATGCAGATGAGGGACCTGAAGAAGAGGTGGAAGTCAACTTAGAAGTTGATCCTGAATTTCGCAGACAAGGGATTGCTACAAGAATGTTTGAGCATGCGAAAAGAATTATGGTGCAGTATGGTTATTACAAATGGGAGTTTGTGTCAGAAAAAGTCTTTTTAGAAAAAAATCCAGGCTTTTTGAAAAAAGTAGGTTTAAAGACTGTTCCAGAAGATTCTGATTATTACATGCGAACTACAGAACCAGCACTAATTGAAAAGACTGACAAATTAAACCAAGTTTTAGTAGTTAAGCCTTTAACAATGAACTATGTTGATCAAGTTGCTGCAGCACACAGTAATGCTTTTGGAGATGCCATTGCCACATCTACTAAATACATTAAAAATTCCCTGTTGGATAAAAATACAGAAAGCTTTATTTTATTAAAAGGGATTGAAGTTCTCGGCTATTGTGCTGTGGATCAGGGTGAAAATGAGGACTATTTCTTCGGATTGTTTATTGATAAGCCATTTCGTGGAAAAGGCTTTGGTACTTTTTTCATCAAAATGATGATGATAATTTTGCAAAAAGAAGGTAGCAAAGTTTTTGCCTTAAATGTTGAAGTTAGTAATAAAGCAGCTATTCATGTTTATGAAAGAGCTGGCTTCAAAATATTAAGTGAAACACTGTATTTAAAAAGCCAGGAATCATGAAGATTCCCGGCAATGCTTTTTTATAATGCAATTGATTATGCAAAATCAATCCTAAATATAGTATCAATATCAACTATCTTAATTAGTTTTTTATTTGCTAAACGTAAGATAAAACAACCTGTAGAAATACGTTTTATGACTTGTCCGATTTCACTCGTTCCATCTTGATAACTTACCAATACATAGGAGCGATGAAGCAGGGAGCTATTAAGATCAGCTAATATTTCATAGTAGTATTGACTGTAAATACTTAATTTATCTTCATCATAATCGAAAAAATAGTGATAAATTTTCTTAAGTGAGTTTTTCATCAAGCCACCCCTTAGAGTTAACCGAACATTTGTTTGACAAGTTATATTATAAGAACATTTGTTCCAAAAAACAAGTATTTAAGCAAAATTTTTAAAGAGAATTTTGCTTTATTAAAAATGTCATAACTTGAAAATATTTTCATTTTAGTGCAAACTAGATACAATAGCTTTTTTTAAGGGAGTATGGCATGGCAGAAAAAGGTTTGTTACTTGTTCTTTCTGGCCCTTCAGGAGTTGGTAAGGGTACTGTTAAAAGCGCAATTGTGAAAAATAAAGTTTTTCCGTTTGAATATTCAGTATCAATGACTACTAGAAAACCCAGGCCTGGAGAAATAAACGGCAAGGACTATTATTTTGTTACTCAAGAGCGGTTTAAGCAGGCTATCAGCCAAGATGAACTTTTGGAGTATAATCAATATGTAAATAATTTTTATGGCACTCCTAAGGCACCAGTGGAAAAAATGCTGGATGAAGGTAAGGACGTGCTTTTAGAAATTGATGTCAATGGTGCCAAGAAGGTTAGAAAACAGATGCCTGATGGCGTCTTCATCTTTTTAACACCGCCTGATTTACATACTTTACATACTAGGTTAGAAAACCGGGGTACTGAATCCGAGGATGTAATTATGGGTCGAATAAAACAGGCTCGTCAAGAAATTCTGGTGATGCAGGATTATGATTATGCGGTAGTTAATGATACAGTAGCCAATGCAGTCGATCATATAAAAGCGATTGTTGAAGCTGAGCATGTGAGTGTTAAACGTGTCATTGATACATATCGGAAAATGGTTAAGGAGGATTAAATTGAGAGTTACATATCCATCTATAGATAAATTGCTGGCCCAGGTTGATTCGAGATATTCTTTATCGGTTCTTGCTGCGAAAAGAGCACACGAACTTGAAGACGGTGAACCTGAAGCCTTGAAAAATTACAAATCACAAAAGCCAGTTGGCAAAGCTTTAGAAGAAATTGAAGCTGGTAAAGTTACCGTTGATCCCAAGCATCGTGAGGTTAATCAGTAATTAATAAAGTTTTATGACCTCCATCCTAAGAAAGATGGAGGTCATTTTTTAAGGGTGATTAAATGATTGCACAGGTTATTGTTGATGTTGCAGCTAAGCAAACGGATCGCATTTTTGAATATCATATTCCTGATGAGTTAGGTGAAGTAGAAATTGGTTCCAGGGTTTTTGTGCCTTTTGGTCCGCGCAAATTACAAGGTTTCGTTGTTGGCTTGAGTAACAAAAGTCAATATCAGGGTAAATTAAAAGACTTGCTTTTGGTGGTAGATGAAATGCCACCTCTAACCTCCGAATTAATTAAATTATCAAAAGATTTAGCTGATCATGTCTATTCTTATCGAATTACTATTCTTAAAACAATGCTTCCTAGAGTAATGCGTGCTAATTATCGTAAAATTTTAGTACCAAAATCTTCTGAAGCAAAAAAAATGTCTATTTTTCAAGGAGAGCCGTTAGATTTAAATAAGATTAATGATAATAAACAAATAGCTGAAATTCGCACGTTGTTAAGGACAAATGCGGCCAAAATTGAATATGTTGTTGAAAACCGGGCTCAGGTCAAAACTGAAAATGAATATTCACTAACAAATGACAAAAACGAATATAAAAATATATATGAATCTTTGAGAAAAAATGCTGTTAAACAAAAGCAGCTCATAATGTATATAATTGAAAATTACGATAAATTTCCCCAAATGCAGAGAGAAATCGAAAATAATGCAAGTCTCAACACTGTTTCATTAACGAATGCTGTCAAAAGGGGCTGGCTCAGAAAAAAACCGTCTGAAATTTATCGTGATCCACTAACAATATATGATAAAGAGAAAAAAGCAGATAAAAAAATTAAACTTAACCCTGAACAAAGGAATGCATTAGCTAAAATAGAACCAGCAATCATCAAAAAAAAATCACGTACTTTTTTATTAGAAGGTGTTACTGGCAGTGGTAAGACAGAAGTATACTTAAATGCTATAAGTACTACTTTAGAGGCTGGAAAAAATGCATTAATGATGGTTCCTGAAATATCCTTAACTCCGCAAATGGTAAGCCAAGTGAAAAATCGCTTTGGTCAGCAAGTAGCAGTTCTACACAGTGGATTATCAGAAGGAGAAATGTATGATGAATGGCGTCGCATACGCCGAGGCGAAGCACGCGTTGTTGTTGGTGCAAGAAGCGCAGTCTTCGCACCTTTAAAAAATATTGGTTTAATAGTAATCGATGAAGAGCATGAATCTTCTTATAAACAAGAAGATAATCCACGTTATCATGCCAGAGATGTCGCAATTTGGCGCAGCAACTATAATTCATGTCCCCTTGTGTTAGGCAGCGCAACACCATCACTAGGGAGCAGAGCTCGAGCACAAAAAGGTGTATACCAGTTGTTACAACTGCCACATCGTGCTAACCAGCAAAGTTTGCCAGATGTTAAGTTAATTGATTTGAAAAAAGCACATTTTAGTGGTGGACAATTTGACCTTTCTATTCAACTTGTTGAGGCAATAAAGAAAAGGATTGCCAAAAAAGAACAAGTCATTTTAATGTTAAATAGAAGAGGCTTTGCCAACTTTATGTTATGTCGTGAATGTGGCTATGTTATGAAATGTCCAAATTGTGATCTATCTTTAACAATGCATAAAGATACAAACAAAATGCAGTGTCACTATTGTGGCTTTTCTACTGCGATTCCTGAAAAATGTCCAAATTGTCAAAGTAAAAAAATCCGCTTTTTGGGTACCGGCACCCAAAAAGTTATGACAGAGCTTGAAAAAATAATACCAGGCTGCCGTATTCTGCGAATGGATGTTGATACTACACGAAGAAAAGGATCATTTAAAAGGATTTTAGATGCCTTTGGCAATCGTGAAGCAGATATTTTGTTAGGTACGCAAATGATTGCAAAAGGGCTGGATTTTCCCAATGTAACCTTAGTAGGCGTTGTTAATGCTGACACGGGGTTATGGTTACCAGATTACAACGCCTCTGAAAGGACGTTTGAGTTGTTAACACAAGTAGCAGGACGGGCTGGTCGAGCTAAAAAGAAAGGTGAGGTAATTATTCAAACTTTTAATCCTGATCATTATGCTATTAAACTAGCTGAAACTCAGGACTATGAGCAATTTTATCAGTATGAAATGCGTGTTCGTCATGCTGGCAATTATCCGCCTTATTTTTACACTGTGCTAGTTTCTGTTGCGGCCAGAAATGAGCAAAATGCTGCTAGAGAAGCTTTTAGAATTAAAAAATGGTTACAACCAAAACTACACCAGTCAACAATAGTTTTAGGTCCAACCCCTAGTGCAATTTCTCGCTTAAAAAATCAATATTATTATCAAATACTGGTAAAATATAAAAAAGAAGATAATTTAAACAAGTTATTACACCAAATTCAAGACTCAGCGCAAAAGGTTAAAAAATATGGTTTATCTGTTTATATTGATAATGAACCAGAGCGCATAATGTAAAGGGGAAATGTTTAATGACATCAATTATTTTTTTAGGAACGCCTAAATTTGCTGTACCAATTTTAAAGGCTCTTTCAGAGAATGATTATGAAATAAAAGCTGTGGTTACTCAACCTGATAAAAAAGTTGGTCGAAAACAAAAAGTTACTGAAACTCCGGTCAAGCTTTTAGCTAAGAAACTGAATTTACCAGTTTTTCAGCCTGAGCACTTGGGAAAGTCTGCTGATTTGGCTACTTTGATAAAAATGCACGCCGATTTAATCATCACTGCCGCTTATGGTCAGTTTTTGCCTAGTAAATTTCTGCAATCGGCAAGAATTGCTGCTGTTAACGTTCATGGCTCTTTATTACCAAAATATCGTGGTGGTGCGCCAATTCAATATGCTCTTATTAATGGTGATAAACAAACCGGAGTTACCATTATGGAAATGGTTAAGCAAATGGATGCAGGTGACATATATTCCCAGCAAGCAATAGATATTCAAAAAGAAGATAATGCAGGAACTTTATTTGAAAAATTATCTCTTTTAGGACGTGACTTGTTACTCCAAACTTTACCGCAAATTATTGCTGATCCGCAGAAAAAGACAGCGCAAGATCAAAATAAAGTGGTTTTTTCACCAAATATCAGCAAAGGACAGGAACAAATAAAATTAAATATGACTGCAACCGAAGCCAATAATTTAATTCGCGGTCTTAATCCTGATCCAGGAGCTTATTTGCTCATTGATGGTAAAAGATTTAAAATATGGCAAGCTGAAGTTGCTGCCGACACGACTACATTTCCTGCTGGAGTTGTCGTTGATAATAAAAAACGATTTGCAATTAGTTTTGCCAATCATACCGTTTTGAATTTACTTGAAGTTCAGCCTTCTGGAAAGAAGAAAATGCCAGTTAAGAGTTTTTTGAACGGTCAGGGTAAAAACTTCAGTAAAGGTGATAAGATTGTCAGTTCATAAAAGTGCGCGTTCGGTAGCACTTGCAACCTTGATTCGAGTATTTCGTGATGGCTCTTATTCAAATATTAGTTTTAGCAATAGTTTGCAGAAAACGAAGCTGTCTCAGGCTGACCAAAATTTGGCAACAAGAATCGTGTATGGCACTATTCAGGAAAAGATATATTTGGAGTATCAGTTTCACGATTTATTAAAGACTGAACTTAAAGAAGATTACCTGTTGCCATTGTTGTTGATGTCTGCCTATCAGATATTGTTTATGAACAGCATACCAGATCGAGCCGTCCTAAATGAAGCTAATATTTTGGCTAAGGAATTTGGTAGAAAGCATTCTGCTGGATTTAAGATTGTTAATGGTATTTTGCGGTCTTTCTTGAGAAGAGGCAAGATTTTGCCCGATGCTAAAGACAAGGTATATTTTTTAAGTGTTAAAGAAAGTACACCCCAGTGGCTTGTTCAGTATCTTATTAATAGTTGGGGTGAAAATAGAACGGCCTCAATTTTGTCCAGCATTAATAAACCGGCTAAAAATACTGTTAGAATTTCCGGCCTGGCTGATTCCAATTTGGTTATTGAGGAATTAACTAAATTAGGATTTTCTCCTGTCAAATCTCAAATTGCTGAAGATGAATTGGTTTTAACACATGGTGGAGTTTTTAAAACTTCTTTATTTAAAGAAGGGAAATTGACAATTCAGGACGAAGCTGCTAGTTTGGCAGTAAGTGCTTTCACTTTCTCTGGCAATGAAGAAGTTCTTGATGCCTGTAGTGCACCAGGTGGAAAAACTATTCAAATTGCTGAAAAGCTAAAACAAGGTCATGTGACTGCTCTAGATATTCACAAAAACAAATTGCGTTTGGTTATGCAAAATGGTAAAAGAATGAATGTGGAGTCAAGAATAAACGTTAAAACGATGGATGCCAGAAAAGCTGATCAAACATTTAAAAAAGAGCAGTTTGACAAAATCTTGGTGGATGCTCCATGTTCTGGTTTAGGTCTTATTAGGAGAAAGCCAGAAATTCGTTATACTAAAACATTAGTCGATCTAACCAAATCACAAAAAGTACAATTGGATATTTTAGATCATGTGAGTACATTGTTAAATCGGGATGGCGAATTTGTTTATTCTACTTGTACTATTACTCAAGAAGAAGATGAAGACGTTGTTAAGGCTTTTTTAAAAAGTCATACTCAGTTTGAATTACAACCTTTCACTGCGGGTAAGCTTAAAGCAACAAAAGGGATGCTGAAAATTTTACCTGATAGTTATGGCAGTGACGGTTTTTTTATTGCTAAGTTTAAAATGCGAGGTTAAAGTTTTGATTAGAACAGCATTTGCATCTAGTATTGGACGAATACGCAAAAGCAATCAGGATTCTGTCCAGGTTTTCAAAAATAAAAAGAACGCTTTGTTGGCCATTGTTTGCGATGGTATGGGTGGACACCAAGGTGGCGATGTAGCGTCAACTATGGCTGTGAGTCATTTAGGTCATAATTTTGGCAGTACGGATTTTTATGATTCTGACAGTGCACGCCAGTGGTTAAACGTCCAGCTCAGTAATGAAAATGAAACTATACTCAGAACCGCAGATCGTTTTCCTGACCTAAATGGTATGGGAACAACTATTGTTTTAGCTGCCATTTTTAACAACGAAGCTTTAATTGCCCATCTGGGGGATTCAAGGGCGTATGGTTATTCTGAAGGAAAATTTATTCAGTTAGTTGAAGATCATTCTCTTGTTAATGAATTAGTAAAACTAGGACAAATTACGAAGCAACAGGCCAGAAATCATCCTCAAAAAAATATTATTACGCAGTCACTTGGAGTTTCCAGTACAATTGATCCAGAGTTTAAGCAGGTCACTTTAAATGATAACGATATTATTTTGCTTTGTACCGATGGATTAACAAATTCATTAAGTGACCCACAGATTCAGCAAATTCTTGCCACGAAAGATTTATCTTTGAAAAGTCGCTGTCAAAAGTTAATTGATGAAGCTAATCGCTTAGGTGGTGAGGATAATATTACCGCTTGCCTAATTCTAAACGAAGGCGGTGACAATAAATGATAAATAAGGGCTATTTGCTAGGTGATCGTTACCGCATAATCGACACATTGGGTGAAGGCGGCATGGCCAATGTTTATCTCGCTGAAGATATAATTCTCCAGCGAAAAGTTGCGGTTAAAATTTTACGCCTTGATTTGCAAAAAGAACCGCAAACTTTAGCTCGTTTTCAAAGAGAAGCACTAGCAACAAGCGAATTGAGTCACCCTAATATAGTAATGGTTTTAGATGTTGGCACTGATCATGGCTTACCATACATGGTTATGGAATATGTCGATGGGCCGGATTTAAAAGACTATATTAGAGCAAATTCTCCATTGCACTTAGGAGATATTATCCGCATTATGGACCAAATACTGAGTGCAATGTCTTTGGCTCATAAACATAACGTTATTCACAGAGATCTAAAGCCGCAAAATATTTTAATGGATAAACATGGAAATATAAAAATTGCCGACTTCGGTATTGCTGTGGCTTTAAATCAAAATTCAATTACCCAAACGAATTCAGCGATTGGTTCCGTTCACTATATGTCCCCAGAACAAACGAGGGGTGGACTCGTTACCAAACAGTCTGATATTTATTCTTTAGGGATAATTCTGTATGAATTGATTACTGGTCATGTGCCATTTAATGGAGACTCAGCTGTTTCAATTGCTTTAAAGCATGCACAAGAGCCTATACCTTCAATCAGAAAACAAGATCCCAATATTCCACAAGCACTTGAAAATGTTGTTTTAAGAGCAACTGCTAAAGATCCACGAGATCGGTATGATTCAGCTAAAGAAATGAAGGATGATCTTGATAGCAGTTTAGAGCCAGGTAGAGCAAATGAACCGGTTTTTAAGCCCACACACGGGAATAATGATGATGAAACAATTATTTTACCTAGTTTCAAGTCTAGCCCAAATAGCAGTAAGGTAACTGAAGAAGGCAAAACTCAAAGTAACGGACCGCTGAATGAATCTAAAGCAAATCGTTCTAGTTTTGCACAGGCTTTGCGTAAACATAAATGGTGGTGGCTTTTTGTAGGAATTGCTGCGGTTTTAATTGTTGGTTTAATGTTTTTTGTTCTTAACAGTAATAATCATAAAGATGTTCGTATTCCAGATGTTACCAATATGAGTGAAAAAAAAGCAAGAAACAAACTGGAAAACGTAGGATTGAAAGTAGGTAAAATAAGACACAGAAGTTCTGACAGTATAGATCGTGGTAAAGTAATTGAAACCTCGCCCACTGCAGGAGCAGAAATAAAACGAGGCAGATTTATTGATCTTTATATTTCGGATGGAGCTGGCATGGTAAGAGTTCCTGATGTAACTGGTGATGAATATGACATTGCAGTACAAAAACTCGAAAAACTAGGCTTTGAAATAATTCGTGAAAATCAGTTTTCTTCTAGCGTTCCACCAAATCATGTGATTTCTCAAAGCGTTGCAGCTGATGTTGAAGTAAAGCCGGAGCAAACAACAATTACTTTAACCGTATCTAAAGGAAAAAGTCATCGTGCAAAAGCTCATATGATTAAATTACCGGATTTATCTGATTATTCTTTAAAAGCAGCGCAAGAATTTGCGCATAAACATGGATTGACTTTACAAGTCAGTTCCGCATACTCAAATAAAGTTAAAAAGGGTAAAATTATTTCCATGAGTCCGGCAGCAGGTACAGAAGTACCAAATGGAAGCACTATATCAGTTAATGTTTCTGAGGGTCCCAAAAAACAACGTAATCTGACGGCAATCAAAAACTTCACAGTTAGTTACGAAGATACTGATGACGATGATTCCGATGATAAACGGGGCAATCATGTTCAAATTTATATTTCAGACGATAATCATTCAATTGACAATATTTATCGGGATTTATATATTAAAAAGGATATGAATTTTTCAATTCCATTTGAACTTAAAGACGGTCCAGGTCAACTAAAAGTAGTGCGCGACGGGCAGACTATTTTGAACGAGAAGGTCAAAAATGATTAAAGAAGATCAAGGAATTGTCATTGGTCTGATTGCGGGCTTTTATGATGTTCAGACAAGCACTGATATTGTAAGAACACGTGCTAGAGGAGTTTTCCGTAAGAATAATTTAAAGCCTGTTGTTGGTGATCACGTTAAAATACAAATTGATGATCAGGGCACAAGTTACTTGGTTGCAGTTTTGCCTCGTAAAAACCTGATTGGTCGTCCTGCCCTAGCTAATGTTACTCAGATTTTACTCGTAATGTCTGCTGTCCAACCGGACTTTTCGCTACAATTATTAGATCGCTTTTTGACTTTCTTTTCTTGGAAAAACGTTCCTGTAAGTATTTTTTTATCAAAAAGAGATTTAACAAACAGACTGGAATTAGCTAAAATTGAAGCAAATTTGAAGTATTATCAGGAAATTGGCTATAAGGTCTATTATAGTCAAAAAGAAGTTGCCAGTAATTTACCTAATGATATTGGTTCCGAACAAATATGGACATTAGCCGGTCAATCTGGGGCAGGCAAATCAACGTTAATTAATTCACTTAAAAAAGGCTTGAATCAAGAAACTGGAGTTATCTCAAATTCTTTAAATCGGGGCAAGCACACCACTAGAACTGTGAACCTTTTTCATTTAGGTAAAGGTTATCTTGCGGATACGCCTGGGTTTTCTGCAATTGATTTAACTCCAATAAAAATCAATGAATTACGTAATTATTTCATTGAATTTAAAAAAGCAAGTAAATATTGCAAGTTCCGCGGTTGTCAACATCTTAATGAGCCTAAATGTGAGGTAAAAGCACTAATTAAAAAAGGTAAAATAACAAAAAGCCGCTATGATAATTATTTATTATTGCGTAAAGAAATAGAAAATGGCAAATTACCAGAATATTTAAAGTGAGGAGATAACATTGATAGCACCATCAATATTAAATATTAATAATTTAAATTTAGAAAAAGATATTCAGACAGCTGTGAATGCAGGCATAAAAAGGTTCCACATTGATATCATGGATGGGCATTTTGTAGCTAATTTATCTTTTGGTCCACAACTTGTTTCAGATTTCAAAAAAACTTTTCCTGCTAGTGAGGCTGAGATTCATTTGATGAGCAATAATCCTGATGATTTGGTACCAGCTTTCACTAAAGCGGGGGCTCAAATTATCTTGCTTCATTATGAGGCAATGACTGAAGAAAAACTAAACTACTGGTTGGAGTATTTAAGAGAAAATCAGGTTAAAGCCGGGGTGGTTCTTAATCCTGATACTCCCATTTCTGTACTTTCCAAATTTATATCTAAAATAGATCAAATTTTGCTGATGACTGTTTTTCCCGGTTTTGGTGGACAAAAATTTATTCCAGAATCTCTTTCTAGAATCAAGGAAGCTTCAAGATTAGTTAAAGGTAAAGTTCCAATTGAAGTTGATGGAGGGATCAATGACCAAACTGCTAAAAAAGCTAAGGATGCAGGAGCAGAAATTTTTGTTGCTGGATCATATCTCTTTTGTCAAAATAGTGTTGAACAACAGATTGCTGAACTAAAAGGAATATTACAATGAAGGCCTGGGCGTTGTTAGGTGCTCCTAAACAATTATGGCCGAAGGATCTTAACCAGCAACTTTTAACAGCTAAAAAAAACGGTGATTTAATAATCGGCGTTGATCGTGGAGCTTTACTTTTAAAAGAAATGGGCATGAAAATTGATGTCGCTGAAGGAGATTTTGATTCATTACAAAAAAATGAATTAAGATTAATTGAACAAAATGTCAGAGATATCAGGTATTCGCTTCCAGAAAAAGATTTGACGGATACCGAAATGGCTGTTATATGTGCGCTTATAGATTATCATGTTTCTTATTTAACCCTTTTCGGAGCAACTGGAGGACGCTTAGATCACTTTTTATCTAATTTATTTATGGTTCTCAAACCTGAATTTAACCGGTTTGCTGAAAAAATTGAACTTATAGACCAACAAAATTCAATTAGATTTTACAACTGCGGACACCATGTGATTAAAAAATTATCGACTTATAAATATTTTGGAGTAATACCGTTAACAGCAGTTAAAAATTTAAAAATAGCTGGAGCTAGATATAATTTAAATGAATTTAACGGAATCAATCCTATTTCATTTAGTTCGAATGAATTTTTACTTAATGAAAATCAGTTTAGTTTATCTTTTGAAAAAGGTGTAGTAGCCGTTATTCAATCTAGGGATATTAATCGTTTTCAAAATATAAGATAATAAAAAACAGCAGAAATCTAATAAGAGCTCTAAAATTAGGACACTATTAAGCGAGGACTAACTGCCGATATTCTCTCGGACTTGGTCCTTTTTGTTTGATTTTGGCTATTTTCTGATTGTAGTAATGAAGTTTAGTTTCTAATTAAATATAAGGTCCAAAAATTAACAGATTTTGGGAAATAAAAAAACAGAAGAAAACTTCTGTTTTTTAAAACTTTATTATTTACGTTAGGCACGGGTAACTTTACCAGATTTTAATGTCTTAGTTGAAACCCATACACGCTTTGGCTTGCCATCAACAAGAATACGAACTTTTTGAAGGTTTGGCTTCCACGCACGACGTGATGAATTCAGTGAGTGTGAACGTGTGTTACCAAAAGTGGTCTTTTTGCCTGTGATATAATCTTTTGCCATTTGCTAAACCTCCTTTATTGTGTTTTCATACTAAGTTAAGATAGCATAAGTTTAAGATCATTGCAACTGCAAAAGTATTTTTTAAAAAGGGATTTTTGTATTTAAACTTGATTACTATGATAAAATAGATTCATAATATGAGAACAATGATACGGAGGTAAACATGGCTGTAAAAATCAAAACAAAAAACGGTTTGATTGATATTTCAAATGGAGTGATTGCAACTGTTGTTGGTAGCGCAGCTACATCTAATTATGGTGTTGTCGGCATGGCTTCAAAAAATGCTATCCGTGATGGTTTCGATGGAATATTAAATCGAGCAAATTATAAACGCGGTGTTGTTGTCAAGTCTGAGGATAATAAAATTACGGTTGATGTTTATATAATAGTCGGCTATGGTTTAAAAATATCTGAAGTAAGTCGCAACGTACAAGATAGTGTTAAATTCAATTTGAAAAATCAACTTGGAATTGAAACTAAAGCTGTTAATGTCATCGTTCAAAGTGTTAAAGTGCTTGATGAATAACTCAAGCGGAGGTTAGAAATATTGGTTTTAAAGGAAATAGACAGTAAAAAATTTAGAGATATGGTTCGCGTTGCTACACATAGACTTGGTCGCAATGCAGAGTTTATCAACTCTTTGAACGTTTTCCCAGTTCCTGATGGAGACACTGGAACAAATATGAATTTAACTATTGAAAGTGGTGCTAAAGCTGTTGCCCAAAATACTAGCAATAGTGTCGGTGATTTAACAGAAAGCCTTGCTAAAGGGATGTTAATGGGTGCTCGCGGTAATAGTGGGGTAATTTCTTCTCAGCTCTTTAGAGGAGTTTATAAGGCCACTCAAGGCATGAAAACTCTTAATGCACAAGAATTGGCAAATGCTTTTTCTAATGGAGTTGCAACAGCTTACAAAGCCGTAATGAAGCCAGTTGAAGGAACTATTTTGACTGTTGCTCGGATTGGCGCGCAAGAAGGTGCCAATAAGGCCAATGAAACCGATGATGTTGAAGAAGTTATGAAAGCCATTGTTGAAGGTGCAAAAAAGGCGCTGAAGACTACACCAGACTTACTGCCTGTTTTAAAACAAGTAGGTGTAGTTGATTCAGGTGGACAAGGATTACTCTTTATATATGAGGGCTTTTTAGAAGGACTTTTAGGTGAAGAGTTTGCCGATCGCTATCAGCCTGATGAAGGTGAAATGGATGAAATGATAAATGCAATGCACCACCAGTCAGTACAATCACAACTTTCAACACAGGATATTGCTAATGGCTACTGTACTGAAATTATGGTTGACTTAACTGCTGATGTTCCTAATAAGAAAACTTTCAATTTAGATGAATTTAGAGAACATTTGTCTCAATTGGGTGACTCACTTTTAGCTGTTTCAGATGAAGAAGTGGCCAAAGTTCATATTCATACTGAACATCCAGGAGCGATTTTTGCATATGGCAGTCAATTTGGTCAATTAGGAAAAATTAAAATTGACAATATGCGGATTCAACATGAAACAATAGTAAATAATAGTGAGGAAAACCAAGAAAACGTTGATTTTGCTGTTATTGCTGTCGCTTCAGGTAACGGTATTCGTAAATTATTTGAAAGTGAGGGTGTTAACCGCATTATTTCTGGCGGTCAAACAATGAACCCTTCTACACAAGATATTATTGACTCAATCAAAAAATCAGGTGCTAAAAAAGCAATTGTGATGCCGAATAATGGCAACATTATTATGGCAGCAAAACAAGCAGCTGAAGTAAGTGATATTCCAGTTGGCATTGTTCCTACTAAAACAATTTCGCAAGGTTTAACAGCCATGCTTTCATTTGATGCCGATGATTCTCTAGAAGACAATGTTGCCAACATGACTGACGCTCTTGATACTGTTGTTTCTGGGGAAGTTACTAAAGCTAACCGTGATACAACAATTAATGAAGTTGAAATTCATCAGGATGATTATTTGGGAATAATTGATGGTGATATTAAAGTGGCTGAAACTGATATCATTACTGCGGCTTCATCAATGGTTGAAAAAATGCTGGATGAAGATTCCGAAATCGTTACTGTGATGTATGGACGAGATTCTAATAAGAAAGAAGCTCAAGAACTGGTTGAAGCTGTTAAAGAAAAGCATGATGACCTTGAATTTGAGATTCATGACGGTGGCCAACCCGTATACAATTTCTTGATTTCTGTTGAGTAGTTATGATTGCCAAAAAACTATTTGCTCCTGTTAGTGACTTAAAAGGGGTTGGAGTTAAAACAGCTGCTGCACTGGGCAGCCTGGGAATTTATAGCATTTATGATTTGTTATATTATTTTCCGTTTCGTTATGATGAGCTGCAAACGATTCCTCTTGACCAGATCATGGATGGTCAAAAGGTAATGTTAAAAGGAATTGTAGCGACTCCTGCTTTTGTAACCAGGTTCGGCTATAAAAAAAGCAGACTTAGTTTCAAAATAAGAATTGACCATGATGTAGTCATGGTCAATTTTTTTAATCAGCCGTGGCTGAAAGAAAAAATTGAGGTTGGCAAAGAAGTTGCGATTTACGGCAAATATAATATTTCTAGGCAAAGTTTAGCTGCTTTTAAGTTCATTGCTGCTAAAGAAAATGATAGTGGTATGGCTCCCATTTATTCTGTGAACCGTCACTTAAAGCAGAAAAAACTGGTTGATTTAATTAAATTGGCTTTAGCTGATTACTTAACTGGTGTTGATGATGTTGTTCCAGTTTCAATTAGGAAAAAATATCATTTGCTTAATGAATCTGATGTTATCCAAAAAATGCATCATCCCCAAAATGCTACTGAATCACAAGTTGCCAAAAGAAGTGCTATCTTTAGGGAATTTTTTATTTTTCAAGCTGAGCTTGCCCAACTAACCGAAGTTAATCCTCGAAATAAGGGCTTTGCTAAAAAGTATGATTTAAGTGCAGTAGCTAAATTAACCAAGTCTTTGCCTTTTGACTTATCAACCGACCAAAAAAATGTTATTAATGAAATTTTTGCTGATATGTTTTCTCCAATCCAAATGCACCGTTTATTACAGGGTGATGTTGGTTCTGGAAAAACGATTGTAGCTGTCTATGCACTTTTTGCAGCAGTAACTGCTGGTTTCCAAGCTGCTCTCATGGTTCCTACTGAAATATTGGCTAGTCAACATTTTAAAAAGATTGATGAATTACTCAGGCCTCTGGGCGTTCGTTGTGCCCTATTGACTGGTTCGACTAAAAGCATGGAGCGCAGAGAAATTAACATGGAGCTTGCTGATGGCACTATTAATGTCGTGATTGGTACACATGCTCTGATCCAAAATACTGTTATTTTTAAAAACTTGGGATTGGTGATTATCGATGAACAACACAGATTTGGTGTCAATCAGCGGCAATCTTTGATCAATAAGGGAAATTTGCCCGATATTTTAGCTATGACCGCAACGCCTATTCCCCGAACTTTGGCTTTGACAGTTTATGGCAATATGGCCATTTCTGAGATACGACATCTTCCAGCTGGAAGGAAAAAGGTAGTTTCTTCCTGGAAAACTAGTACGCAAATGGAGCAAGTCTACCAATTGATGCGAGAGCAGCTTGCGCAAGGATATCAAATTTACGCTGTTACTCCTTTAATTACGGAGTCAGAAGCATTAGATTTAAAAAATGCAGAACAGCTTTATGCAAAATTAAGTCAAGATTTTCCTGAAGAAAAAGTGGTATTACTTCACGGTCAAATGCCTGGTAATAAAAAAGATAAGATAATGGCTGAATTTGCTGCTGGAAACATCAATATCTTGGTAACGACTAGCGTTATTGAGGTTGGAGTTGACGTGGCAAACGCTAATATGATGGTGATTTATAATGCTGATCGTTTTGGAATTAGTCAGCTTCATCAGTTAAGAGGGCGAATAGGCAGAGGAAAAACTCAGAGTTATTGCATATTTTTGGCTGATCCTAACACACAGGCAGGTAAAGCCCGTATGAAAATCGTGGCATCAACAACAGACGGTTTTAAATTGGCTGAAGAAGACCTAAAGATGAGGGGAGAAGGAGATCTTTTTGGTAAGGCACAATCTGGTTTACCCGAATTTCAGGTTGGTGACGTAGTTAACAACTACGATACTATGGTAGTAGCACAAAAAGAGGCCAGAAAATTAATCAAAAATGATCCATTCTTGCAAAATTCAGAAAATAAAACTTTAAAAGAAGTGTTAGAATATAAACAATTACAGCAAAAGAGAACATAGTAAAGGTTGAGGATACAATGAGAACTATTGCTATTGATGCTATGGGTGGAGAAAATGCGCCTGAGGCAATTATTCAAGCAGTCTTAAGGGCCAAAAAAGAGTTACCGGAAACAAAATTCGTACTTTTTGGTGACCAAAAAAGAATAAAAAAATTATTGGGTAGTGATAGCAGTCATATAGAAGTAGTTAATACTTCTGAAATTATTTTGGATGAAGATGAGCCAGTCAAGGCCATTAGATCTAAAAAAGATTCGTCACTTGTCGTGGCCGCACAATATGTGAAGCAGGGCAAGGCAGATGCACTTTTTTCATTAGGTAACACAGGCGCCATCTTAGCTTGTGGTATATTTATTATAGGACGCATTAAAGGAGTAGCCCGCCCTGGGTTCATGCCAACTCTCCCAGTAAAAAATTCAGATGATGGATTTAATATGATTGATGTTGGTGCTAATGCCAAAAGTAAACCGGAATATCTGCTTGCTTGGGCTAAAATGGCTTCGTATTATGCAGAAAAAGTGCGGGGAATTAAAAATCCGCGAGTTGGTCTTCTTAATAATGGGTCCGAAAGCGATAAAGGTGATGATGTTCATCAAAAAGCCTACCAGCTGTTATTAGAAAGCAAAGTTAATTTTATAGGTAATATTGAAGGAAATGAATTATTAGATGGTAAAGCTGATGTGATTGCAACAGATGGTTTTACTGGTAATGCAGTTTTAAAAAACATTGAAGGAACCTCAGGTGTTTTGATTCATCTATTGAAGGAAAACTTGCTTAATAACGGCCTTTTTGTTAAATTAGGCGCATTAATGATCAAAAAAGCTTTAAAAGGTTTAGTTTCAAAATTTGATGTTGATAAATATGGTGGTGCAGTTTTACTCGGAGTCAATGCTCCCGTAGTCAAAACACATGGTCGCTCAGGTCAACGTGCTGTTTATTTTACGATTAAACAAATTGATAAAATTTTACAGGAAAAAATAATTGATAATTTTAAGGTAGAGTTTGCTGTTGAAAATAAGAGGTAAAACTATGAGTAAAGAAGAAATTTTTACTAAAATTCGAGATATACTAGCAGATAATTTTGAAGTTGAAAAAGAAAAGATAACCGATGAAACTAATTTCAAAAGTGATTTGGACGCTGATTCCATTGACTTAGTGGAATTCATTTTACAACTAGAAGATGAATTCGGCGCCGAGATTTCTGATGAAGATGCGGAAAAAATTAAGACAGTTGGTGATGCAGTTATTTATGTAGCGGATCACCAAAAATAACTAAAAAATATTCATTATTAATTTGCATACAAAATGTTTCACGGTTATAATTAGAAATTAAATAAATTTATTAAATATCTTTAATAAATTCATTGAAGATTTGAGAGGGGAAATGACCTTTGGAAAAACAAAGTGATCTCTTGCTAGATATCCAGCATTTGCATACTGCATATCGTTTACATGGAAAGTTTTATGATGCTGCAGATGATATTAATTTAACGTTGAAGCGAAATGAAATTTTATCCATCGTAGGTGAATCTGGTTGTGGTAAGAGTACAATTGCATCGAGTATTATCGGCTTGTACGACCATAAAAATACAAAAGTAACTGGTGATATTCTATATGATGAGTTAAATTTAGTCGGATTGAATGAAAACTTGTTTAACAAAATACGTGGAAATAAAATTGGCATGATCTTTCAGGATCCATTGGCTAGTTTAAATCCGCTGATGCGTGTTGGCGATCAGGTAGCTGAAACGCTTTATTATCATACAGATATGAATGAAAAAGAGCGTTATAATCGTGTGATTGAATTATTCAATCAAGTAGGTATGCCAAAACCAGAAGAAACTTTTCGAATGTATCCTTTTGAGCTATCAGGGGGATTAAGACAAAGGGTCGTGATTGCTATGGCAATTGCATGTAAGCCCGAAATTATCATTGCAGATGAGCCTACTACCGCTTTGGATGTTACTATTCAAGCTCAAATTTTGGATCTGCTTGAAGATATTCAAAAGCAATCCCAATCTGGTATTATTTTGATTACTCACGATTTAGGGGTAGTTGCTGAAACTGCTGATCAAGTTGCAGTTATGTATGGTGGGCAGATAGTAGAAAAAGCCGATGTAAAAACTGTCTTTGAGCATCCACTGCACCCATACACTCGCTCCTTGTTAAATTCAATGCCTCAATCTGAAGATGAGGAAGAAGATTTGCACGTTATTCAAGGAACGGTTCCATCATTGCAAAATATGCCTAGAAAAGGCGACAGATTTGCTGCTAGAATTCCATGGATTCCTGCCAGTGCTCATGAAGAGAACCCAGTAATGCATGAAGTTGAGCCTGGTCACTGGGTAAGATGTACTTGCTGGAAGACGTTCCACTTTCAAGATGAAGTAGGTGGGGAGTAGTTTATGGCTAAAGAAATCATACAAGTAAAAAACTTAAAAGTTCATTATCCCATACGAACAGGTTTTTGGAACCGGATTACTGACTATGTCAGAGCAGTTGACGATATTAGTATTACTATTAATGAAGGTGAAACCTATGGTTTAATTGGTGAATCTGGATCAGGCAAGTCAACTACTGGTAAGGCCATTGTTGGTGTTGAGCCTGTGACTAGTGGTAGTATCCTTTACAAGGGTGTTGATATTACCAAATCTAGAAATCGACGCAAACTAAACTACAATAAAGATGTCCAAATGATTTTTCAAGATTCAATGTCGAGTTTAAACCCGAGAAAACGAATCGAAGACATTATTGCTGAACCTATTCGAAATTTCGAAAATTTAACCACAGACCAAGAACGTGATCGTGTTCAAGAATTACTGGATATCGTAGGTATGCCTAGTGATTCAATTTACAAATACCCTCATGAATTTTCTGGGGGACAGAGACAAAGAATTGGCGTAGCTCGTGCGGTTGCAACTAATCCTCGTTTAATTGTTGCTGATGAACCTACTAGTGCTTTGGATTTGTCTGTGCAAGCTCAGGTTTTAAACTTTATGAAGCATATACAACAGAAATATAATATTGCTTATTTGTTTATTTCTCATGACTTAGGTGTAGTAAAGCATATGTCTGAAAACTTAGCTATTATGCACCGAGGACGTTTAGTCGAAATAGGCTCAAGAGAAGATATTTATGAGCATCCAATACATATTTATACTAAGAGATTGCTCTCTGCTATACCGCAAGTTGATGTTGAACATCGTGATGAGCATAAAAAACACCGACAAGAAGTTGAGAAAGAATTTCAAAATGATCAAAGCAAATGGTATGACAAGGATGGTCGTGTATTTCCTTTGCAACAAGTTTCTGGCAAACATTTAGTAGCTTTACCGAAAAAAGAATTGAACGAAGAGAAGATAAATGAAAAGGAGGGGGCATAATCATGTGGAAAACAGTTCTCAGACGAATTTTAATTATGATCCCGCAAATTATTATCTTGAGTATTTTGGTATTTTTCTTGGCTAAGATGATGCCAGGTGATCCTTTCACTGGACAAATTAATCCAAATACTGATCCTAAGCAACTTGAAGCTTTAAAAAGAGCGGCTGGTTTATATGATCCTGCACCAGTTCAATATGCACGCTGGGTAGGAAACCTGTTTAAAGGAGACCTGGGTACAAGTTATATCCAGCATGTGCCTGTTACTTCTTTAATTGCCGATCGTGCTGTTAATACTTTCTGGTTATCATTATTATCTACGGCTATCTGCTATGCTATTTCTATTCCTATGGGAGTAACAGCAGGTCGTCACCAAGATGAATGGCAAGATCAAGCAGTTCAGATTTTTAATTATGTTACTTTCGCTATTCCGCCATTTGTATTTTATATACTAGGAATCTGGTTATTTGGCTTTACTTTGGGCTGGTTCCCTATTTCTGGCTCTGTTTCACCAGGTGCCTCTGGTTTTTGGGGAACTTTAGGAAGCCAACTTTATCACATTATTCTACCTGCTATCCTAGTGGGATTAATTACCACTACATCAATTGTGCAATATTTAAGAACGGGAATAGTTGATAATAAGGTTGAGGATTATGTTCGTACAGCACATAGTAAGGGTGTGCCGGAAAAAGTTGTATTCAATAAACACATTTTACGTAATTCCCTTTTACCAATTGCCTCTTCTTTCGGTACAGTCATTACTGGACTTTTAAGTGGCTCGATGATTGTTGAATCAGTTTTTAGTTATCCTGGAATGGGTAAGTTATTTTTAGATTCTATTGGTCAGCGTGATTACACAACTTTGACTGCCTTAATATTAATTTTTGGTATTTTAACACTATTAGGTAATCTACTTTCTGATATTATCATGAGTATAATTGATCCAAGGATCAGAATTAAATAAAGGGAGGAGAAAATATGTCCGACAAGAAAGAAATTAAGACTAATTTGAAAGATAAAAAGAAAAATGTTTCTTCTCCTGAATCAAGTTTTAAAGTAATTATTAGAGAAATTGTAAAAGATAAGGTGGCATTAACTGCTTTTGTTGTAATAGTTCTAATATTGCTGTTTACCATGGTAGGCTCCTTATTTTTAAATTCTGCTCAGGTAACTGAAACAAATATAGTAGAAGCCTACAATCCATGGGGAACTGCTGGCCATATCTTAGGAACTGACGATGGTGGACGTGATATCGTCAAGTTACTAATAATGGGTGGACGAAATTCCATTTTGATTGGTTTAGGGGTAACCGTAGTTTGTGAAACTGTTGGTTTACTTGTGGGTCTAGTATCTGGATATTACGGTGGTAACATTGACGCCATAATAATGAGAATAGTAGATTTTGTTCAGGTATTGCCAACTTTCCCAATTGAAATTGTTTTAGTTTCTGTTATTCCGAACTACAATCCTATTAGTTTAATTTGGATTATTTCACTATTTGGGTGGCCCAAAACTGCAAGGTACTTTAGGGCCTTCATACTATCTCAAAGAGAAAGAGATTATGTTTTGGCTTCCAAAACTTCAGGTTCTTCAGACCTGAAAATTATGTTTCGTGAAGTTTTACCAAATATTACCTCAATGATTATTATTGATGTTGTATTAACTATTGCTGGTAATATTGGTATTGAAACTACGTTATCTTACATTGGCTATGGTTTACCAGCAACAGTTCCATCATTAGGTACTTTAATTGGTTTTGCCAATGATCCTGTAAACGTAGTAAGTCGTCCCTGGCTATGGCTTCCGGCTACAATTTTACTGTTAGCAATTTCGCTAAGTATAAATTACGTTGGTCGTGCCCTACAGCGTGCTGGTGATGCCAGACAACGTGAGAATTAATTCAATATTAGAATACAAAGAGCTTTGTCTAAAGAGACAAAGCTCTTTTAAATTAAAAATTATTATTATAAGCTTATTAAACTATTATGATATTTTTTGATAACATTTTTTTCTATGCTAGAATATGTTTGTTAGCTTATTCCAAGAATTTAGAGTTTATTCAATAAAAGATTGGAGTATGAATTAAAACATGAATAAAACAAAATTTTTATATTCTGCCAGTATCGTCTCAACTGTTGCACTAACTTTAGCAGCATGTGGCAAAGGTAATAACACTGGTAAGAATGAAAATGCTAAAACTGCAAGTAAATTTCCTCAATCTGTTCCAGTAAAAAATACCAAAAAGGGCGGGACTTTAAAGTATGCAATTATGACAGATACACCTTTTACTGGAATTTTTTCTGACGAATTATCAACTACAGCTATTGATAGTTCGGTTGCTGAACCGGGAGAGGAAGAATTATTTGATACTGATGATAACTATAAAATCACTAATAAGGGTCCAGCTACAATGAAACTCAATCGAAATGCTAAAACAATTACGATTAAAATAAAAAAGGGTGTGAAGTGGTCTGATGGAAAGCAAGTCAATGCTAAGGATATAGAATATCCTTATGAAATTTTGGCTAATAAGGAAAGCAAAGCACAACGATACAGTAATCAATTTGAAGAAATTGTCGGAATGAAAGAATATCATAATGGCAAGTCAAAAACAATTTCGGGAATAGAAATGCCAGAAGGTCCAAATGGACTGACTGTCATTCTGCATTTTAAAGAGATGAAGCCGGGCATGGTATATAGTGGTAATGGTTATTATTGGGAATACGCAGCGCCATATCATTATTTAAAAGATATTCCATTTGCAAAATTGCAATCTTCAGATCAAATTAGAAAAAAGCCATTGTATTTCGGCCCATACAAAGTTCAGAAAATAGTTCGTGGTCAGTCGGTAACTTGGATTCCAAATAAATATTATTGGCGTGGCCAACCTAAGTTGGATAAAGTGGTTTCACAAGTAATCTCACAGAATTCAATTTCACAAGCAATTAAAAGTCATAAATTTGATATAGCTCAGGTAGTTAATTCTCAATGGAACGAAGTTAAGGATACTAAAGGTGTTAATTTTGTTGCCCAAATTCCTCTAGGTTATCACTATATTGGCTTTAGAGTTGGAAAATGGGATGCCAAGGCCGGCAAAAATGTGATGAATTCTGAAGCAAAAATGAATAATCAAGCACTTCGTCAAGCAATGTCTTATGCCATAAATATTGATGAGGTTGATCAGCACTATACTGCAGGTTTGAGTTTTAGGGTTCCAACTTTAATTCCAGCACAATTTGGAGACTATTTCGATAAAAAAGCAAAAGGTTACACTTATAATTTGAAAAAAGCCAATCAAATTTTAGATAAAGCTGGTTACAAAAAGCAAGGTCAATGGCGTGTACAACCTAATGGTAAGCCGCTAACTATCAAATTTTTAGCAATGACAGGGAGTTCAATTCAATCACCGACTGTGCAGAACTATATTCAGCAGTGGAAAAAGATTGGCCTAAAAGTGAAATTAGTTGGAGGAAGATTAACAGAATTTAATTCTTTTTATGACAAGTTACAGCACGATGATCCTCAAGTAGATATGTTTATGGCAGCTTGGTCTTTGGCCAGCGAACCATCACCTGCGTCACTTTATGGTGAGACTTCACAGATGAATTATAGCCGATTTGCGACTCCAGAAAATAATAAGCTTTTGCAAGAAATAGATTCGCAAAAGTCATTTGATCACACATATAGAGTTAACAAATTCCATGAATGGCAGGAATACATGAATAAGCAGGCATATGTTGTTCCTGTGGATAATTCGTATAAAGTTATTGCAGTAAATAATAAGGTTACAGGTTATTCAACTAAACCTTCAGATAATTCTAATGGGCATCAATTGTGGTACAAGATTGGATTTGTAAAATAGTAAAATAAATTTTTAATTAATTGTTATATAAAAACAAAAATGGCTCTTTATCAAACATACTAAAGTAGGAAGCAGATAGAAGCATGATGATACTGAAGTGACACCCAAGTTTGTTCTAAGTTTAGCGGTCACTTCATACTTTTATAGCTATTTGTCAAATCCTATTGATAGAGATTAAATGAGTAGAATCAAGCAGCTAATAAACTGCTTGGTTTTTTTCTTTCACCTTGTTTTCTGCCAACCTAATCCTGGTTAGCAGATTGTAGATATTAGTGAGCTTTCACACTGAAGAAGTATGCCTTCGTCTACCAGGTGTAATTAAGCCATTGAGCGCTTATTGCAGGTGCGACACCAGACTCGCTGCTTAAAAAGCCTAATAATGAATGGCTGACTGGCATTGGCAGCAGGATAGCGGATTTCGGTTTTCAAGCGGCCATTGTGTCCGCAACCTGCGAGCCACAGAAAGGACAGCTGGGCTGCAATAAGACAGCTTGGTAAACTTTTTGCTTATGGCCGTTAACCAGGCGCAAGAAATAATCTTCAAAAACAATGTTTTGATCTTTAATATCAAGCGCAAATTTAATATAATTATCGAGAGAGGACATAATTCAAACCTTCTATAAAAAAATATTGGGTGAAGTTAATATTTTATTACACGAAGCAAGATGAAAATGTCCTCCTTTTTTTATGCAATAAAAAACCCATTAACAGCTTACCACATAGATAAGTCATCAACAGGATAAATTATAGAGGCCATCAATTTTCTTAAACATGTTTTTTGTATTTTTGCTAATAAAATAATATGATTTTGTAGAAAACTTTAATTAAGAATTAATAAAACTATTGTTTTTCTAATCTTTTTTGTTATTATTTGATTTAAGTTTTAAATCGTGTTTGTACTTTTGTAAGGAGAGAAGAATGATGAAAGAAAAAAATTTTTTATGCTCCATCGGTATTATAGCTACATGTGCCATGGCTCTGGTTGGTTGTAATAAAGGAAATAAAAGTAATAATGAGGACAGTTCGAAGGAAGCAAGTAGATTTCCCAATGCTTTGCCAAAAAAGCAAACAAAGCAAGGAGGAACTGTTAGAGTTGCCGTTGAAACAGATACGCCTTTTACAGGAATATTTACTGATGAATTAAGCGTAACTGCGACTGATGCAGATGTTGCATCGCCAGGTGAAGAATCTTTGTTTTATACGGATGATAACTACAAAATAAATGATAAGGGCCCAGCAACAATGAGGCTGGATCAAAAAAACAAAACTATAACTATTACAATCAAAAAGGGTGTTAAGTGGTCAGACGGCAAGCAAGTAGTTGCTAAAGATATGGCATATCCTTATGAAATATTGGCTAATAAAAATACTAAAGCTCAAAGATATTCTACTAAAATGGAAGTTTTAAAAGGAATGAAGGAATATCATGAGGGTAAAGCCAAAAAAATCTCAGGAATTGAATTGCCGGATGGTGATAATGGTCGCAAAATGATCTTGCATTTTTCCTATATGACACCAGGAATGGCCTTTAGTGGTAATGACTATTATTGGGAATCAGCTTCACCCTATCACTATTTAAAGGATGTACCTTTTAGTAAACTCGAATCCTCAGATAAAGTTAGAAAAAGACCAATGTATTTTGGTCCTTATAAGTTAGATAAACTAGTTCGTGGACAGTCAGCTACATGGGTACCAAACAAATACTATTGGCAAGGCAAACCAAAACTGGATAAAATTATTTACCAAGTTGTTTCTCCCAATTCAACTTCTCAGGCAATCAAATCACATAAGTTTGATATTGCCCAAGTTATTAATGCTCAGTGGAAACAAGTAAAAGATACTAAAGATGTGAGGTTTATTGCTGAAATTCCTTTATATTACTCATACCTAGGGTTTAAAGTCGGCAAGTTTGATGCTAAAAAAGGTAAAAATGTTATGAATCCTCATAGTAAAATGAATAATAAAGCCTTAAGGCAAGCTATTGGGTATGCCATGAATGTAGAGGATGTCAATAAACGCTACAATAATAATTTAAGTTTCCGGATTCCAACATTAATTCCAAAGCAATATGGTGATGTATATAATAAAAATGTTAAAGGATTTTCATATAACTTAAAAAAGGCTAATGAACTTTTAGATAAGGCTGGCTATAAGAAAAAAGGCAAATGGCGCGTTCAACCCAATGGTAAGCCTTTAAAAATCAACTTTTTAGCTATGTCGGGTGATGCTACACAAGGACCCATTATCCAAAATTACTTGCAGCAGTGGCATAAAATTGGGCTAAATGTAGGTCTTCTAAATGGCCGGTTGACAGAACGTAACTCATTTTATGATAAAGTTCAAAACGATAATCCTCAAGTAGATATGTTTCTAGGTGCTTGGGGTCTTTCTACGGAACCATCACCCAATGGATTATATAGTGAAGGTGGACCGGCGAACTATACCAGATTTGTTACTCCTGAAAATAACAAATTGATTAAAGAGATTGATTCTGCTAAAGCATTCAACCATAAATATCGTGTTGAAAAATTTCATGAATGGCAACAGTATATGTTTGATCAGGCTTATGTTATACCTGTTTTTAATGCATATAAAATTAAAGCGGTTAATAATAAGTTAACTGGTTTATCACTAAAACCTTCTGAAACAAATAACGGTCACCCAATATGGTACAAAGTCGGTTATATTAAATAAAATTCAGATTATTATTATTTATGGCCTTGTACACATCTCTTGATTTTAATAAAGCAAAATTAACATTTTATTAGTAAAACTATTGCATTTTTAATTTTAAGTGTTAACATTTAGTTATTAACTTGCTTCCAAAATTATAAATGATGTTGGAGAAGGAGAATATTGTGTTATGAAAAAAGGTAAACTAATAGGTTCGGTAGGAGTTTTAACTGCTGCAACCTTGACTTTAGTAGCTTGTGGTAAGAGTAACACCAAGAGTAATGAAGGTGCAAAAACAGCAAGTAAATTCCCAATTCAGACTCCCGTAAAAACCGCTAAACAAGGTGGTACGCTAAAGGTGGCAGAAGTTACTAATACGCCATTTACTGGTGTCTTTAATGAAGAGCTGCAAATGGATCAACCAAGTGCTGATGTTACCAGTCCAGGACAAGAATCATTATTTGATACTGACGATCACTATAAGATCAATGATAAAGGTCCGGCTACTTTAAAATTGGATCGTAAAGCTAAAACAGCAACTATTACTATTAAAAAGGGCGTAAAATGGTCCGATGGCAAACAAGTTACTGCCAAAGACGTTGAATTTGCGTATGAAATTATTGCTAACAAGGCAACTAAATCACAAAGATACGCGACTCAATTTAATATTATTAACGGAATGGCTGATTACCATGAAGGTAAGTCCAAGACTATTTCTGGGATTGAAATGCCAGATGGTCCTAATGGACGTGTTGCGGTGTTGCATTGCAAAGAATTAAAACCAGGTATGTACTATAGTGGTAACGGCTATATTTGGGAAATGGCAGCTCCATACCACTATTTGAAGAATATTCCTTTTGCTAAGCTGGAGTCTTCTGATGAGATTAGAAAGAAGCCACTGTTCTTTGGCCCATACCAAGTTAAAAATGTGGTCCGTGGTCAGTCTGTAACTTGGGTTCCAAACAAATATTACTGGCGTGGTAAACCAAAATTAGATAAGATTGTCTACCAAGTAGTATCTCCAAACTCTGCTTCACAAGCGATTAAGAGCCATAAGTTTGATATTACCCGCGTTACTAATAGTCAATGGAAACAAGTGAAGGATACTAAGAAAGTTAATTTTATTGCCCAGATTCCTTTAGCATATAGTTACCTGGCCTTCAAGGTAGGTAAATGGGATACTAAGAAGTCAAAGAATGTGATGAATCCTCATGCTAAAATGGGTAATAAGTCGTTACGTCAAGCAATGGCTTACGCTATGAATACTGATGCTGTATATAAGCATTATACAGACGGCTTAAGTTTCCAAATTCCTACATTGATTCCGGCACCATTTGGTGATTATTTCGATAAAAGCGCCAAAGGTTACACTTATAACATTAAGAAGGCCAATCAAATTTTAGACAAGGCTGGCTATAAAAAGAAAGGTAAATGGCGTACTAATCCAAACGGTAAGCCTTTAACAATAAATCTTTTGGCTATGTCAGGTAACGCCATTCAACAACCAATTATCCAAAACTATATTCAACAATGGAACAAGATTGGCTTGAATGTTAAACTTGTTGGTGGACGCTTGACTGAATTCAACTCATTCTATGATAAAGTTCAAAATGACGATCCAAAAGTTGATCTGTTTTTGGCAGGTTGGAATTTGTCCACCGAGCCTTCTCAGGAACAAATGTATAGTGAAGGAACAATGTCTAACTATTCACGTTTTGTAACTCCTGAAAATACTAAACTTATTCAAGAGATGGATTCACAAAAAGCCTTTGATCATAAGTACCGCGTTCAAAAATTCCATGAATGGCAGAAATATATGATTGATCAAGCATATGTAGTACCTACTACTAATGCATACAGAATTGATGCGGTTAATAATCAAATTACCGGGTACTCACTGAAGCCATCACAGACAAACAACGGACACCAATTATGGTACAAAGTTGCTTACGCTAAATAAAAGTTATTTAATTAAGTAGATTAGAAAACTATTGTCATTTGAGGACAATAGTTTTCTTTTTTAATGGTAAAAACTGGTATAATTTAGATTGTTAAGGAGTTGAAGAAATGGTTAGTACCAAATTCATTAAACGATTAGATACAAAATACAAAATTAAATTTAATAATCCCAAATTATTAGAAGAAGCTTTTACTCATTCTTCTTATGCCAATGAACATCCTGAAGATGGTGTTCGGGATTACGAAAAGCTGGAGTTTTTAGGGGATGCAGTTTTGGAATTAGCAATTTCTGATTACCTCTACCGTAATTTTAGAAATCTTAATGAAGGTGAATTAACTAGAATGCGGTCAAATATCGTTGATACTGAAGGATTTGCAGAATTTGCTCAAAAATTTGGTTTTCCGGCTGAGATTAATCTAGGTCATGGTGAGGAAAAAGCAGGTGCACGTTCTCGTAAGACTCTTTTAGAAGACGTTTTTGAGGCATTCAACGGTGCGCTTTTTCTTGATCAAGGCATGGAAGCAGTCGAGCATTTTTTAAGTTTAACAGTATACCCGTTAATTGATGCTGGCAAATTCGATGCGTCAAGGGATTACAAAACAGACTTACAAGAATTATTGCAAAAAGATGGGCCGGTTAAGATCGAATATGAAGTTTTAAAAGAAGAACAACTGCCTTCTAGTTTTATTGTACAGCTGGTTGTTAATGGAAAAGTATTGTCTAAGGGACAGGGTCATAATAAAAAAGCCGCTGAACAAGAAGCTGCAAAAACAGCTCTAAGTAAGCTCAATTAGGGAGATGAGTATGTGCCACTAACAGAACTGATAATTGACGGCTTTAAATCCTTTGCCGAAAAAACTACAATTAAATTTGACACTGGTATTACTGGCATAGTTGGTCCCAATGGTAGTGGTAAGAGTAATATTACTGAAGCAATCAGATGGGTCATGGGCGAATCCAGTGCTAAATCTTTACGTGGTTCAAACATGAAAGATGTTATTTTTGCTGGGAGTGAATTCCGCAAACCGGCAAATCATGCAGAAGTTTCTCTCATTTTTAACAATGAAAAGCATGAACTCAACTTTAAGGAAGACCAGGTAATTGTTACTAGGCGGATTTTAAGGTCGGGAGATAATGAGTATTTAATTAACAAAAAGAGTGTCAGACAACGTGATGTGCGTGCTCTATTTTTGGATTCTGGAATTTCACAGGACAGTTTAGCAATTATTTCCCAAGGCCGGGTGGATCAGATATTAAATTCTCATCCGGAAGAACGGCGTTCACTATTTGAAGAAGCAGCAGGTGTACTTCATTTTAAGAGACAAAAAGAAGAAGCAAAGGTTCAGTTGGAACAGACAACTGATAATTTAGTGCGCATCAACGATCTTGTCAAAGAGCTAGAGCAGAGGATTGAACCTCTTCATGAACAAAGTTCTTTAGCTAAAGAATATCAATTTCAGAAAAAAGGCTTGGATCGAGAACTAAAAACGTTATTGGCATTTGAAATTCAGGATCTAGATAATCAAAAAGAAAAAGAACAGGAAAAGGCCGATGAAAATCAAGGCCTTTTATCTAAGCTGGATCGAGAAGTAAAAGATTCTCAAGCAGCTGTGGCGAACAAAAGAAAAGAATATCAAACTTTAAATAGTCAAAGAGATAAGGTACAAAATGATTTACTTTCTTTGACTAAAAAGCTTTCTGAAATTAATACCAATTTGCAGGTTGCGGAACAATCTAAACAATATAGCGCAGCCACAAAAAAAGAATATGAAACTGAATTGAGTGACTTAAAAAAGCAATTATCGGCAATTGAAAGTGATAGGATTGATCTGCTTGAAAAAGAAAAGAATTTAAAGGGTGAGCAAGAGAAGTTAAATGATAAAAGAACTAAACTCTGCGCTCAGCTAAAAGAAAATCCTGAACAGCTAAACCGAAAATTAGAACAGCTCCGTTCAGCTTATATTCAGTTGTTGCAAGATCAAACTTCTAATAATAATGAAATAGTTTATTTGAATTCTGAACTGAAAAAACTTTCTGATAATAGCCAGTTTCAAACAGAAAATGTTGTTGAAGAACTAAGAAATGAAACTACTGAGCTTAAACGACTTAAATCTGAAGGTAGGTCACTTAAAGAAAACTGTCAGGTTGAAAAGCAGAAGATTGCAGATCTCATTAGGGAGCAAAAATTAAGTCAAAAAAATTTGTCATCTCTTCAAGAATCATTGGCGACCAAAAAACAACGTTTTAGTCAATTAAATGCGCGTTATGATGCTCTGGAGAATATACGCAAACGTCATGAAGGTTATTTTTACGGAGTCAAAAATGTTTTAAATAATATTTCCGCTTATCCTGGAGTAGTTGGAGCAGTGGGAGAATTAGTTACCTTTCCTGCCAAATATGAAGCTGCAATGGCTACAGCATTAGGGAATGGGGTTCAGGATTTAGTCACTAAATCAAAATTGGATGCTCGGGATGCTATTAATAAATTAAAAGAAAACCATGCGGGCCGTGCTACTTTTCTTCCTCTTGACGGTTTAAGAGAATATACAATACCAACTTCAACTATCAATACAATTTCTTCTTTTTCCGGATTTCAAGGTATTGCAAGCGAAATAGTTAAAAGTTTACCTAATCAAGATATTGCGCCTGCAATTAATTATCTCCTTGGAAATACTATAATAGTTGACACAATAAGCAATGCTATGAAGATAAGACAGAGAATTTCTCGCTATCGTATTGTAACTCTTGACGGAGATGTTATTTCACCTGGTGGTTCAATGACAGGAGGAGTGCGTAATCAAAAAAGCAATTCTCCACTTCAAACAACTGCTGAACTGAGGCAATTAAGACAAAATATTAATGATTTAAAAGCAAAAATTAAGAATGAACAATCTCAGTTAGCTGATGCTGTAAGCAAGAATGAAGTTTCAACTCAGCAGTTGAATGATGTGAGATCGAAATTTCAAAATCTTAAACAAGAATTAGGTGAAGCGGTTCTTTCGTATCAAAACCAAGAAAAAGAAGTGAACAGGTTAAAGGCTGCGAATAGTTTGTTTGAACAACAAAAGCAAGAACGCAACCAGGAAATTGCTGAAACTAAGAACAAGATTAAGTCTGCCGCAAAAAAGAAGGAAGAACTGCAGGAGAAAATACTTCAGCAAAAACAGGATATTAGTGAATTGCAATTACGTATTAAGAACTTTTCAGAGTTGAATCAAGAGGTTCAGGAAAAGTTAAGCGAACTTGATCCGCAAATAGCAGTTTATGCTAATAAGTTGGAGAACGTTTCAAAGCAAAAATCCGATAAAAAGAATGAATCAAAGCAGCATCAAAATCAGATTAGTACTTTGTCCCAAAAGTTGAAGGAACTTGATGAAAAAGATGTGCTCGGTGACGAAAAGAAGATGAATTTTGAACACGAAAATAAAGAGGGCATTGCAAAAAAGAAAAATTTGCAGGAACAGCTTAATACTTTAAGTTCTAAATTAGGGCATTACGATGCTAAAATTAACCAACTTGATCAGGTAGCGAGTCGTAATTATGAACTTCGTAAAGATGCTGCTGCTGAACAAAAAGATTTTTCTGTGAAAATAGCACAGTTGAATAGCCAAATAGATCAACGTTTAGATACTTTGAATACGGAATATTCGCTAACATATGAGGCCGCATTGAATCAAGCGGAAACAGAAAATAATGAGGCCAATAGGACACAACTTCAGAAGAATGTGAAACTGCATCGCATGTCTATTGCGGACATTGGTCCAGTTAATCTGAAGTCAATTGAAGAATATGAAAATGTTAAAAAACGTTACGACTTCCTTAATGCACAACAAAACGATTTGTTAAAGGGTCGAGACAATTTAGAAAAATCGATGTCGGAACTTGATCAAGAAGTATGTAGTCGCTTTAGTAAAACTTTTACTGAGATAGCCCATAGTTTTACTGAATTGTTTCCGGTGGTTTTCGGAGGTGGCAGTGCCAAATTAGTTTTGACTAATCCTGAAGATTTATTGAACACAGGAGTTGAAATTATTGCTCAACCACCGGGTAAAAAGTTGCAAAAACTAAGTTTGTTATCAGGTGGAGAAAGGGCACTGACAGCAATTACATTGCTTTTTGCTATGCTCAAAGTCAAACCGGTACCATTTTGTGTACTGGATGAAGTGGAGGCAGCGCTTGATGATGCAAACGTCACGCGCTTTGCACATTTCTTAGAAGAATATGATATGCATACACAATTTATTGTAATAACGCATAGAAGAGGAACAATGGAAAAAGCAGACCAACTTTATGGTGTTGTTATGCAAGAATCAGGCGTATCGCAAGTATTGTCAGTGTCATTAAAAGAATTAAAAAATGAGGTGAAATAACAGTGGGTTTATTTGATAAGATAAAAAAATCTTTATTTGGTGAAGAAAATAGTAAAGCTACTGATGATTCACAGAATCAATCAGAAAAAGAGCAACAAGAATCTTCTGAGGAGCTAAAAAACAAGGAAGAGATAACCTCTGAGGAAAAACAAACTTCAGAAAAGAATGAATCAGAAAACGATAATTCGACAGCTTTTCAGGAAGAAGAATCTTTAGAGCAAGAAACTGAGGATGAGCCTGATAACGAAAAGCAAAATGAAACTGAATTATATGAAAAAGGTTTAGAGAAAACTAATCAGGGCTTTGGGGCTCGATTAAATCGCTTTTTTGCCCAGTTCAGGACTGTTGACGAAGATTTCTTTGATGACTTGGAAGAGCTGCTAATTGAATCAGATGTCGGTTACGAGACTGCCGAAGAATTGACTGACGAACTGCGAGATGAAGCAAAATTGCAGAAAGCCAAGTCGCGAGATGATTTGAAAAAAGTTATTGTTGAAAAATTAGTTAATCTTTATGACCAAAGTGGTAATTCCGAAAATGAAAAATTAAAGTCTCATAACGATGGCAAGCCGAATATTTATCTTTTTGTAGGTGTAAATGGCGCGGGCAAAACCACAACAATCGGAAAATTGGCTAAAAGATTTAAAGATGAAGGAAAGTCAGTTCTTTTAGCAGCAGCAGATACTTTCAGAGCTGGTGCAGTTGAACAATTATCAGAATGGGGCGAAAGAGTCGGTGTTCCAGTAGTAACTGGAAAAGAACAAGCTGACCCTGCTTCAGTGGTTTATGATGCGACTGATAAGGCCCTTAAAGAAAATTATGATTATTTATTAGTGGATACTGCTGGTCGTTTACAAAATAAAAAGAATTTAATGAATGAGCTGGAAAAAATTGAACGGACAATTAAAAAGCAAGCACCAGAAGAGCCAACAGAAACTCTATTAGTTTTAGACGGCTCAACTGGTCAAAATGCACTCCTTCAAGCTAAGGATTTTGATAAGACTACCAAATTAACTGGATTGGTATTGACTAAATTGGATGGCTCATCAAAGGGCGGAGTCGTTTTAGCAATTAGAAATGAGATGAAATTGCCGGTAAAATTAGTTGGTTTGGGTGAAAAAGCTAGCGATTTGGCTGATTTTGATGCCGCAAACTATGCTGTCGGACTATTTCATGATTTAATTTAAGAATAGATTTTTTAAAGGGAGATATTGAGATTTAATGAAAGAATATAGTGCATGTACAACAATTTTAGTAGGTAAAAAGGCTTCAGTTGACGGTTCGACCATGATTGCTCGTAATGATGACACTTTTCGTCCCATTACACCGCAAAAATTTATTATCAGACCCGCTGCAAAAGATGAATCAGGTCGTAAAATTAAGTCTTGGTTGAATAAGTTTGAATTAGACTTACCTGAAAATGCTCAGGCCGTTCCAGCTGTACCAAATGTTGATTACAAAAACCGTGGTTATTACGATGAGAGTGGTATTAATCAAGAAAATGTGGCAATGTCTTGTACTGAATCAACTTATGGTAATGAGAGAGCACTCGCATATGATCCACTGGTAAAAGATGGGCTTGATGAAGATTGTATGCAGTCAGTTGTTTTGCCTTATATTCATTCTGCTAGAAATGGAGTTGAATATTTAGGCAAACTGATCGCTAAATATGGTTCACCTGCAGGTAACTCAGTTCTTTTTGGCGACAAAGATGAGATCTGGTATATGGAAATTGTCACAGGTCATCACTGGGTAGCGCAACGTATTCCAGATGATGCTTATGCAATTGCTGCAAATCGGGTTTCCATTGAACAAGTAGATTTTTCTGATTCAGACAACTTTATGTGGAGCGAAGGCATTCAGGAATTTGTTGCCGATCACAACTTAAATGTTGATCATCAGGGATGGAATTTCCGTCATATTTTTGGTACTTATAGTGAACAAGATAGGTTTTATAATACTAATCGTGTTTGGTACGGGCAAAAATATTTTAATCCCGAAATTGAACAAGATCCTACCGATGGTGATTTACCTTTCATTCGGCGAGCTGCTAAGAAAATAACTAGAGAAGACATTGAATTTGTGCTTGGTAGTCATTACCAAAACACTCCCTATGATCCTTTTGGTAAAGGCACGGAAGAAGAGAAACATCGTTTCCGTCCAATAGGTTTAAATAGAACGCAAAATTCACACATTTTACAGATTAGAAATGATGTTGACCCTGATAAAGCAGCAATAATGTGGCTTTGTATTGGTGGACCAACCTTCACGCCTTTTGTACCATTCTTTGCTAATATGAACGATACAGATCCGTCTTACAATAACACATCAATGGAGTATAATCTTAGCGATGCTTGGTGGTACTACAAATCTCTTGCGGCACTTGTAGAAACGCATTACCCACAATTTGTGCAATTAGATACTGACTATTTAAATGAGCTTAACCAATACTATTGCAGACGTGTAGAAGATGTCATTGCTCAAGCTCAAGGCAAAACAGGTGCAGAATTGACTTCATATTTGACCAAGGCCAATCAAGAAACAGTTGCTTATACTAGAAAACGGTCAGAAAAATTATGGGCACAGATGATGATTGATTCAATCAATATGTCAAAATTAACTTTTAATATGGATGAAAATCTGTAAATTTAATTGTATTAAAAAAGTCTGGAAAATTTCCAGACTTTTTTGTTACGTGGTTAATGTCAGTTACTTAATTTTTTTATTCATGGCTGAATGACGAATACCATAAAGCAAGTAAATTATAATGCCGATTAGAGACCAAATTAGCATGTATTTCTTAGCTTGCATATCTAATCCCCAAAATACAGCAAGGGACCCCAAGAATGCCAATAAGGGCAAGACAGGATACCATGGCATTTTAAATGCCGGATCAGCAATGTCTTTGCCCTCACGTGGACGCAGGCGATAAATTCCTAGCGAAACAAACATGAAAGCAATTAGAGTTCCTGCTGAAACTAGCTGTGTTAAAAATGAAAAAGGAATAAACGCTGATATGATAATTGCAATTACCGCGACAGTCCACAGAGAATTTGCAGGACGATGATCTTTATTCAATTTACCTAGTCCTTTAGGAATCATGCCATCGCGGCCAAATGAATATACCAAACGAGAGCTTGCCATACAGAGACCAATCAAAGCAGTAAACATTCCTAAAATAGCAACAGATTGAACTATAGTGGCAATATGGCCAAAGCCCGTTTTCCTTAAAGCATATCCTACAGGTTCAGCGGAATTTAAATATTGTTGGTATGGCACCATTCCCACGAGCACCAAGCTAACAGCAACAAATAGCACTACTGCAATTAATAAAGAACCAATAATTCCTCGAGGCATGGTCTTTTGCGGATTAATAGCTTCTGCTGAGTTTGAAGCAATGGTATCAAAGCCTAAAAATGAAATATAAATCATTGATACACCAGCATAAATTCCTTGCCAACCACCAAAAGGTCCATGAGCTGTTGGGCGATAGTGAGGTATAAAAGGAATAAAATTAGTTTTTTTCACTACAGTCAGACCAACAAACACAAAAAGCAAAATTGCCAGCACTTTGACCACCACCAGCACATTCTCAACTCGGGAAGCTTTAGATACTCCAAAACTGACTAAAAAAGCTGCTAGTAAAATTGCTAAAAGGGCAACTAAGTCAAACATTCCCCCATTTACACCTAAAGGATTAGCTAAAGCCGCAGGTAATTTCCAACCTAAAGGAGCTATTAATGCCCGTAGGTTTGCTGACAGACCGGAACTTATAAAAGCCATGCCAATTAAGTATTCGGCTAAAAGAGCCCAGCCAGAGAACCAGCCCCAAAACTCGCCAAAAATAACGTTGATCCAAGAATAAACAGAACCAGCAAAAGGCATTGCAGCTGCCATCTCTGCATAGGCAAAGGCCACCATACCAGCTACTATTGAAGCGACTACACAGGATATTGCGACTGCTGGTCCTGTGTGTAATGCCGCTACTTCACCAGGCAAGGTGAAGATTGAAGTTGAAACAATGGTACCAACACCTAGTGCCAAAAAATCACGAACCCTAAGAGTTCTAACTAAATGACCGTCTTTTTCCTGATATATTCCAGGATCTTCTTTCCGGTTCATCAATTTCCATAAATTCACTCTGAATTGCTCCTTAAGAATAAATTTTTTAGTCATTTTAAAAGTACTTTTTACATTTAAAAAGTTCACACGAATATCGACTAAAGTGCGAACTTGTTTAATGATTAATTGGCTTAAACAACCAGTGTCATTTAACGGTTTAAAATACTTTTGAAAAAATGGCTGTTATTAAAATAAAAGACGGTACAAAATTACAAATATTCGTGTACCGCCTAGATTTATAATTTCAAAGAATTGTTGGTCTCCATGAGAGATAATAAAATTCCTAAAAATTAATTAAATTAATGATACAGATTTTGGCTTCAAAAAGCAAGAAATTGCGGCAGACCTTAAGTAAAATTTTGGTTTTCAAGATCGTCATTTTTCGACATTTTTGCTATACTTGTTCAAGGTGAGGGTAATGGATGATCTCGAAAAAAATGAAATATTGGGTGATTTATACGCCTATTATGGTGGTCTTTTAACTAAGAGTCAGAAGAGTTATTTTGAAGATTATTATTATAATGACCTGTCCTTAGGAGAAATAGCTAGCAATCATCATGTTTCACGTCAGGCAGTTTACGACAATTTACGTCGCTGTCGCAAATTGTTAAAAAATTACGAAGACAATTTACATATGCAAAGAGACTACAATATGATAGAAGATAAATTAACTGAAGTTGTAGTTGCACTGAAAAAAAGCAAATCAAGCCAAGCTTTACAAATAACTACTGATTTAATAAATCAACTGAGGGGAGAGTAATTCCATGGCATTTGAAAATTTAAGCGAAAGAATTCAAAAGGCCTTAAAGAATTTAACAGGAAAAGGGAAAATATCAGAAGATGACATCAATAGTGCTAGTCGGGAAATTAGACTGGCATTACTAGAAGCTGATGTTAACTTTAAAGTTGTTAAAGATTTTATCAAAAAAATAAAGCAAGAAGCTCTCGGAAAAGAAGTTCAGGAAAGTCTTAATCCGGGCCAGCAAGTCATCAAGATCGTTAATGATGAATTAACCAAGATGATGGGTGAAAGTGCGGTTTCTCTAAATAAATCTAAGCATATTCCTACCATTATTATGATGGTCGGTTTACAAGGTACAGGTAAAACTACCACAGTCGGTAAATTAGCCAACAGGTTAATACAAAAAGAAAAAGCTAGACCGCTGTTAATTGCTGGCGATATTTATCGTCCAGCTGCTGTTGACCAGTTGCAACAAATTGGTGATCAGCTAAAAGTTCCTGTTTATAGTGAAAAAGATCAAAAAGATGTAGCGCAAATAGTAAAAGACGGTTTGAGTCAAGCCGATAAAAATAAAAATGATTATGTCATTATTGATACCGCTGGACGTTTGGAAATTGATGAACCATTAATGGAAGAACTTGAGCGCGTTAAAGAAGTCGCCCAACCAGACAATATTTTGCTGGTAGTAGATGCCATGACCGGTCAAGCTGCAACTGATGTGGCTAAGGGCTTTGACAGCCGCTTGGATATTACGGGCGTAATTTTAACCAAACTTGACGGTGATACCCGTGGTGGTGCTGCACTGTCAATCAGAGCAGTAACCGGCAAGCCAATTATTTATACCGGTCAAGGTGAAAAATTAACCGACCTGGAACAATTCTATCCTGATCGGATGGCCTCTAGAATTCTGGGCATGGGTGACATGCTGACTTTGATTGAAAAAGCCCAACAGGATTATGATGCTAAAAAGGCTGAAGAAGTTGCTGAAAAAATGAAAGAAAATACTTTTGATTTCAACGACTTTGTTGATCAGATTGAGCAAGTTGAAAAAATGGGCCCACTTGACCAGCTGATCAAGATGATTCCGGGAATGGCAAACAATCCCCAGCTTAAGAATGTCAACTTTGATAAAAAACAAATTGTTTATGTGAAAGCAATTATTTCATCAATGACAGAAGAAGAACGAGAAAATCCAGAATTGCTTAATCCAAGCCGCAGAAGAAGAATTGCAGCAGGTTCTGGTCGACCTGTAGTTGAAGTCAACAGAATGATTAAGCAATTTAAACAGGCCCGCGATATGATGAGCAAAATTACCAAGGGTAATTTTAAGGGAATGGATAATTTGCCAGGAATGAATTCTCCAATGGGCCGGATGGCTATGCGTCACATGGGTAAGAAATTCAAGAAAAACAAGAAAAAGCGCATGAAGGTCAAGAGATACCATTCATAAAAATCACCTGTTAAGTAAAAACACTTTACACCTTAAAAAATAAGTGCTATATTATTTAACGTAACTTTTAGGAGGAAATAAATTTATGTCAGTAAAAATTCGTATGCGCCGTATGGGTGCCAAAAGAAAACCTTTTTATAGAATAGTTGTCGCTGATTCCAGAATGCCACGTGATGGTCGTTTTATTGAAGAAGTTGGGTATTATAATCCAGTTTCTGTTCCTAAGGAATTGAAATTAGACGAAGACAAGATTTTTGAATGGTTGAAGAAAGGTGCACAACCTTCAGATACTGTACGTTCACTTCTTTCAGGTGCAGGTTTAATGAAGAAACTGCATGATTCAAAATTCAATAAATAGTGAATCGTTTGTTAAAAGTTTGAAGTTGACTGCTTCAAACTTTTTTCTTTGACTAGGAGAAACTATGCAATTTTATGATGTTGCGCGTATTTTATCTACACATGGTCTTAAGGGAGAAGTAAAGGTTGCTTTGATTACAGATTTTCCGGAGGAACGATTTGCTGCAAAAAAAGAATTAGCTTTAAAAGATAATCAACAAAAAAAGTTGACGGTTAAAAGCAGCAGGCCTTTTAAACAATTTTGGCTAGTTCAATTTAATGAGATCTCTGATATTGATAGTGCTAAGAAATTGGTCGGCGAAACTTTAGTTGTTAGTGAGCAAAATCAACATGAACTTCCAGATGGTGCATATTATTATCGGGATATTTTAGGCTGTGAAGTGATAGATAATCATTCTGGGGTTAAGCTGGGTCAAATAACTGGTATTGAGACTCCCGGTGCAAACGACGTTTGGGAAGTTACCGAACAAAATGGTAATGAATATTTAATTCCCTATATTGACAAAGTAGTTAAGAAAATAGATGTTGCACATAAAAAGATTTATGTAGAACTTTTGGAAGGGTTACGTAATGAAGATTAACGTATTAACGCTTTTTCCTGATATGTTTACACCATTGACGACCTCAATGCTTGGAAGAGGTCTTGAAGATGATAAATGGCAACTCAATCTAGTAAATTTTCGCGATTTTACCACTGATGTTCATCATCACGTTGATGATAGTCCATATGGTGGCGGCGCTGGCATGGTTTTGCAAGTCATGCCGATTAAAAAAGCCCTTGATTCACTTAAAAATAAGGGCAAAGTAATCATTACTGCACCACAGGGTAAAACTTTTAATCAAAAAATGGCACAAGACTGGTCTCAAGAAGAAAACTTGACATTTATTTGCGGTCATTATGAGGGCTTTGATCAACGCGTTTATAATTTGGCTGATGAAATTGTTTCAATAGGTGATTATGTCTTAACGGGTGGTGAACTGCCAACTATGAGTATGATAGACGCTACAGTCAGGTTAATACCAGGAATTTTGGGCAATGATGCTTCACCAGTAGAAGAAAGCTTTGCTCACGGCTTGCTGGAATATCCCCAATATACCAGGCCGGAAAATTTTCAAGGAAAAAAAGTACCGGAAGTATTAACATCTGGTAATCACCAAAAAATTGCGCAGTGGCGTCACAAGGAAGCTTTGCGTGCAACTTATTTACACAGACCTGATTTGCTTAAAAATTATACTTTAAGTGAAGAAGAAGAAAAAATGATGGCGGAAATAAAACGAGAAGAAGATTAAACTTGATTTTACCTGTTATTTTTGCTAGTATGATTGAGGTGTAAATTTATATTACACTAATAGTTAGGGGTATTCCGCTTACGTAGAGAACGCTAATGAATGCCGCAGAAGGAGAAAATAAAAATGGATCCATTAATTCAAGAATTAACTAAAGAACAATTACGTGACGATATTCCTGACTTTCGTGCAGGAGACACAGTTCGTGTTCATGTTCGTGTTGTTGAAGGCTCACATGAACGTATTCAGATGTTTGAAGGCGTTGTTATTAAGCGTAAGGGCACTGGAATTGGTGCCAGCTACACCGTACGTAAAATGGCATCTGGTGTTGGTGTTGAGCGTACTTTTCCAGTAAACGATCCACGTGTTGCCAAGGTTGAAGTATTGCGTCACGGTCGTGTACGTCGTGCTAAACTTTACTACTTACGTGATCGTCACGGTAAATCTGCTAGAATTGCAGAAAAGCGTCGTTAATTCACGCTTAAGTAAAAGAGAATCATTCCGTAAAGGGATGATTCTCTTTTTTGTTTATGTTAAAATCTTCAGCAATATATTTTTATTGAGGAGAAAAATTATGAATGAACCGTTTTTGTTAAATTTTGATTCTGAATCGAGGGCTGTTTTAGAACCGGATCACGAACAAGAAATTAATAACTTTCATTTTCAGCCCAAGCTGCTGTTTGCATTTTTAACTCCCGACGTGATCAGTAGTTTCTTGGCCCGTTATCCTCATAAAAAGCTCGGGTTCTTTGACTGTTTTGAAGGTGAAACCCCAATTTATCAGGTTGACTTAGACGGACAAAAAATTACTTTTTGTCAGGCAAAGATAGGTGCTGCAGCTGCTGTAGAGCTATTAGATTGGTTAATAAGTTACGGTGTTAAACAGATTTTAGCAATAGGATCAGCCGGCTGCTTAGTTGATTTACCAGAAAACTATTTTCTAGTGCCTACAAGAGCTATTAGAGATGAGGGTACATCCTTTCATTATATGAAACCAGGAACATACATTGACTTGAAGTCCGAGTTTCTAACGAAGACAAAAAAGTTACTGAGTCAAGAGGGCTTTAAGGTTGAAGAAGTAACTACCTGGACAACTGATGGTTTCTTTAGGGAAACTGTCAAGAAAGTAAAGCAAGCTAAAGAATTGGGGGCTTCTAGTGTAGAGATGGAATGTGCAGCAATGGCTGCGTGTGCACAATTCAGAGAGGCAGATTTTGCACAAATATTATTTACAGCCGATTCACTTAAAGATATAGAAAATCATGATGACAGAGGCTGGGGTAGGGATGCCCATGAAGCAGCAATTAATTTAGCTGCCAATATCATTAGTAAAATTTAACCAAGTTTGTGAAAAATTACTGTTGTGAAACCAAAGTGAAACAGCGTTATTATTCACAAGTAAATAACATAAAAGCTTTAGTAACAGCATTTTTAAGCATAATTTCAATATAAAGATTGTGAATTGATTTAAAGCATTAGTTGTGGAAAGTCAATTTCTTGCCATTATGACAGTATTTTGAGACGTTACGCTTGACTGCTAACAGGAATTTTGCCAGATGAATATCTAAAATTACTTAAAGCTCAGGCAAATCAAAATAATAGTCAAAATTAGTCTGATAAACCAGTGAGACCAAGTGATTTGTCCGTAAAGAAAAATACCATTTGCTAGAGCGGAAAGTAAAACTGCTACTAGAAATATAGTAGTTAAAAGTGGTTTTTTTAGAAAACTTCCGGCAATAATGCCTAATGCGGACAAGACGTTGATCATGATTAGCCAAATTGGCAAACTAGTAAAAGATGAAAAGCTGGCGCTAATCATGAGAACACCATATATAATAGTTAAAAAGATTGTTAGATATGACATTTTAATACCTCCTGCTAAAATTTAATCATCTGGGGTCGACCCTACGTCAAGGAGATAATTATGTATTTGAAAGAATTTATGCAAAAGGAAAATACTACACGTGATACAGTTAGACATTATATCTACTTAAACTTAATAACTCCTGGTCGTAAGGGAAGAAACTATTGGTTTACTGAAAACGAATGTGATATTTTTGAAGCAGTTAAAGAGTTTCAAGACTTGGGTTTTTCGCTGCAAGAAATAAAAGACATAAAAAAACTACACGATGAGTCGTGTAGTACTGAAAAGCAACGTAAACAAAACTTAAAGTTAATTAAGGATAAAATCGCCGTTATATCTGCAAAAATAAACAAATTAAAAATGCAGAAAAAAGTATTGGCAGAAGTAAAAAAAACTCTGCAGAAAAAAAGCATTATTGAAACTCGCAAAAAATAATTTTTATTTATCCCAATAATGCTATAAAGCTCTTTTGTTAAATAATAGTGTTACGGTATAGTCCAACTACTTTACCTAAAATGTGGACGCTTGACAATATAATCGGTGCCATCGTATCATTTTCAGGCTGCAAACGATAGTGACCTTTTTCCTTGTAAAATCGTTTTACAGTTGCTTCATTTTCATCTGTCATTGCTACTACAATTTCACCGTTAATTGCTGAAGATTGTTTGCGGACGATTACGTTATCTCCGTTGAGGATACCGGCGTTAATCATACTTTCACCATGAACTCTTAGCATAAAGAGGTCTCCGGCATCATTTGCTAAATCAGGAGGTAAGGGAAAGTAATCTTCGATGTCTTCAACAGCCAGAATTGGTTGGCCGGCTGTGACATCGCCGACTACAGGAATTTTTTTCGGCTGAACGCCTATCGCTTTTTTTCCTTCATCGGTTATTTCCAATGCTCTTGGTTTTGTAGCATCCTTTATTAATAATCCCTTATTTTCAAGCCTTGACAAATGGCCATGTACAGTAGAAGTGGAAGATAAATCTACAGCATGGCAAATTTCACGAACAGTGGGAGGAAAACCTCTGTCTTCAACCGTTTCATATATATAGCGTAAAATTTGTAATTGCTTAGTGTTTTGTTTTGTAGTCATAGTTATCTCCAGTATTTTAAACGTTTTCTTATATATTTAATTTTAGCAAAATAAATCGTATACTACAAACAAACGTTCTGAAAATTTAAAACTTTTTTTCCTGCTGATAATAATGTAGACTTTTTTAATGAGAGGTGCTTAAAATGAATGAAGATCTTGAGAAAAAAATGATAAATCGAATAAATGAACTTTATCATAAAAAGGAATCTGTTGGACTAACAGAAGCCGAGGAAAAGGAACGAAAAAAGTTACATCGGGAATTTATTAAAAACTTTAGAGCAGGCTTTAAACAAGACGTTGAAAATTTGGTCATAATTGATAAAAATGGCAATGAAATTACATCTGAGAAAGCCAAGAAAGCTCAAAGAGAAAAAGGTTTAAGAAAAGATTAACTTTGATCTTTAATTTTACTGTATTTTTAGGTAAGATATACCTATTGGACAAATTGAGGTGATTATTTTATGAACTTAGGATTAGCGATTTTTCTAATAGTTATAGCACTGTTGTTAGGCCTAGTGGGTGGTTTTTACGGTGCCAGAGCATATATGAAAAAATATTTTAAGGATAATCCGCCAATCAGTGAAGATATGATTGTTGCCATGATGTCTCAAATGGGCCAAAAACCTTCAGCCAAGAAGGTAAACCAAGTGATGAACATGATGAAGCACCAAAAGTAAAAACTTACTAGATTGAAATAGTGTGGCGGAGAACGATATCTCCGCTTTTTTACTGAATTTTTTAGGTGAATAATGGGTATATTTTTTAAATTAGGCTGGTTTTTTAAAAAAGAGAAAAAGCGTTACCTCATAGGTATTACATTTTTAGCATTAACTTCAGTTGTGAACTTGGTGCCACCAAGGATTTTAGGCCTAATGGCTGATCAATTAGATAAAGGACATATTAGTTGGCAGGAATACGGTCTACTGATTTTGGCTATCATTTTAGCGGCCTTATTACTCTATGGCTTTCGCTATTTTTGGCGTAGTCAGATTTGGGGTGGAGCAGCTGAACTGGAACTGCAATTAAGATCAAAATTATTTCGTCATTTCATGGCTATGGATCGCACTTTTTATCAACGTCACAGAACTGGTGATTTGATGGCTCACGCCACAAATGATGTTTCGGCGGTTCAGGAAGTTGCGGGTGAAGGTGTCTTAACATTAGTAGATTCACTCATAATGAGCGTATCCACTATGGTGGCCATGATTGCTTTTGTTGATTGGCGTTTAACACTTGTAGCTCTTCTGCCTTTGCCATTTTTGGCTTGGGGAGCATGGAAATTAGGAGACAGGCTACATGATGCTTTTGATAAATCTCAAGCAGCTTTTTCCAAATTAAACAATAAAACTCAAGAATCTGTTTCAGGTATCAAAGTTTTAAAAACTTTTGGACAAGGTAAAGAAGATACAGCCGCTTTCAACCAAATGATAGACAATACTATAAAAATCAATAAAAAAGTTTTTAAATGGGATTCTATGTTTGATCCATTAGGTACATTTCTTATTGGTTTGACATATACCATAACTATCATTTATGGCGGAATGTTAGTTTTTAACAAGGCTCTCACTATTGGCCAGTTAGTTTCATTTATAGCATATATCGGCAATATGGTCTGGCCGATGTTTGCGATTGGGTATCTTTTTAATATACTAGAGCGAGGAAGTGCTAGTTACGACCGTATTGAAAAGCTGCTGGAAGAAAAATCTGAAATCACCGACAAAAATGCTGATCAAAAATTATCTGCCAAAGATATTGCTGGGGATCTTATTTATCATGTTAAATATTTTGCATACCCAGATGAACCTAAAGTTCAAGTATTAAATAATATCGACTTTACGTTAAAGACAGGGCAAACTCTGGGTCTTGTTGGTAAAGTAGGGGCTGGAAAAACTACCATCATACAGCTTTTACTAAGGGAATTTGACAAATATGATGGTCATATTACCTTAAATGGACATGATATCAGGGAGATCCCGCTTAATGTTTTATTGCGCCAAATATCATATGTGCCCCAAGATAATTACTTATTTTCAACCAGTATTCAAAAAAATATTGCTTTTTCAAAAGCAGACAGTAATGAAAGTGCTATTGTTGCTGCAGCAAAGAAAAGTGATCTGCACAATGATATATTACAAATGCCTGGTGGCTACAATACTTTGGTTGGTGAAAACGGTGTTTCACTTTCCGGAGGACAAAAACAACGTATGTCCATTGCCCGCGCCTTGCTGAAGCAAAGTCAAATTTTAGTTTTAGATGATGCACTGTCAGCTGTTGATGCCAGAACTGAAATGGCTATTTTACATTCTTTGAAAAAAGAACGAAAAGGCAAGACAACTTTAATTGCTACGCATAGACTTACATCAGTAATGAATGCTGATTTGATTTTAGTACTAAAAAATGGTCGGATTGTTGAACGAGGAACTCATGACCAGTTGCTAAAATTAAATGGTTGGTATGCAGATATGTGGCAAAGACAAGAGTTAGAAGATAAGGTAGGTAACTCCAATGGACGATGAAAACTCATTTCAATCAGTCTGGTCGCAAGAGATTCCAGTAAAAGAACAGCTTAGCATTTTTAAACGTTTATTGCGGTTTGTAATGCATTTTAAAAATGAAATGATTATTGCTGGTATAGGTGCCTTTTTAGTAAGTGTAATCAACGTTTTACTGCCATATGGTTTACAGTATTTTTTGGATAACTTTTTGAGTAAAACTGATGTTACAACACAAATAATTTTATTTGCGGGTTTTCTTTACGCATTTGGTTCTGTTGTCAAAGGAATTTTACAATTTACCTATGAGTACTTTTTTGCTTTAGGATCAGAAAAATCGCTAGAAGGCTTGCGGTTAGAACTTTATAAAAAGTTGCATACATTAGGGATGCGCTACTTTGACCAAACTCCAGCCGGTTCAATAGTCTCAAGAGTAACAAACGATACTATGACCTTGAGTAATTTTCTAACTGTATTATCAAGTGTGGTAATTTCATTTTTCTCAATCATTTCAGCAATGGTAGCAATGTTTTCTACAAATGTAATGGCTGGACTGATAGTACTTGCTTTTTTGCCCGTACTTTTAGTGATCATATGGCAATATTCTAAAAGGAGTTCTAAACTTTATCGTAGTTATCGTGAGCGATTGAGTCGCATCAATACTAACTTAAATGAATCAATTGAAGGTGTTTCTTTAATTCAACAATTTAAGCAAGAAGAGCGCATGACTAATCATTTTGAAAATGAAAATAATGCTTTAATGAAAACAAGATTTGATATGATTAATCTTAATTCATTTTTGCTGTCACCTTTAACTAGTCTATTATATTCACTTGCATTAGCTTTAACTTTAATGTATTTTGGTTTTCCGTTAAGGAAAACATTCGTGCCAGCGGGTGTAGTTTACGCATTTTCACAATATATTTCCCAGTTTTTTAATCCAATTGCCAATATGATGGATCAGATGACTTTCTTCCAAGACGGTATTGTAGCAGGTAAAAGAATTTTTCGGATATTAGATAATACTGATTACGAGCCACAACAAAAAGCTGAGGCTGGTTTAACAATTAATCAAGGAAAGATTGAGTTTAAGCACGTAAGTTTTTCATATGATGGTAAAAACGAAATTTTACATGATATATCTTTCACAGTTAATCCCGGAGAAACTTTAGGCATAGTTGGCCATACAGGTTCTGGTAAAAGTTCAATTATTAACGTAATGATGCGTTTTTATGAATTTTATAAAGGTGAAGTACTAATTGATGGTGTTGACATTAAAAAGTATCCAAAAGCAGAATTACGCAAAAAACTGGGATTGGTATTGCAAGAACCCTTCATGTTCTATGGAGATATTAATTCCAATATTCGACTTTATAACAAAAACATCACTGACGAGCAAATTAAAAAAGCTGCAGAAACCGTTCAGGCAGATAGCTTTATTGAGAATCTCCCTGGAAAGTACCATGCTAAAGTAGGTGAAGGCGGCAGCGAGTTTAGTCAAGGCCAAAGGCAATTGATTTCATTTGCAAGGACTTTAGTAACAGATCCAAAGATATTGGTTTTGGATGAAGCAACTGCAAATGTTGATACTGAAACTGAAACGCTCATTCAGCAGGGACTAAAGAGATTGCGCAAAGGCCGCACAACTTTGGCTATAGCGCACAGACTTTCAACTATTGTTGATGCAGATCAAATTATTGTTTTAAATGATGGCAAAATAGTAGAAAGAGGCAATCATGAAAAACTTCTTTCACAAAAAGGTTATTATTATAATTTATATACCTTACAGAATAGCCAAAAGTGAAAAAAAGCACAAAGCTAAAAACTTTGTGCTTTTTTATATTTGGTATTGACAGCGTTTACATTAAAGAGTAAATTTATCATGTTAGCAGTAGCTAAATTATGATTTTAGTAAGAAGGGAATTATAATGGAATATCATAAAATTAATCAAACTGATCTGGATAATTTAAGTAAGTTCATTTCAGATCCAGAAAGGTTTATTACTAAACCTACTAAACACTGGGATCATGACCAATTTGGCACAGTCAAAGCTATGCCTGATTTGGTAATTCAACCAACAAGCAATGAAGAGGTAATGAATGTTGTTAAATATGCAAGTGATCATTCAATACCTTTGGTTCCAAGAGGAAATTCAACTGGTTTAATGGGAGCTAACCTTGCTGTTGATGGCGGAATTTCACTGGACATGATCAAAATGAACAAGGTTTTGGAATATGATCCAGAAAGTTTGACCATGACTGTTCAAGCTGGATTGAGATTGAAAGACTTGGACGAATATCTGGCTGATAAGCCTTTCATGTATATGCCTGCTCCAGCCATGCACTGGGCAACTATCGGTGGTAATGTTTCCACCAATGCGGGTGGACTTAAAGCTATTAAATATGGCGTTACCAGAGAGCACATTCGTGAGATCAAAGTTGTATTAACTAATGGTAAATTATATAAATTTGGTTCAAAGGCAGTTAAATCATCTTCAGGCTATTCATTAAAGGATTTGATCATTGGTTCAGAAGGAACACTGGGTGTTGTAACAGAAGTTACAATTCGTTTATACCCAAGACCTCACAAATCTATCAATGCCATTATTCCATTTCCAACTTTGAATGACGCCATTAGATCAGTACCAGCTATTCTGAAATCTGGAGTTGTACCAACTACTGTTGAGTTTATGGGACGTAAGGTTGTTAAACTCTGGGAAACTTATGCTAAAGATGAATTTCCGATTAAGCATGGTGACGGCTTTATTATCATTGGAATTGATGCCTTTACAGAAGATGAGTGGAAAGCAGAGCTTAATGAAACTTTAGAAGTTGTTAAACCTTTTAAAGCTGAAAAAGCTATCGTTTTGAGTGCTGATTCTGATGAAGCCAAGAAGATCTGGAAATGTCGTGAAGAGTTATTGCTGGCCATTCAAAACTCTACTCCAAAGATGGATGAAATTGATGTTTGTGTTCCAATCAACCACATTCCTGTTGTTTTAGACCGGATTGAGGAATTAGAAAAAGAATTAAACATTAGGATTCCAAACTTTGGTCATGCTGGAGACGGCAACTTGCATATTTATCTTTGCTCTGACAATATGTCTGATGAAGAGTATGCTAAAACCAGTGATAAAGTTATTTCTGAATTGTATAAAACCGCTAAATCTCTTGATGGTAATATGTCCGGTGAACACGGAATTGGTTATGCAAGAGCAAATTACTATGAAGACTTTTACGGTAAAGATTATACCGACTTACTACGTAAGGTTAAAAAGTTATTTGATCCTAATTATATTGTTAATCCAGGGAAGATTTTTAAACCTTAACCCGAATTCTAAATCATAGTGTGGATGTAAATTTAAATTACTAAAAAAGCTGACAAAGTCAATTTGTCAGCTTTTTGTATGGATGAAAATATTAATACTACTTATCTAACATATACTTTCTTGTCATTGGTAAGTTCTTGCCAGATGGGCCTTTAGTAATTAGATATTGCACGACATCAATGTTGCCAGATTCAAAAGAAGCAGCGCAAGCCTGCAAGTATAAATCCCACATACGGGTAAAACGTTCACCCATATTCTTTTGGATTTGATCTCTTTTAGCATTAAAATTTTTATCCCAAATTTCAAGCGTTCTTTGATAATGCCTTCTAAGCATTTCCAAGTCTGTCAATTGCATGTTGTTTTCGACAATATGACCAATGTTTTCAGTTAAACCTGGTACATAACCACCTGGGAAAATGTACTTGTTAATCCAAGCATTCTTGGCACCGCCTTGTTGACGAGTTATGCCATGAATAAGGGCTACGCCATCTTTCTTTAAATATTTGGCTACATCAGCAAAGTATTGGCCTAAATTTTCTTTGCCAACATGTTCAAACATGCCTACAGAGGTAATATAATCCCATTGTTCATTTCCCAACTCACGGTAGTCTTCTAACTTAACTTCCGCAATATCTTGCAAGTTCTGGTCGTATATTTTCTTTTGCACAAGTTTATACTGCTCTTCACTCAGAGTTACACCAGTTACTTTTAAGCCGTATTCTTTGGCAGCAACCAGCATAAGAGTGCCCCAGCCACATCCAATATCAAGTAATGTCTTTCCTTTTTCAGGATGTAATTTATTTAAAATATGATGGATTTTATTCAATTGTGCTGTTTCAAGGTCGTCATTTTCATTTTCAAAATAGGCACATGAATATGTTAAAGTAGGGTCAAGCCATAATTTATAAAAGTCGTTACCGATATCATAGTGACTTTGAACATCTTTTTCACTTTGTTCTTCAGTGTGTTTTTCTTTGGGTAAAAATTTTCTAAATTTACTGGATCGCATGAAACTTCCGGCGCTTTCATAAGCCCCGCAAATTAGTTTTTGCAAACTGCCTTTAATCTCAATCCTTTTATCCATATATGCTTCGCCAAGAGCCAGTGAAGCATTTCTAGAAATAGCACTTGTCGGAATCTTTTCGTTAAAAATTATCTCTATATTTGGAGTACCGTTTCCATATACCTCGCTTTTGCCATCCCAATATGTTACTTTGACCGGGAATGGAAAAGATTTGCTTAACATAGCTCTATAAAAACTTTTTTCTAACAATTTTAAAATCCTCCATCTAACTTTTTACAGTATTATTTTAACACTTGTTTATAAAGCTTATGTTTAAAGAATGATTTTTTATTTAGGTTGATAATGAAAATCCGGATTTTGTTCGTAATCAATTTTATCCCAGGCTTTTTTCAATTTATTATCTAGCATTGCTTCATTTTCGTGTGTGAGTCTAATTTTACGGTCAACCATAAACGGTTCTCCAAAGCATACTTCCAAAGGTTGGCGTTTTAACAAACCTGTGAAAGTTAGAGGGCCTTGGTAAACTACAGGCACTATAGGCGTATTTGACAGCTTGGCAATAGCAATAGTACCGCTTTTCATTTCAGTTGAATGCCTGGTACCTGAAGGAAAAATAATTAAGGAATAATTTCCCTTTCTTAATCCATTAATGGGGGTTTTTAAAGCTGAAGGTCCCGGATGTTTACGGTCAACTGGAAATGCATGAGCGTGTTTTAAAATGAACCGTAATATTGGATTTTTAAACAATTCTATTTTTGCCATAAACATGAATTCCTTAGGACTGGCAGCTAATGCAAATAAAATTGGTTCCCACCAGGTTCTATGTGGTGCTGCCAAGATATAATTGCCTGCGGGAATTCTTTCTTTATGATTAACGTGTAAATGTCCGTTTAATAACCAGACAATAAAGCGGGCTACCGGACGAATGAAATGATAAAACATAATTTCCTCCAATTGATGTAAAATATTATAACAGAGCTGCGAGAGAGGACAAATTTTTATGGAAAAATTATTGAAAAATGAACGTATTGATTATATGTACAGTGATGATTTAAAAATAATTCAAAATAAATCATCTTTCAGCTTTTCATTAGATACTCTGCTTTTAGCGGCAACTGCAAAGGATGCAATTAAAGATAATTCCAAGGTAGCGGATTTATGTGCGGGTAATTGTGCAGCAACAATGTATATGGCTTATTTTAATCGTGCTAAATATGATACGGTTGAAATACAAGAAGAAGTGGCTTCACAAGCTGAACGTTCTATTGCGCTAAATAATATGGAAAATCGTATCCAGGTTTTTCAAAAAAACGTTAAAGATGCTCCTGCATTTTTACGAAAAGATTCATATGATGTAATTGTCGTGAATCCACCTTACTTTAAAGTTGCACAAAATCATAAAGTAAATCCTGATCCAGCAAAGGCTATTGCCAGGCATGAAATATTAATTAATTTAGAAGAAATAATTTCTGTAGCCAGTGCCTTGCTTAAAATGAAAGGCAAATTATTTATGGTCCATCGACCAGAGCGCTTAAACGAAATTGCCTATTTTTGTCTTAAGCATGATTTGAGTATTAAGCTGGTACAGCCATATGTTTCTCATCGAGGAGAGGACTGCAATTTAATAATTATTGAGGCAGTTAAACATACTGGTAGCGACGGTCTGGTATTAAGGGATGCCATTGAGGTACATGATAAAAACGGTAATTATCTTCCTCCGATTCAGCGTATAATCAGAGAAACGGAATCGGATAGAGCAAAAAAGCAAAAGAGAAGGAGATATTATTTTTATGTACTCTTATGCAAAGATAATAGCTTCTATGGTGGCTTTACTGATGATTTATCCAAACGACTGAAAGCACATAACAGCGGCAAGGGTGCCAAATACACGAAATCTCGCAGACCGGTTAAATTACTTTATCATGAAGAGTTTAAAGATAAAAAGCTGGCGCTTAAAAGAGAATACTGGTTTAAGCACCATAACAGGGCGTGGAAAGAAAAATTTCTAAGGGAGCATAAAGTTGATTTTTAACCTTGCATCTTAAGCAATAATCTAGTATTATTTTAACGTATGCCTTTAGGCATATTGTGTAATAAACATCAAGAGCGATCAGTATTTTGGTGCCACACAATGGTGAAATACTGAAATGACCGCTTGAGAGGATTAAAACCATAGGAGGAAGTTAATATGTCAGTAGTTTCAATGAAACAATTGCTTGAAGCTGGTGTCCATTTTGGTCACCAAACTAGAAGATGGGATCCAAAAATGGCTCCTTATATCTTTACACAAAGAAATGGTATTTACATCATTGATTTGCAAAAAACTATCAAGATGTTGGATGATGCTTATTCATTTGTTAGAGCCGTTGCTCAAAATGGTGGCGTTATCCTATTTGTTGGTACTAAGAAACAAGCTCAAGATTCAATTGCTGAAGAAGCTACTCGTGCTGGTCAATACTACGTTAACCAACGTTGGTTAGGTGGTACATTGACTAACTGGAAGACTATCCAGAGCCGAGTACAAAGATTAAAAGATTTAAAGAAAATGTCAGAAGATGGCACATTTGATGTGTTGCCAAAGAAGGAAGCTTCTCTTTTGACTAAAGAAAAGGATAAATTGGAAAGATTCTTAGGTGGTATTGAAGATATGCCTAGAATTCCAGATGTTTTATTCGTAGTCGATCCTAAAAAGGAAAAGATTGCTGTTCATGAAGCTAATATTTTAGGAATTCCTGTAGTAGCTATGGTCGACACTAACACTGATCCAGACCCAGTTGACGTAGTTATTCCTGCAAACGACGATGCTATTCGTGCTATTCGTTTGATTTCAGGCGCTATGGCTGATGCTGTTATTGAAGGTAAGCAAGGTCAAGATGATGACAATGCTGAAGCAGAGATGGCTAAGGGTGTAGAAGAAAAACAAGCAGATACTGAAGCTGATGCAGAAAAAACAGTAGAAACTGAAGAAACTTCTGACTCAGATGAAGACTAGTTTTAATTATTAATAAGTTTTTATTTGGAAGGAAAAATAATGGCAAACATTACTGCTAAACAAGTAAAAGAATTACGTGACCGTACCGGTGCCGGCATGATGGATTCCAAGAAGGCTTTGGTTAAAGCTGATGGTGATATTGAAAAGGCAATTGACATTTTAAGAGAAAATGGTGTTGCTAAAGCTGCTAAGAAGAGTGGGCGTATCGCTGCTGAAGGCTTAGCTGAATATGCTTTTGAAGGAAATAATGCTGTTGTAGTAGAAATTAACTCTGAAACAGACTTTGTTTCATCAAATGATAAATTTATTAAGTTAGTTGATGATGTGACCAAGGCAATTTTAGCGGCTAAACCTGCTAACGTTGAAGAAGCATTAAAATCACCAATGGGTGATTCCACAATTGGCGAGGAAATTACCAACCTTACTGCTGTCATTGGTGAAAAAATCACTTTAAGAAGATTTGATCTAATTACTAAGAATGATGATGAAGTCTTTGGTGCATACAAGCACAATGGTGGTGCAATTGTTGCAGTTGTTACCTTAAAAGGCAACAGTGAGGAAGCAGCTAAGAACATTGCAATGCACGTTGCCGCAATTAACCCAGAATACTTGAACAAGGATTCAGTACCAAAGGCTGATTTTGATCGTCAGAAAGAAGTTTTCACTAAGGAAACTGAAAATGAAGGCAAGCCTGCTAAAATCATTCCTAAGATTGTTGAGGGCAGAGTAAACAAGTATCTCAGTGAAATTTGTTTGGTGGACCAACCATACGTTAAAGATGGTGATATGACAGTAGCTGAATATGCTAAATCAGACGGCTGCGAAGTTGTTGGCTACAAACGTTACGAAGTTGGCGAAGGTATCGAAAAGAAGCAAGAAGACTTTGCTGCTGAAGTAAAAGAACAAATGAAATAGATAAATATTCTTATTTATTCAATTAAAAGCTCTTATCTCTATAGATGAGGGCTTTTTGTTATATTTAAAAAAGTAAATTGTATATTAACAAAATTAGGCAAAAAATTAGTTAAATTTTGCTTAACCTTTAATTTTCTAACTCCATTAATGATTAATTTGGTTTTTAATTAATATCAATTAAGAATTAGAAATTAGTTTAATCGGAGGTATTTATGGGTTTCTGGGTTATGATTTTGTCTTTGGTATTTGGAGCAATTCTAATCTATCTTAGTCTTGATAGTAAGTTTTCAAAGCTAGCAAAAAGAATTTCCTTTGTAGTAGGATTCCTACTGATAGTGGGTGCTATTTTCATAGCTACTCCAACTGGAGCCGAATTTGTGATGAAAATTACCTAATTTTAATGAAATCGCTTGCAAAAAAATAGCACACCATGTATACTTTAAAACTGCACTGTTAACTTACAGGGCAGTTTTTTAGTTTTTAATGGAGGCGTGAAAATGGAATTTACTGAGCAAGATTATGAAAATCGTAAAAATTTTGTCAAAGGTTTGTTTTCTTTAGGCGGATTAAGTGAAAGCGGCAAATCAGCTGCTGGAATTTATTTTGACAGCATTGGTATCAAGCGAATGAAAATTATTGCAGTAGAAAAAGAAATGATGATAGAACGCAATTATCAGTTCTCTGGGCATCCATCAGAACAAGATTTCACCAATCTTTATGCTAAAGACACTGAAAAGGTGTTTAAAGAGTTCTTATACCGTTTAATAGGTAAAATGCAAGATGAAAATATTCATTATGCATCAATTGAAAGCTTATACCGTTCAGAATTAGGTGTCTACCTTAAAAAAGAACTAGGTTCTAAAATGATGAACATTTACATTGAAGCGCCTCTTGAAGTTCGCGCTCAAAGAGAATACAAAAAGCAAACAATTGATAACGGTAAAAACTTTACTTTTGAACAAATAATTGAGCGAACCAAAAAGAAGGATCAGTTCAAAATCAAGCATGGAGCACTTAAAGTAAAGGATATAGCAGATATTATTGTTAACAATGATTCTTTTGTAGAAAATGAAAAGCAATATTTAAATATTATGGCAGGCATTGCTTCTATAGTAAAAAAGTAAAAAATAAAGCACTTTGTTTTAATTATTGTCAAAGTGCTTTTTATTTGAAAATATTTGTTATTTTAGACTAAGCATACTTAAGAACTTTTTCGCTTTTGACCACCAAATATGAAGATCGTATGCTGAAGTGAAAGAAAGTATCCACGTCAGGATCCATGTGCCAAAAAAGGTAAAGAATGGATGATACATAGCATGATAGTTAATGTTTAGTCCGCGCCAAATCAGTTGATTCCAAAATACATTTGATAAATATGCTCGATAGGCATAAGTTGCTAAAAAGTGAAAGACTTTCAAGCAAGTTTTAGAGTTGTGTCTAATATTAAATAAACATAATGCAGCTACTAAAGCTATAACGGCTAAACAGTAAAATGTCATAGACGGCTTATAATATGGGGCATTAGCGAAGTTAACTGGATGTCCAAAACCATGTAATTCAAAATTTGTCCATAAAAAGCATGCAACAAAACCAACTAAGATCAGCCACCAAAACTTATATAAAAACGTATTGACATAATCTCTAAATTGCCAGGCCAATACACCATAGACACCATAAATAAAGAAAGAAATAAAAATACGATCTAGCAGATACCAGTTCTTTTCTTGTGGACCATGAAAAACGTAAAAGTCATAAAACCAGAGCCATGCAAAATATAAAACAAAAGTAATAGCGGCAACTAGTAAACCACGTTTAACATTGTTACCAACATAGCGGCTAATAGCCCGGAAAATAGGCGTTAAAATTATAAATTGCAACATCATTGTGTTATACCACAGGTGAGGAGCAGCGTTACCATTAACAAATTGCCAGCAAAAGGAACTAAAATTATTAAATCTGTTTATCTGTTGAAGCCAGGGCATTCCCAGCAAGTAAATAAGTGTCCACCAAAATGTAGGAACAAACAAATTTGACCAACTTGATCGCATATACTGCTTGTAAGAAAAAGTGCCATCTAAATCATTTATTCGAATTGTTGAGTATAAAATGCCAAAAATAAAAGCAGGAGCTGTATATTTAACAAAATTATACATAATACCAAAAATATCTTGCGTATGAAAAGGTTGGCCCACTTCCATAATTAAAGCCATGATTGGTTGCGCCATTACAGCAGTGCATGCGAATACTTTCAAATAATCTCCTACATCAGCAATATTGGATGATTTGTATGAATACTTTTTCATTTTTAGTTTGAAAATTCACTTTCTTTTAGCTTATATTTTTTAAAATTTTGAGATACTAATATTTTCTATTATAAACTCAAAAAAGGATATCAATCAGACGATGAAGTTTTTTACAATAAGAACTAAAATAAATTTTTGAATTTATTATTTTAGTTATATTATAGATGGAGAGAGTTTTCATACATACGTATAGTATTTATTTTTACTTTAATAAAGGAGACAAAATGTTATCAAAAAGAAATGACTATGACTTGGTTGTAATTGGCTCAGGATTATCTGGTCAAGCAGCTGCAGCAGCTTCTGTTGAAAAAGGCTTAAACACTTTAGTGGTTGAGAAAGGTCGAACAACAGGTGGATCTGGAAATTATGTAGAAGGTATTTTTGCTGTAAATAGTAAAATGCAGAAAAAGCAGGGAATTAATCTGTCTGAAAAAGAAATTTTGCATGACGAACAAGAATTTTCCCATTTTGAGGCAGATACAATGATATGGAAAGACTATATTGCGCAGTCTGCTAAAAATGTTGAATGGTTAAATAATATTGGAGTTAAATTCGATGGCGTAGCAACACTTGGTGCAGGACTCAACACTTGGCATATGTTTAAGGGTTTAGGTAATCATGCAATTCACGATGCAATGCAGCCGTATTCTGAAAAAAACGGTGTGGAATTTAACACTTCAGCTTCTGTAGTTAATCTTCTACAAAATAGCACTGGAAATATTACTGGAGTAATTATTGAAGATTTTGCAACCAAAAAGCAGAAGGAAATAAAAACTAAAGCGGTAATATTGGCTACTGGCGGTTACTTAAATAACAGAAAAATGCTTTTAAAGTATTTTAATTCTAATGCAAATCGCATTATTCCTATGAATTCTGGAAAAAGTGATGGTTCAGGACTTCAATTAGCATGGAATGCTGGCGCTAAAAAATTTGGAATGGGAATGGCAATGATGTTTGGAGGACAAATAAAAGAAGATACTATTCCCTCATATCAATTTTGGAAAACAGATATTGGTATTGCAAGTTGTGAAATGGCTCCGCTTTGGGTTAATGAAGTTGGGCAGAGATTCGTTGACGAAAGTGTTTTTAGAATATGGGCGCATGCTGGAAATGCTATTATCAGGCAAGAAAAGGTATACGCGATATTTGATCAGGCTATCCTGGATGAGTTTGCTGATAAAAAATTACCTAGGAGTTTAAAACCGCTTTCAGATCGTACTAGACTGGATAAGTTGAAAAGCATGATTTCTGAAGCTGAGGAAAAGCGCATGTCGTTTTTGACTAAAGCTGATTCTATTGCTGAGTTGGCTGAAAAACTGCACCTGCCTCAATTAGCAGAAACAGTTAAGCGATATAATCAGTTAGCACTTATAAAAAAAGATGAAGATTTTGAAAAACCAGCAAACTACCTTAAGACCATCCAAAAAGGTCCTTTTTATGCTTTTGAATTGGGTGTAGGAGCTTATTGTACAATGGGTGGTTTGAGAGTAAACCGCAAAAATGAAGTCTTAGATGAAAATGGTAGACAAATATCTGGATTATATGCCGTTGGATCTGATGCCTCAGCTGTTCTTGTGGGTGATACCTATGGTGTAAATGTTCCTGGTTCTGAAGCAGGGTATTGTATTTATTCGGGTAGAACAGCTGTCGATAATATTGCAATGTTAACTCATTAGAAAATCACATTTAAAAAGACTAATTAAGAGTTCTATAATGGCCAGATTTATGTTTAACTTTTTAGGTGCACTTCACTAATAGCAAGTATTAATATCTATTTAACGCTGATCTCTTAGTTTTTATTTAGCTTTTTTAAACAATAACTCTAACATTCCTGCTATTTAAACTTTTTTCATTATTGTTGACGTTATTGCTATTAGTAAAATACATATGTCAAGAGTCTGAAGATGATTTACAGTGGCAAAATCTTTTCCAGGCTTTTGTTTATTTTAATGTGCCATTGACCTAGAAATAAAACTATTGGCTGATTTTATTTTGAATGTCAAATAGTTGTTTGAAGAGAATATTTGAGATAATGTAATAAGGTTGTTTGCAATAGTTAATATGAATTATGTGAAAGAGTGTAATGAAAAATTATTTAAGTATTGATATCGGCGGAACTGAAATTAAATTTGCAAAATTGGATTATGCTGGAAATATAATCGAAAAAGACAAAATTGCTACTGTTAAGAATAAAACTGAGTTTTTGAAAAAAATAGATCAAATTGTAATACATTATATTTCAGATATAAAAGGCTTGGCTTTTTGCTCTCCTGGAAAAATTGAAAACACTAAAATCAGATTTGGTGGTTCATTACCTTTTTTGGATGGAATTGATTTTGCAGAAATTTATGGTAAAAAGTATAGGATTCCGGTAGCGGTAATAAATGATGGCAAGGCCAGCGTTTTAGCAGAAAATTGGCTAGGCAGTTTAAAGGGTGAGTCGAACTGTGCTGCAATTACGCTCGGAACCGGCGTTGGCGGCGGTATTATAATTAACGGTCATTTATTGCGAGGCTCACATTATCAAGCAGGTGAATTAAGTTTTATGATTAGTAATTTATCCCGCCCTAAAAATATGGCAGGTGCCGTTGGTAGTAATGGTTCAGGCGTGAATTTTGTTAAAGCAATTAATCGTAAAATTAATCATCAAAATGAAAATGACGGATTATATGCTTTTGATGCCATTAAGTCCGGTAAAAAAGAAGCCGTTAGAATTTTTAATGACTATTGTTTAAAAGTGGCAACTTTAATTCTTAATATTCAAACAGTAGTAGATTTAGATAAAATAGCTGTCGGTGGCGGCATAAGTGCGCAACCGATTTTAATCAGTGGTATCAATAAAGCTTATGAAAAGTTGGTTAATGACTATAATCCGATTATTGGTGATACTTTGACTAAACCGGCAATCGTATCTGCTCATTTTAGAAACGATTCGAATTTATACGGATCGCTTTATAATTTATTACTTCAAATTAATAGAGAAAATAAATATTAATTATATTTTGAAAATCTCGAAGTAGATAACTTTGAGATTTTTTGTTTTCTCCCGTTACTTTTTAGCTCAAAGAATTTTTTTAAGAAATTCCACTCTTTTATTTCTAAGTCTACATTTGCCCTTTTTATATGGTAGAATAACTAAAGTTAATAGAGGAGGTTGTCATGACTAAAGTTAAGTATAAGCGAATAGTTTTGAAAATTTCTGGTGAGGCTCTGGCTGGTGATGAAGGAACCGGTATAAATCCTACTGTCATTAGTCATTTAGCAAAGGAAATTAAATCTGTTCACGATTTGGGAGTTGACATTGGTATCGTCTGTGGTGGCGGTAATATGTGGCGTGGAGAAACTGGCGCAAAACTAGGGATGGAACGTTCACAGGCTGATTATATGGGGATGCTTGCTACCATAATGAACGGGTTAGCTCTTCAAGATGGCTTGGAACATGTAGGCGTACCAACTAGATTGCAAACATCAATTGAAATGAGGCAAATAGCAGAACCCTATATTAGGAGAAAAGCTATTCACCACATGGAAAAAGGACGCGTAGTTATTATGGGTGGCGGCACTGGTAATCCTTATTTCTCTACCGACACAACTGCTGCTTTAAGAGCCGCAGAAATAGGTGCTGACGTGATCCTAATGGCTAAAAATGGAGTTGACGGAGTTTACTCCGCTGATCCAAAGGTTGATCCGCATGCCAAAAAATACAGTGAACTTTCTCAACTAGATATTATTTCTAAAAACTTAAAAGTCATGGACAGAACTGCAAGCTCACTTTCAATGGATACCAACATTCCTCTTATCGTATTTAATGTTAATACTGAAGGTAACATAAAAAAAGTGGTATTAGGTGAGAATATTGGAACAGTAATCGGAGGAAAAAATAATGAATAATGACGCAATAAAAAAAGCTCAAGATAATATGAAAAAATCAATTACTGTTTTTCAAAAAAACTTGAGCTCTATTCGTGCCGGTGTTGCTAACGCAGCTCTACTTGATGGGGTAAAAGTTGACTATTATGGAGCGCCTACTCCGTTAACGCAAATGTCTAGTGTTACTATTCCTGAGCCACGCGTGTTATTAATTACACCTTATGATCAAAACAGTCTTGATGATATTGAACATGCACTCTTGGCGTCCAATTTGGGTTTAACGCCAGCAAATGATGGTAAGGTCATTCGTCTTGTTATTCCACAATTAACTGGTGAGAGACGTCAAGAAATTGCCAAAGAAGTCAATAAAATGGCTGAAGAAAGTAAAATTGCAATTAGAAATGTTCGTCGTGAAGCTATGAATAGTCTTAAAAAACAACAAAAAGACGATGAAATTACTGAAGATGAACAACGCAATTTGGAAAAGAAAGTCCAAAAAGTTACTGACGATGCTACCAAACAGATTGACCAAATTGCAGAAGAAAAACGTAAAGAGATTACCCAAGGCTAATTAAATGGCTGATAAAAAAAATCAATTAAATCATTTAGCTATTATCATGGATGGTAATGGTCGTTGGGCCACAAAACAGGGCAAACCACGAATTGCAGGTCATTACGAAGGTATGAATAATGTGGAAAGAATAACTTTAGCAGCCAACCAATTAGGCATCAAAGTTTTATCCTTATATGCGTTTTCTACTGAAAATTGGGGTAGACCAAAAGAAGAAGTAGCATATCTGATGAACTTGCCAGTACGCTTTTTTGATAAGTTTATGCCAACTTTAATGAAAGAAAATGTCAAAGTGAACATTATGGGCTACTTGAATGAATTGCCTTCTAAAACCTATGATGTAGTGCAGAGAGCAATGGCTGAAACTTCTAATAACAGTGGTTTGATTTTGAACTTTGCTTTTAATTATGGTTCACGAAGAGAAATTACTACAGCAGTAAAGGAAATTGCAACTCTTGTTGAAACGGGTAGTATTACAAGTGATGAAATTTCTGAAAAAATGATTTCGCAGAGATTGATGACTGCAAGCTTTGGTAAATACAGTGATCCAGATTTATTAATCAGAACATCTGGTGAGCAAAGGATTTCTAATTTCATGTTATGGCAATTAGCATATTCAGAGCTTGCTTTTAGTAAGAAAAACTGGCCTGATTTTACTAGAGAAGATCTGGAAAAATTTGTTATTGATTTTCAAAATCGTCATCGACGTTTCGGTAAAGTCGATGAATCGGATAGTTAGGTAAATATATGAAACAACGTGTAATCACAGCAGTTATTGCTTTAATTTTATTTATTCCTATCGTCATAGCTGGCGGGCTTTGGATGGATTGGCTCACCGTTTTGTTTGCGGCCGTTGGTATCAGTGAATTCTTTTTAATGAAAAAACAAATATTGGTTTCAGTAAACTTTATACTAGCTTTACTTGCCACTATTGTTTGGGCAGTTCCTGATAGTTTTCTTAGGTCAATGCCATTCCATTGGACAAAATATGGCATTTATTTTGCCTTGATAATGTTAATGTTGACATGGACAGTTTTAACTAAAAATAAAACTACTTTTGATGATGTAGCGGTTTATACCCTAGGCTCATTATATGTTGGAACCGGCTTTCATTACATGGCAAGTATCAGAAATGCTGACAATGGACTTGCACTTCTTTGCTATGTTTTTGTTGTAGTTTGGTTAACAGATACCGGGGCCTACATGATAGGGCGTAAAATTGGTAAACATAAGTTGTGGCCTGTAATCAGTCCTAATAAGACATGGGAAGGTTCAATTGGTGGCACAATTTGTGCTGTAATTTGTGCCGCAATTTATGTTTACTTTGTTAACTTGAACCATTCACAAGTCGAAATGACTATTTTTGCCCTTGTATTATCAATTGTAGGACAAATGGGAGATTTGGTTGAATCAGCTTATAAGAGATACTATGGTGTTAAAGACTCAGGCAAGATATTGCCTGGTCATGGTGGAATCCTTGATCGTTTTGACAGCATGCTCTTTGTTTTACCTGTTTTTGCTGCTTTGATGGGAATCATGCACTAGGAGGATTCTTGTGAAAGGTATACTTATCTTTTTAGTAGTATTTGGAATCTTGGTTTTTGTCCATGAATTTGGGCACTTTATTGTTGCAAAAAAGTGCGGTATTTTAGTGCGTGAATTTTCTATAGGCATGGGACCTAAGCTTTTCCAAGTTAGACGCAATCCAACTACTTACACTATTAGGTGGCTTCCCTTAGGTGGATATGTCCGTTTAGCAAGTAGAGATGACGAAACTGATTTAGCAGCAGGGATGAGAGTAGTTTTGCAGTTTAATCAGCAAAAAGAAGTTGTAAGAATTGATGCTTCTGAATCTGATATACCGATTGAAGGAATACCATTACAAATCACGAAATTTGATTTGGTAGATCAACTTTTTATTTCTGGATATGAAAATGGTGAAGAAGATCGGCTGGTTACATACAAAGTCAATCATGATGCCACGGTTATTGATCAGTCAAAGACAGAGCTAATTATTGCACCACGGGATACCCAGTTTCAAGAAGCCAATGTCTGGCAAAAATTAGCTACTAACATTGCTGGACCGCTAATGAATATCATTCTAGGCTTTGTTGTTTTTTTAATTTGGACATTTACTGTTCCGGGTCCTGCAACTACAGAAATAGCTGAAGTAACACCTAATTCACCAGCTGCTATTGCAAAACTTGAACCAGATTCAAAAATTGTGGCTGTTAATGGTCACAAAATAACGTCTTTTGAACAAATTTCGGAAGAAATAGCTCAGAATAAAAGTAAAAAAATTAATATTTCTGTTATCAAAAATAAGCAAAAAAAAGTGGTAAGCGTTCAACCGAAAGTTGTTAAAGTTCAAGGCAAAAAAGTATACCAAATCGGAATCAGAGCAAAAAGTGATGAGAGCATCAGTGCGAAATTTAAACGTGGTTGGAATACAGCTGTTTCTACTACTGGAATGATTTTCAATGCAGTTGGGGGGTTATTTCGTCATTTTAGTTTAAATAAACTTTCCGGCCCAGTTGGGATTTATTCTCAGACATCACAGGTTTCGCAAATGGGTTTTACCTACATCTTAGCCTTTTTGGCCATGATCTCAATTAACTTGGGAATCGTTAATCTAATTCCTATACCTGGTCTTGATGGTGGTAAGTTCTTGCTTAACCTTATTGAAATAGTTCGTGGTAAACCAATTTCTGAAAATCATGAGGCCATGGTGGAATTGATAGGTTTCGCCTTACTGTTAGTGTTAATTATTGCTGTAACGGGAAATGATATTTACCGTTACTTTATTAAATAAAATATAAATTTGGGAGAGAGTTTAAATGCGACAATCTAAATTATTTATGCCGACTTTAAAGGAAGCACCAGCTGATGCTGTAGCTGAAAGTCATAAACTGATGCTGCGAGGCGGATATGTTCGTCAGGTTACGGCAGGTGTTTATGCGTATTTGCCTTTAGGGTACCGCGTTCTAAGTAAAGCTGAACAGATAATGCGTGAAGAAATGGCAAAAATCAACGTGCCAGAAATGGCAATGCCGGATCTTTTACCAGCAACTTTATGGGAAGAATCAGGCAGATGGCAAAAATATGGTCCGGAAATGTTTAAACTTAAAGACAGACATGGTCGTCAAAGTCTGCTAGGACCAACTCATGAGGAAACATTTACTGATATTGTCGCAAAAGATTTAAAAAGTTATAAGCAAATGCCGATAGCTCTTTTCCAAATTCAATCAAAGTTTAGAGATGAAAACAGGCCTCGTTTCGGTTTACTGCGATCTCGTGAATTTATCATGCTTGATGCATACAGTTTTGCAGCAACGAAAGAACAGCTTGATCAACAGTTTGAAGACGAAAAAAAGGCTTTTACAGCTGCATACCAGCGTTGTGGCTTGAAAATTACACCAGTAATTGCTGATTCAGGAACTATGGGAGGCAAAAATTCAACTGAATTTCAAGCTCCAGCTGCCATTGGTGAAGATACCATTGCTACGAATGAAACAGGAACATATTCAGCTAATCTAGAAATGGCTTGTAGTATTGATACGTTTAAGCAGGAAGAGGAACCGTTAAAACAAGTTGAAGAAGTAGCTACTCCCGGTCAAGAAACAATATCAGACCTAGTAGACTTTTTAAAAGTTCCAGCTACAAGAATTGTTAAAAGTATACTTTATATTGCTAATGAAAATGAAAACATATTGGTTTTAATTCGGGGTGATAAACAAGTAAATGAAGTGAAATTGAAGCACCTACTAGATGCTGATTCACTTAGAGTGGCTACTGATGCTGAATTAACAGACATAACTGGGGTGACTAAAGGTAGCGTTGGTCCAATTAATGCTGATTGGGCTGATCAAGTAGTTGCAGACAATACAGTAAACAATCTTTATAACTTCTTTGTCGGCGCTAACAAAAAAGGTTTTCAGTTTAAAAATGTAAATTTGAGACGTGATATTAATCCTGACAAATTCGGAGATGTGAGAGTGGCTAACGAGGGTGAACCAGATCCAGTTGATCACTTGCCACTAAAATTTACAACTTCAATAGAGGTTGGTCATATTTTTAAACTGGGAACATACTATACAAAAACTATGGGCGCAAATTTCCTTGATAAAAATGGTAAAGCTCAACCTGTTATAATGGGTTCATATGGTATTGGCGTCACAAGAGTTTTATCTGCTGTGATTGAACAGCATTTGACTAAAAATGGCGTGGCGTGGCCTAAGGAAATTGCACCATTTAGCCTGCACATTGTGCAAATGAAAATGAAAGATGATGGTCAAACGAGTTTGGCTCAAAAACTTGAAGAAAAATACAGCGCTAAGTATGATGTATTGTATGATGATCGTAATGAGCGGGCAGGAGTTAAATTTGCTGACGCTGACTTACTAGGCGCTCCAGTGAGAGTGACTGTGGGTAAAAAAGCCAGTGAAGAAGTAGTTGAAGTTAAAAGACCTACTGATGAAAAAGCTACTGAAATGACACTGTCTGAATTAGATGATTTTGTTAATAAAGAGTTAGGATAATTTTCGTGACTGATAAAAATAAACTATTTTTAAGGTTATTGCAGCAAATTAAGTTTCCGCAAGAATTTGCAGATAACGATTTGTTGCAGAAGGGCGAAATTGAGAATGTGGATGTTTACGCTAAAGAACACAGGTGGGATATCCATGTTCTTTTTACTACACCATTAAAATTTGAAACCTTTAACGCTTTGAATAAGGCTATAACTGCCAGTTTTTCTTCTTTTGTCAATGCTCAATTGTATGTTCGTTCTCAAGATGGGGCAGATGATTATTTAACTGACTATTGGCAGTTTGCTGTGCAAAATTCTCAGGCCTTGCAACCAGTGGCACGAGAATTTATTTCTAGTCACAAGCCTAAAAAGGAAAATGGACGCTGGATAATTCCGGTTGATAATTTAGTTGTTGACGGACTGCTCGAGCAAAAAATGCTTGATGAACTAGCGGAAGAAATGAGAAATTTTGGTTTCTTTAACTTGAAGTTCGTAACTGAAATTGACGATGAAAATTCCAAAAATAATTTAGCTAGTCTTCAGGAACTGCAGGAACAACATGAGCAAAATATGCAGGAAGAATATGATGCAGCTCCACCACAAGAAAAGCCCAAGCAAACAACCTACCCAACCAAAAAGACTCGTTATGGCAATCGCAAACTAGATGAAAATATGCCTGTGACGCAAATTAAAGAAGTGATAGATGGAATTAGAAATGTTGTGATAGAAGGCAATATTTTTAACATTTCCAGTCGCGAATTAAAAAATGGTTCAATTATATTTACTGGTGAAATAACGGATTATACCGATTCAATTTCCTTTAAGAAATTTGTTTCAGATAAAGAGCAAATTGAAAAAATGACAAAAATTAAACCGGGGACTTGGGCCAAGATGCAAGGATCGGCAGCTGAAGACCAGTGGAGTCATGATACTGTTTTTAATATTTCTTGTTTTGAAATTGTAGAGCATATTGGAAGAACGGAAAAATATCAAGGCGATCAAAAAAGAGTAGAGTTGCACTTGCATACTAATATGAGTCAACTAGATGCTACTAATACAGCAACTGATTTTGTCAAAGCTGCCAAAAAGTTTGGGCAAAAGGCAATCGCTATTACTGACCATGCTGATGTTCAAGCCTTCCCAGAGGCATATAATGCTGGTAAACAGAATGGCGTCAAAATTATTTATGGCCTTGAAGCAAATATGATTGACGATCATGCATTACTAGTTCTTAATCCTGCGTCAATGACATATAAAGATCGTGAATTTGTTATTTTTGACGTTGAAACGACAGGGTTATCATCTGTTTACGATACTATTATTGAAATTGGTGCTGTGAAAATGAAAAATGGGGAGGTACTGGAGAGGTTTGATAAATTTATTAATCCCCATCATCCACTAAGTGAACAGACTATTAATTTGACTTCAATTACTGATGAAATGGTAGGAGCTGCTGATGATGAAGCTGTGGTTATCAAGCAATTTCAGGATTTTTATGGCGACCGTCCCCTTTGTGGTCATAATGTTCAGTTTGATGTTGGTTTTGTCAACGCAGCATTGAGAAGAGCAAAATTAGATGAAATTACCCAGCCGGTAGTTGATACGCTAGAAGTATCACGCTTGCTTCACCCGGAGCAATCAAGACATACGCTTGATTCTCTTGCCAAAAAATATAATGTTGTCCTCGAGCATCACCATAGGGCTAACCAAGATGCTGAGGCAACAGGCTATTTAATGTTTAAGCTTTTAGATGCTTTTGCCAAAAAGTATCACGAAGATAATTTAGGTAAAATGAACGATTATGCTGCTCAAGGTCAAGTATTTAAAAGAGCACGACCACAACATATGACTATCCTAGCTAAGAATCAGGCTGGTCTTAAAAACATGTATAGACTAGTTTCGATTGCCAGTACCAAAGATTTTTATAGAATTCCCCGCACACCTAAATCTGATTTAGTTAAGAATCATGAAGGTTTGCTATATGGCTCTGGCTGCTCTGAAGGCGATGTTTTTGTTGCAATGATGCAAAAGGGCTATGACGAAGCGCGCAAGAAGGCACGCTTTTACGATTATCTCGAAATTCAGCCACCTGCAAATTACTCAGTTATGATCGAAGATCATTTGATTGCTGATGAAGCAGAACTTGAAGAAATTCTAACTAATATTTATAAATTGGGTAAGGAATTAAATAAACCAGTAGTGGCCACTGGGGATGCGCATTATCTGGAAGAACATGATGCTATTTATCGTACGATTTTGATTTCGGCTCAACGAAGTAATCCTGACAGAAACAAAAAACAGCCCGACATGCATTTTTACACTACTCAGGAAATGCTTGATGCATTTAGTTTTTTAGGTGAAGATGCTGCTAAAGAAATAGTAATTACTAATCCTAATAAAATTGCTGAGACAATTGAGGAAATTTCACCTATTAAAGATGGACTTTATCCACCTCACATTGATAATGCTGATGAAGAAATGAAGCGTTTGACTTATGACAAAGCACATGAATTATATGGGGATCCACTGCCGAAGATTGTTCAAGATAGACTTGATATGGAACTCAATTCAATCATTTCCAACGGTTATGCGGTGATTTATCTTATTTCACAAAGACTAGTGGCTAAGTCAAATAAGGATGGTTACTTAGTTGGTTCACGTGGTTCTGTTGGCTCTAGTCTGGTGGCTACTATGTCGGGTATAACTGAAGTCAACCCATTGGCCCCTCATTATCGTTGTCCAAAATGTCAGTATTCCCAATTTTTTGAAAACGGTGAATATGGTTCTGGATACGACTTACCTGATAAAAAATGTCCTAAATGTGGCGCAGACCTAGTTAAAGATGGACAGGATATTCCATTTGCAACATTTTTAGGTTTCCATGGTGACAAAGTTCCAGATATCGATTTGAATTTCTCTGGTGACTATCAGCCAGTGGCTCATAACTTTATTCGGGTAATGTTTGGACCTGATAATTCCTACCGTGCCGGTACAATTGCTACTGTTGCCGATAAGACAGCTTATGGCTATGCCAAGCATTATGATGAAGAAAAAGAGTTAAATTTACGTGGTGCTGAACTTGATCGTCTTGCAGCTGGTGTCAGTGGGGTTAAACGAACTACCGGGCAGCATCCAGCAGGTATTGTTGTCGTTCCTGATGATATGGATATCTATGACTTTACGCCGGTGCAATATCCTGCAGATGATGTAAATGCTGCGTGGCTGACAACTCATTTTGACTTTCATTCTATTCATGATAATATTTTAAAATTTGATATTTTAGGCCATGATGATCCAACGATGATTAGGATGTTGCAGGATCTTTCGGGCGTTGATCCCCTAACAATTCCACCTGATGATCCAGGAGTGATGTCGCTTTTTTCCAGTCCTAAAATATTAGGTGTAACTCCTGAACAAATTCAATCTGAAACGGGAACACTGGGAGTACCTGAATTTGGTACAAAATTCGTTAGAGGGATGCTAGAAGAAACCAAGCCAACTACTTTTTCTGAACTATTGCAAATTTCTGGTTTGTCACATGGTACTGATGTCTGGTTAGGAAATGCTGAAGAATTAGTTAACAACGGTACTTGCAAGCTAAAAGACGTTATTGGTTGTCGCGACAATATCATGATGGACTTGATCCACTGGGGTGTTAAACCTGAAGTAGCCTTTTCTACTATGGAATCTGTGCGTCATGGCCGCGGAATTAGTGATGACGATATGGCTGTTTTAAAGAAAAACGATAAGATACCTGACTGGTATATTCCGTCTTGTCTCAAAATCAAGTATATGTTTCCGAAAGCTCATGCTACGGCTTATATATTAATGGCTTTAAGAATTGCCTGGTTCAAAGTTTATTATCCGGAAATTTACTATACAGCTTATTTCTCGGTGCGTGCAGATTTGTTTGATTTAGTAGCGATGAGTCATGGTAAAAACACCGTCAAAAAGGCAATGGCTGATATTCAAAATCAAGGTAATGACGCCTCCGCCAAGGATAAGAGCCTTCTGACAGTCTTAGAAATTGCCAATGAGTGTTTAGAGCGTGGTATTAAAATAAAAATGGTTGATATCAATCAATCCGAGGCTACTAATTTTAAAATTATTGATCAGCATACAATTTTAGCACCATTTAACGCAGTTCCTGGGCTGGGAAATAATGCAGCCAAACAAATTGTTGCTGCCAGAACTGAGCAAAAGTTTTTGTCAAAAGAAGACTTGGCAAACCGTGGTAAAGTATCCCAGTCAATTATGGACTATTTAGAAAATAATGAAGTTCTAACTGGAATGCCGGAACAGAATCAGCTTTCACTCTTTTAAAATTTTGCAGTATTAATATAAATGTGATATACTTCTAAAAGAAGTTCGAATAAATGATTCGGAGTGAGCAACTGTGCTCACTCTTTTTATTACGGAGGAAAGTACTTGGCGAAAGTTAAAGATTCTGTTCTTAAAGAAATTAAACCAATTATTGCAGAACGCAATGATGAGTTTGTTGATATAGAATACGTTAAAGAAAAGGGTCAAAACTATTTAAGAATATATGTTGATCGAAAAAATGGTATTGATATGGATGAAATTGCAGGGTTAAGTGAATTATTATCTGCAAAGCTTGATCAGATACAACCTGACCCGTTTCCTAACCCTTATATTTTGGAAGTTTCTTCTCCTGGTATAGAAAGGCCAATCAGAAATGAGACAGATTGGCAAAAAGCTTTAAATGAGTATGTGCATATAAAACTATACCAGAAAGTTGAAGGTGAAAAAGAATATGAGGGAACTTTAAAATCTTATAATGACAGCGAAATCGAACTTGAAGTAAAGATAAAAACTAAAAAGAAGGTTTTATCACTTCCCCGTAAAGCAATTGCAGGCATTCGTTTCGCAATTGAGTTTTAGAAAGGTTGATTAAAATTTATGTCTAAGGAAATGCTTGAAGCGTTCGCTACTCTAGAAAAGACAAAGGGTATAAAGCAAGACGTAATTGTTGAAGCGATAAAAGCAGCGCTGGTTGCAGCATACAAGAAAAATTATAATCAGGTAACAAATGTCATAGTTGAATTTGATGAACGTAAAGGCGACTTTAAGCTGATGACTGAAAAGACTGTTGTCGAAGAAGTTCATGATGAACGGTTGGAAATCAGTTTAAAGGATGCTTTAACAATTAATCGGGCATATGAACTTGGTGATAAAATTCGTTTCGAAGTTGCACCTAAGAATTTTGGTAGAATTGCGGCACAAACGGCTAAACAAGTTATTATGCAACATTTGCGTGAGGCAGAGAGAAATCATATCATTGACGAGTATTCTCAGTACGAAGATGAATTAATAACAGGCACTGTTGAAAGACGTGATAATCGTTTCGTTTATGTTAAAATTGGTAATGTTGAAGCAGTAATGCCACGTAACGATCAAATGCCAGGTGAAAGCTATAATCCACAAGATCAAATTCGAGTTTTAGTGACTCATGTTGGTTCAGATTCAAAAGGTGCTCAAATTACGGTTTCACGCACTGCCCCTGATATGGTAAAGAGATTATTTGAGCAGGAAGTACCTGAAATATATGATGGAACTGTTGAAGTGGTCTCAATTGCTCGTGAAGCAGGAGACAGGACCAAGATTGCTGTAAAATCTAATGATCCTAATATTGATCCAGTAGGTACATGCGTTGGTCAAAGAGGAGCCAGGGTACAAAATGTAGTTAATGAACTTGACGGTGAAAATATAGATGTAGTTAAATACGAGGAAGATCCATCGGACTACATTGCTAATGCCTTGAATCCTGCTGAAGTAATTGCTGTTCAATTTGGAGATGAAGACAATGAAAAAAGTGCTTTAGTAATTGTTCCAGATTACCAGCTGTCACTTGCAATTGGTAAAAAAGGACAGAATGTTCGTTTAGCTGCCAGATTGACTGGCTATAAGATAGATATTAGACCAGAATCTGAAGTAGAATTTGTTGATGAAAGCAGTGAACAGGCTGAAAAAGAGAATGAACAAGCTGAAACGACTGATTCAGTCGAAAATAGTTCAAATTCTGCTTCAAAAATAAATAGTGACTTTGCTGAGGGCGATGAATCTGATGGAGAGTCAACCACTTCTGAAGAGACTGAATCAGAAGATAAGCTACAAGATAAAGTAACTGATGGTGAAACAGTAGATTCTACTGAAAATTAAAGCAAGAGGTGAAACTTTTGAAGAAAAGAAAGATTCCAATGCGAAAAGATTTGTTAACTAATACTATGCAGCCTAAAAAAGAATTGGTGCGTATTGTAGTCGACAAAGAAAAGAATATTTCAGTTGACCCTACTGGTAAAAAACCTGGTAGAGGAGCATATGTTTCGCTTGATCCAAGTCAGATCAAAAATGCTCAAGAGAAAGGCTTAATTGAACGCAGTTTAGGAACTAAAGTGCCTAAAGAATTTTACCAAGAGCTATACTCATATGTTGACCATCAAAAGGCGAGAAAAGAATTGTTTGGTGATAAATAGATTTGCAAAATAGACAAAAAGCACTAAATTTGTTGGGACTAAGTCAAAAAGCTGGAAAATTAGTTTCAGGCTCTGAAATTGTTACGATAGGTGCAAAAGCCAAAAAGGTAAAACTAATTATTTTAGCTCAAGATTGTCATGCAGATACTACTGCAAAAATATTCAAAGTTGGGAAACAAAATAACGTTCTTGTTATTAACGAATTTAATAGTAATGAAATTTCCCAAGCGATTGGAAAAAAGCGAAAAGTTTTAGGAATTACTGATACTGGTTTCTGCAAAGCATTGTTACAAAAAATAGATGAAGGAGTGTGATTTGATGGCTAAAACAAGAATTTATGAATTGGCAAAAGAATTAGGCATCGATAATAAAATTGTGGTCAATAAGGCTAAGGACCTGGGCCTTGATGTTAAAAATCATATGTCATCACTTGAAGATTCACAAGTAAATCAATTAAAAGATAGTTTTCGTAGCTCCGCTCCCGCGCAAAAGCAAGAGAAACCTGCGAAAAAGAGCAGTAAAATCAAAATTTCCGTTACCTCAATTCGCAAAAATGAAAAAAAACATGAGGAAAATAAAGGTAACAAGAACAACAAAAGAACCAACAATTTTCACAGATCTAACAATAGATCAAGACAGGCTCAAGATCGTAATAAGCAAGGTACTAACCCAAGCCAAAAGTCTTCAAAGCCAGTAGCACAGGACTTGTTAAAACAGTTGAAACAAAAACAACGTGTGGATGAAAAGAAATTAAACCGTCAAAGTGAGAGAGTCCAGAAGTCTTATAATGAAGACCAAACAAAGGCTAAAAAATCTTCTGCTGAGGATAGCAAAGTAGTTTCTAAATCCGAAAATAAAGTTGTCAAAGTCGAGACTACAGCTCCTAAAGTAACTGGACCTAAAATAATTAAGCCTTCACCTGCCAGAATGAAGAATACACAAAAGGCTAGTCCAGTTAATAAACCTAAAGCTTTGGATACAAATGCTGCACCTGAACCTGCGAAAGAAGAAAAACGTCGTGGTAATGGTCATGGTCGTAATTCTGGTAAACCTGGCAGAAAAGGCAAAAATCAATCTTTTGGTGCTAATAATTATTCAAGGCATCAAGAAAAACGCAAACGTAAGAATAAGAAAAAGCAATTTGAACAAGTACCAAAGAAACAACCAACTCAGAGAAAAGAACGTCCATTACCAGAAACACTGGTGTACGAAGTTGGTATGAATGCTCAAGATTTGGGCAAGTTGCTGCACCGTGAACCAGCTGAAATAGTTAAAAAACTCTTTATGTTAGGTGTGATGACTAATCAAAATCAATCACTTGATAAAGATGCAATTGAGTTAGTTGCTGCTGAATATAATATCAATGCCAAAGAAAAAGTTCATGAAGATATATCTGACATTGATACTCTCTATGATAAGAGAATGGCTGCTTCTAAGAAATCCAAACACCAGACCAAACGTCCACCTGTAGTTACGATTATGGGACACGTTGATCATGGTAAGACTACTTTACTTGATCGTTTGCGTCATACTCACGTGTCTGCTCATGAAGCTGGTGGCATTACGCAGAAAATCGGTGCCTATCAGGTAAGAGTTGATAATAAACCAATCACATTTTTAGATACGCCTGGACATGCGGCATTTTCTAACATGCGTGAACGTGGTGCTGAAATTACCGACATTGTTGTACTGGTTGTAGCTGCAGACGATGGAGTTATGCCACAAACTGTTGAAGCCATTGACCATGCTAAAAGTGCTAAGGTACCAATCATTGTCGCAATTAACAAAATGGATGTTCCTGGTGCAAACCCTGAGCATGTTACTGAACAGTTAATGAAATACAATTTGATTCCGGAAAATTATGGTGGTGACACTATTTTTGTAAACATTTCTGCCAAAACTGGTGAAAATGTTGATGAACTTTTACAAATGATTCTTCTGCAGGCAGATGTCATGGAACTGCAGGCAGATCCTACGCAAAAGGCTATTGGCACCGTTATTGAAGCTCGCCTTTCCCGTGGCCGAGGCCCAGTTGCTGACCTTCTAGTTCAACAAGGTACATTAAAAGTCGGTGATCCAATTGTTGTTGGAAATCGCTTTGGTAGGGTTCGTGTTATGACAAATGACCGCGGTCGCCAAGTAGAAAAAGCTACACCATCAATGCCAGTTGAAATTACTGGATTGAATGATGTGCCCGAGTCAGCCGATAAGATAGTTGTCTTTGATGATGAAAAGACTGCAAGAAGCGTTGGTGAACAAAGAGCACAACAGGCTTTACAACAATCTCGTGAAAATGTCCAACATGTTACTCTTGATAACTTGTTTGACACGATGAAAAAAGAAAACATGAAAGAAGTAGACGTTGTCTTAAAAGCAGATGTACAAGGTTCAGTAGAAGCTTTACAACAATCACTTGAAAAGATAGAAGTCGAGGGCGTTCGTGTTAATATCATTCATGCGGGTGTAGGAGCAGTAAATGAATCGGATGTTACATTAGCCGGAGCTTCGAATGCCTTTATTATCGGCTTTAATGTCCGTCCAACCGCTACTGCTAAATCTCAAGCTGAAGCAGATGGAGTAGATATTCGACTATATAGTATTATTTACAAGGCAATTGATGATGTTAAAGCTGCTATGAAGGGTATGCTTGAACCAACTTATGAAGATAAAGTTGTTGGCAACTTAACTGTACGTGAAACTTGGAAAGTTTCTAAAGTTGGAACAATTGCAGGAGCCTTTGTTGATTCCGGATACGTATCAAAAGATTCTGAAATCAATTTGATTCGTGATGGGGTTGTGATCTATACCGGAAAAGTTGCGTCACTCAAACGGTTTAAAGATGATGCTAAAATTGTTAAGCAAGGATTCGATTGCGGTTTAACAATTGAGGGCTATAATAACATCAAGATTGGTGACGAAATGGAAGCCGTTGAAAAGCAGGAAGTTAAGCCTGAATAAATTAACTGGGAGGAAAGCATGAAACACAGAATAGGGCGTGTTGAAGGAGAAATCCTCCGTGAATTAACGAAAATTTTACGAAAAAATATTCGTGATCCACGAGTTAATGATGTTACAGTCACAGCGGTTGAATGTACAAATGACTTATCATATGCTACTGTTTACTACAGCCTTCTTTCTGAAGATTCTAAAAAAGAAGAAGAAGCAGCTGCCGGCTTAAATAAAGCTAAGGGACTGATGAGACATTTGTTAGGACAGGTCCTAACTGTTTATAAAGTTCCTGAGTTGATCTTTAAACGAGATAATTCAGTTAAATATGGTAGTAAAATAGATCAGTTAATCGCTGAAGTAAAAAAGCAGGATGCAAATCGCAATAATTAAGAAAAGCGCTGTGAGGCGCTTTTTTCATGGATAAGGTTAATTAAATAAAATGTTGAATGGTATTTTAGTGATAGATAAGGATAAGGGCATGACAAGTGCCGACGTTGTCTATCATTTACGCAAAGTGCTGCATATTAAAAAAATGGGTCATGCAGGTACCCTTGACCCTGACGTTACTGGAGTCCTACCAATTGCAATTGGTCAGGCAACAAAATTGATTGAGTTGATGCACAAGGAAAATAAAAAATATGTAGGACAGGGAATTCTTGGCTTTGCCACTGATAGTTACGATATTAGTGGGACAAAAATAGAATCCAAAAAAATTACTACTAAAATTAAAGGGCATCAAGTTCAAAAAGCTATGCAAGAGTTTGTGGGCAATATAGAACAGGTACCACCTATTTATTCGGCCGTCAGAGTGAAGGGTAAGCACTTATATGAATATGCAAGAGCAGGTATTAAAGTAGAAAGGCCTAAAAGACAGGTTGAAATTTTTTCCTATGATCTTGTAAATGAACCTGTTTTTGATAAAGTAAATGGTCAAGAGCTTTTTGATTTTGAAATTGAATGCAGCAAAGGGACCTATGTTCGTTCTTTAGTAAATGATTTGGGAACAAAGCTTGGTGTGCCAGCAGTAATGAAAAATTTGCGCCGTACTTCTAGTTCAGGTTTTGATATAGATCAAGCTGTTAGTTTGACTGAAATTACAGAAAATCCAAATATGGTAAATGAAATGCTTCAACCAATTGACTCTTTTTTTTCTAACTATGCCCATGAAGACATTGATACAAATCTGTGGGGCAAAGTTAAAAATGGTGCCACGATTTCTCTGAAAACGAATGCAAAAAAAGTGGCATTACGATACAATAATAGAGTTAAGGCAATTTATCAAAAAGATGGTACCATGTATCGCCCTTATTTAATGCTTTTACAAAATGAATAAGTGAATGAAGGTCTTATTATGGAAGTTATCCATTTAACTTACCCGTTTAAGGAAAATATTATTTCTAATAAAATAATTCTTGCTTTAGGGTTCTTCGATGGTGTTCATCGTGGTCATCAGGAATTAATCAAAATCGCTAAGGAAAAATCAATTCAAAAGCATTTACCATTAGTAGTAATGACATTTGATCGGCATCCTAAAGAAATTTATCAGAATAAAGAAGTTAGCTATATTGATACTTTAGCTGAAAAAGCTTATAAAATGCAGGAACTAAAAGTTGATTTTTTGCTGGTGATGCATTTCAATGAAGCATTTAGTAAACTGACTGCACAAGAATTTGTAGATAAGATTATTGTTAGACTACATGCGGATACAGTGGTAGCTGGCTTTGACTATACTTATGGTCCCAAACAGATTGCCAATATGAAAAACTTCCCCAAATTTGCTAAGGGAAGATTTGCTATTATTGATGTTCCAAAACAGTCGTGTGATGGCCAAAAAATAGGCTCTACCGAAATCAAAAGGGCCATCACCAATGGAGATATGGAATTGGCCGCAAAGTTATTAGGTTTTCCGTATGTTATGTCCGGTTATGTGGGTCACGGTTTACGTAATGGCCATAAGCTTGGTTTTCCTACTGCAAATCTAGTTTGGCCTAAGGACAAGGTTGTTCCTAAAATTGGAGTATATGCTACTAAAACCAAGATTAAAGGTAAGTGGTATGAGTCTATGACAAGTGTGGGCTACAATGTCACGATTAATGAAGGTAAAAAGCTATATATTGAATCGAATTTATTTGGATTTGATCAAGAAGCCTATGATGAAGAAATAATAATTAAATGGTATAAGTATACTCGTGGCGAAATTAAATTTAATAACTTGAAGGATCTAAAAAAACAAATGAGCGCTGACGAGTCAGAAATTAAGACTTATTTTGCAAATATTGATTAGATTGATTGCTTTTAAAGAGACGAGAGTTTTTGGTAAAAAAGTTAGCACTCAACTTGACATTCTGCTAAAAGCTAGTATCATATTAATTGTTAGCACCTGATAGGATTGAGTGCTAAAAGTGAGGGCGATATTTATGTTGACCGAACGTCAAGAATTAATTTTAAAAACTATTATCAATGATTTTACGCAGACACATGATCCTGTTGGCTCTAAAACAGTGATGAATCAATTGCCTATCAAAGTTTCGAGTGCAACTATTCGTAATGAAATGGCGATTTTAGAAGATAAGGGTTTGATTGAAAAAACTCATTTGTCAAGTGGTCGAGTACCTTCAACAGAGGGCTACCGTTACTATCTTGACAATTTAGTTGAGCCGTTGCAAATTTCATCTTCTGTTTACAAGAAAATCATTAATCAGCTTGATCAGCCGTTCCATCAAGTAAATGACATCGTACAGGAAGCGGTTAAAATTTTGTCTGACTTAACAAATTACACTGCATTCGCGGAAGGGCCTGAGAATAGTGATTTAACTATTACTGGCTTTCGTATTGTGCCTTTGTTTAGCAGACAAATTATGGCCATTCTAGGTACTAGTGATGGTGATGTTCATGACCAAGTTTATAACTTACCAAACAATATTCATGGTGATGACATTGAACGGGCCGTACGTATGATTAACGATGAATTAGTTGGAAAAACGCTAGATCAAGTTACACCAGGTTTTCTCAAAAAGGCCCTAGGTAAAAAGCTAAAAGCTGCTCATGTTTCTGAATTAATAGACTTAGTTGAAGATGTGATTAGTGATGCTGCCAGCGAGCAAATGTATGTCGATGGTCAGATTAATTTACTCAATAACATTTCTTTAAGCGATGTTTCTAATTTGCGATCATTATATGAAATGATTGAGCATAATGATTTGATGTCCAGTCTTTTGGATCGCGAGCAAAATTCTAAAAGTGACCGCTATCCTGTTCGGGTTAGCCTAGGATCTGAACTGTCCAATGATCTATTAAAGGATTATAGTCTGCTTACGGCAGAGTATAGTGTTGGTACCCACGGAAAAGGGATAATTGCTTTACTTGGCCCTGATAATATGCCGTATTCTCAAGTTATAGGATTACTTGAATATTTTAGAAACGAGTTGTCTAAAAAGTTGCTTGATTATTATGGTAGATTCAAATAAAGGAGGTTAGCCGTGAGTAAGGAAGAAATTCATAGTAAAAATTCAAAAAAAGAGCAAAAAGAAACAACTGAATCAAAAGAAGTTAAAAAGGATTCTCAAGCTAAGGCTAACGCAAAAAAGAAACCTGAGTCTTTAGAAAGTAAATTGCAACACAATTTGACTCAGTTGCAAAAAGATAAAGACGACTTGGAAGATAAGTACTTGCGCAGTCAAGCAGAAATGCAAAATATGCAAAATCGGTATAATAATGAAAGAGCGCAGCTTATTAAATATGAATCACAATCTTTAGCTAAAGATGTTTTACCAGCGATGGATAATTTAGAAAGAGCTTTGGCAACAAAGGTTGATGATGAAGCTTCAAAGCAGCTTAAAAAGGGAGTGCAAATGACACTTGATTCTCTGGTTAAAGCCATGAAAGATCACGGAATCAGTGAAATCACTGCTGAAGGTGTGAAGTTTGATCCCAATTTGCACCAAGCTGTTCAAACAGTTGAAGCTGAAAATGATGATCAAAAAGATCATGTTGTGCGGGTTTTGCAAAAAGGATACTTATACAAAGATCGTACTTTAAGACCAGCGATGGTTGTTGTAGCACAATAATTGAAAGGAAGCATATCAATGTCAAAAGTTATCGGAATTGACCTCGGAACTACCAACTCAGCAGTTGCTGTTCTTGAGGGTAAGGAACCAAAAATTATTACCAACCCAGAAGGAAATCGTACTACTCCATCAGTAGTCGCTTTCAAAGATGGAGAAATTCAAGTCGGAGAAGTTGCTAAGAGACAAGCAATTACTAATCCTAATACTATTTCTTCAATTAAGCGTCACATGGGTGAAGCTGATTATAAGGTCAAGATTGGTGATAAAGCATACACACCTCAAGAAATTTCCGCTATGATTTTGCAATATATCAAGAAATTCTCTGAAGATTATCTTGGTGAGAAGGTTACCGAAGCAGTCATTACCGTTCCTGCATACTTTAATGATGCTCAGCGTCAAGCTACTAAGGATGCTGGTAAAATTGCTGGCCTTGATGTTAAGAGAATAATTAACGAGCCTACTGCATCTTCACTTGCTTATGGCCTTGATAAAGATGCTGAAGATGAAAAAGTTCTGGTTTATGACCTTGGTGGTGGTACCTTTGATGTTTCTGTTTTGCAATTAGGTGACGGAGTCTTCCAGGTACTTTCAACTAACGGTGATACTCACCTTGGTGGCGATGACTTCGATAATAAAATTATTGATTGGCTGATCAAGAATTTTAAAGATGAAAATGGAGTCGACCTTTCTAAAGATAAAATGGCTTTACAAAGGCTAAAGGATGCCGCTGAAAAAGCTAAGAAAGATTTGTCTGGCGTATCTTCAACTCATATCTCATTACCATTTATTTCTGCTGGTGAATCTGGACCATTACATTTGGAAGCTGATTTAACTAGAGCGAAATTTGACGAATTAACTGCTGATTTAGTTGATAAGACAAAGATTCCATTTGACAATGCATTGAAAGATGCTGAATTAACAGTTAATGACATTGATAAAGTTATTTTAAATGGTGGGTCAACTCGTATTCCTGCTGTTCAGGATGCAGTTAAGAAGTGGGCTGGTAAAGAGCCTGATCACTCAATTAACCCAGATGAAGCTGTTGCTTTAGGTGCGGCAATTCAAGGTGGAGTTATTTCTGGTGATGTTAAGGACGTAGTTTTACTTGATGTCACTCCTCTTTCCTTAGGTATTGAGACCATGGGTGGCGTATTTACTAAGTTAATTGAAAAGAATACGACAATTCCAACTTCAAAGAGTCAAATTTTCTCTACTGCTGCTGACAATCAACCGGCTGTTGATGTTCACGTTTTGCAAGGTGAGCGCCCAATGGCTGCTGACGATAAAACATTAGGTCGTTTTGAACTAACAGACATTCCTGCCGCTCCACGTGGTGTTCCTCAAATTCAAGTTACATTCGATATTGACAAAAACGGCATCGTTAATGTTTCTGCTAAAGATATGGGAACCGGTAAAGAACAAAAGATTACCATCAAGAGTTCATCCGGTTTATCTGACGAAGAAATCAAGAAGATGCAAAAAGAAGCTGAAGAACATGCTGAAGAGGATAAGAAGAAGAAAGAAGAAGTTGATCTTCGTAATGAAGTCGATCAATTAATCTTCTCAACTGAAAAGACTTTGAAGGATGTCAAAGGCAAGGTATCAGATGATGATACTAAGAAAGTTCAAGATGCACTTGATGCTTTGAAGAAGGCTCAAAAGGACAACAACTTGGATGAGATGAAGTCCAAGAAGGATGAATTGTCTAAAGTTGCCCAAGACTTAGCAGTCAAATTGTACCAAGCTAATGGTGGGGCTCAAGGTGCACAAGGACAGGCTGGACCTCAAGCAGGACCACAAAATCCTGGTTCCCAAGATGGCAATTCAGGTAGTGGTTCCGCAGGTGAAGGCGAGTTTCATAAGGTAGACCCAGATAAGTAAAGGGTTTATAATTGAATAAATTAGAAAAGAACTGCCAAAAAGTAGTTCTTTTCTTTTGTAAAGTTAAGGAGCTTATAGATGGCACAAGAAGATTACTATAGCGTTCTGGGTGTTGATCGCAATGCCAGTGATAAGGAAATTACCTCTGCTTATCGTAAACTTGCCAAAAAATACCACCCTGATTTAAACCATGAACCGGGTGCTGAAGAAAAGTATAAGAAGGTTAATGAAGCCTATGAAGTTTTACATGACCAGCAAAAACGAGCACAATATGACCAATTTGGTTCGGCCGGAGTCAATGGTCAGGGAGGCTTTGGCGGTGCAGGTCAAGGATATAGTGATTTTGGCGGCTTTGGTGATTTTGGTGATATTTTTAATGATTTCTTCGGTGGTGCAACAGGAGCAAATCAGCGTCGCGCCAACCCAACAGCACCAACTCGTGGTGAAGATCTAGACTATACTTTGTCAATTGATTTTATGGATGCAATCACGGGCAAGAAGACTCAGGTTTCATACACTCGGAGTGAAACATGTCCTACATGTAAAGGTAATGGTGCTGAAAAAGGAACGCATCCGATAACCTGTGATAAATGTAATGGTACTGGTTACATGACAATAACCCAAAAATCTATGTTGGGAGTTATTCGTCGGCAGACAGTTTGTGATAAATGTCATGGCAAAGGCGTAATTATCGAGCATCCTTGCCAAACTTGTCACGGCAAAGGCGTAATTGATGGCAAAAACACTATTGAAGTTAATATTCCAGCCGGAATAGATAATGGACAGCAATTACGTTATGAAGGTCAGGGCGAAGCAGGTAAAAATGGTGGTCCTTATGGAGACCTTTATATCAGTTATCGTATTAAGCCATCAAAAGATTTCGAACGCAAAGGTACTACTATTTATACTACTGTTCCAATCTCGTTTGCCCAGGCAACTTTAGGCGATGAAATTAATGTTAAAACCGTGCATGGAGAAAAGAAATTAAAAATTCCTGCTGGTACACAGCCTAATAAAGAATTTACTTTGCGGGGCGAAGGTGTTCCATATTTGCGTGGCAGTGGTAATGGCGATCAAATTACTACTGTTCAGGTACAAATACCAAAATCAATTAACGAAAAACAAAAGCAGGCTTTAGTTGAATTTGTTAAAGCTGGAGGAGGCTCAATTACCCCTCAGGAAAAAGGCTTTTTTGAAAGATTAAAGGAAAAATTGCAATAAAAAATATGCTATTATTACTGTGAATGTTGGTCTGCAAAAATGGAGAATTATGATGTTGAGTTGCCCAAAAGGTTATAAATACTGGTGTAAAAATGGATCTGACTTGACTATTAAACCTGACGCACCTTGTTGGGCCAAAAAAGAATTCAAAGATTATATGAGGCTTTTTAAAGAGAGTGGCAAGCCAGATAAAAATGGCATTATAAGATATTATTAGTATTAATTGAAAGTTTAACTAAAGGACTAATTCTTCAAATTTGGTGGGATTAGTCCTTTAATTTCGGAAAAATGATTTTTTGTGGGACTAATTGAATATTTAGTGTCATCAATTACCAAAGTCTAGTTATAAAGAATAAATAATACCAAGACAAAGAAGAAAATGTATATGAAAAGACACTGAGCAGTGATATGACTCCCAAATTTAGGACAAATTTGGGGGTCACATCACAGTATAGCTCAATGCCTTTTTTTCTTGGTCTAGAAATAGTTTTTTCTGATTTAATTGATTTTAAATTTTTACGCGCTATAATGTAATAAATATTTAATAATTTGTTAATAATATGGGCAATAAAAATGAAATTAAGTAACTTAATAAAAGCAAATGTTTTAAATTCAATTTTGATCGTATTTTTAGTGTTAATTTATGGCTGTGGTTCTGCCTTCAGCTCATACGTTATTAAGTTCGCTTATAATAGCCTGAGTAAAAGTCATTTCTTTCAATTTTTGTACTTTATTTTGGTTAGTCTAATTACAGGATTAGTTGCCTTTATAATTAATTCTGTGGCAACGTGGCTTTATAGTAGACAGCTGCAACAATATATTGGCTTGATCAGAGATAATCTCGTTAAGCATTATTACCGCAGTAAATCTGTTTCTACAGCAGCAATGGTAAATAATTTAAATAATAATTTGCAGCTATTAACTGACCAATATGGTAATCAAGTTTTGCGTATACTTAGTTCCCTTTTTGTAATGATTACTTCGACAATTGCTTTAGTCATGTTTCATTGGTCGATAGCTGTTTTAGTAGTTACTTTGGTCATTATCACTTTATTAGTGCCAAAACTAACGCATAAAGCTCTAACGAAAGCAACCAAAAAAATTTCTGAACAAAATAAAAAATATTTAAATACCATTTTTCAGTGGTTTAACGGTCTGGCAGAATTAAGAAGGTACCTAGCATTTGATGCCTTTAGTCATTATTTGACAAAAAAGGGGACAGATTTGGAGCAATCTTATGTTGACAGGCAAAAAGTCATGGGACTGGCTCAATTTATTAATGGGTGTGCAAATTCTTTTTCTCAAGTAGCTGTGACATTTCTAGCAACAATTTTATTTTTCGCTAAAATTGTTTCTTTCGGTACTATTATTGCTACAGGAACTTTTGCATCTAGTATCTTTAATTCAGCTTTGACTATCACTACCGCATTAACAAGAATGCAGTCAACCAAGAATATAAATCAACAACTAAATGAACTGCAAAGAGAAATTCCAAGCACATATTCAAATGAAGCAAATTTTTCTGTAATAAAAACTAGAAGTTTAAAGTATAAATATCCAAATAATAGAGAAATTTCCTATCCTGACATGACTATCAAGAAGGGCGAGAAGATTCTATTGCAGGGTAGAAGTGGTTCTGGTAAATCAACTTTATTCAAACTGCTTTTGGCGGAATTAAAACCTACCAGTGGACAAATATATTTTTGTGATAAGAAAGGGAACAAGGTTAAAGTTGACCGCAGTCAAATAAGTTATCTGGCGCAAGACAATTTTCTATTTCCAGCATCTATCAAAGATAATATTACCATGTTCAATAGTAAATTAGATAAAGCTGTTGAAAGATATGTAAAATCAGTTCAACTGGAGTCAGATTTGGCTGGCTTTCCGTCTGGCCTAGAAACGCTGGTTGATGTTGACAAAGATAATCTTTCTGGTGGTCAAAGACAAAAGATTGTTTTAGCACGTAACGAGATCCAAAACAAGCCCGTAATTTTAGCCGATGAGTCTACTAGTGCCATTGATGAGAATGCAACAAACAAAATAATTAGTAATCTTTTGAATAGTGGTCAAACTATTATAGTTATTGCTCATAATCTTACTAAAGATACTAAAAAATTGTTTGATAGAGTGATAAATATTGACCCTAATCGAGGTGAAGCTAATTATGACGTTTAAAGGATTGTATTCAACTAATAAAGTTAGAATGATAGTCATTTTACTACTAGAATTTACTACTTCCGGCTTAGTTATTGGTACAAGTTATATCAGTACGTATATCTTTTCTTTCATTCGCAAAAGAATGATAAATGAGTTTCTTTTGTTTTGCCTAATCGTGTTACTTTTATATTTTGCTAGTTATTTAGGCATGAATTTGTGTCAGTATTTAATTGAAAAACAAATTCAACAATATAATCATCAAGTAAGAGCAGAAATTATTGCCCATTTTTTTAATGATTACGCTCACCACAGTCCAAATAAAGTACAAAACATACTCACAAATGATCTTAACTTAATTAAATCCTCTTCTTTGAGCATTTATACCGATATTCCCTATTATGCCGCGCAAATTCTTTTTGTTATCTTAGCCCTCTGGTCATTTCATTGGAGCTTGTTAATAATAGTATTATTTTTAGGCAGCTTAAATTTGTTGCTCCCGCGCCTTTTACGAAAACCCTTGCGAAAAGCTGTTCGAAATTTATCTTCAGCTAACGCGTCATATTTAAAAACTGCAGAAAATTGGTTGGATGGATTAACTGACTTGCAAAATTTTATGGCTGGAAAAAAACTTTCAATTGTAATGGCAAAAGCCTCGAAAAAACTGGAAAAAGCAAATATTAACCGCACAAAGACTATACAATTCTTATCAGTTTTGAATAAAGCAAGTTCAGTTTTGTTAAATTTCTTTCTATTGATTGGCACTGCTCTGTTAATTACACAGAAAATTATTCCTTTTGGCGTGATCGTTACCGTTGAAAATTTTAGTGCAAATTTATTAGAAGCATTACAGAGTCTTACAAATGAAGTTGGACAAATTTCTTCTGCTGGTCAATTAAATCAGAAAATTGCCAAAGATCGTGTTCCAGTGACTGATGTAACAGACGGTATAGAGCCTATAAGTTTGCAGACCCACAACTTAAGCTATATTTTTTCTAACGGTCAAAAACTAACTTTTCCAGATATCACTATTAAACCACACGAAAAAGTTTTATTAATTGGTGATTCTGGTAGTGGTAAGACTACTCTTTTTAAATTGCTTTTAGGTGAATTGAAACCTACAACTGGTGTAGTTGATTTTTTTGATCAGAATAAAAACAAACTTAATCCGCAAAACTTAAGGTTAGGCTACATTCCTCAATTACCTGTTTTGTTTCCCGTTAGTATCAAGGACAATATAACAATGTTTAATAAAGATCTAGAAGAAAATCTAAAACGAGTAATTAAAAATACCTGTTTTAATCAGGACCTTAATAAATTTGCTGCAAAAGAAGAGACAATTATTAACTTAAATAATTTGAATGTGTCTGGGGGACAAAGGCAAAAAATAGTTTTAGCTCGGTCAGAGATTCACGAAAATCAATTTTTGTTAATTGACGAAGGTACTTCGGCAATAGATGAAGAAAATAGTGCGGTAATAATTAACAATATTCTTAATAGTCCAGTTACGGTATTTATGATAGCGCACAATTTGAATCAGAAGATTCAAAATAAGTTTGACAAAACGATTTATTTAAACAAAGGAGATAGGTCTTAAATATAATTTACAAATAAAATTAGTACAAAAATCCCCAAATTTTTTATCAAATAGAAAAACAAATCCAATTAATCAATAGTTTGGACCTGCTTTACTTTTTACTTAATTGCTTTTAACTGTTTCAGTTACTTTGTTATAATAGTAAAGATAGAGTAAAGGGTGCAAATTATTTATGGACATAACAAAATTACAAGATTACCAAAAACATATTCGCAATTTTTCCATCGTAGCTCATATTGATCATGGAAAATCAACCATTGCGGACCGCATTTTAGAGTTGACTGATACGGTATCTGAACGCCAATTGAAAAATCAGATGCTAGATGACATGCCACTTGAACGTCAGCGTGGCATTACCATTAAGATGAACTCGGTCGAAATCAAATATCATGCACAAGATGGCGAAGACTACATTTTTCATCTAATTGATACCCCAGGACACGTGGATTTTTCTTATGAGGTTTCCCGTTCCTTAGCGGCTTGTGAAGGTGCACTGTTAGTTGTAGATGCTTCGCAAGGTGTGCAAGCCCAAACTTTGGCAAATACATACTTAGCAATTGATGATGACTTGGAAATTTTGCCTGTTATAAATAAAATTGATCTGCCTTCAGCTAATCCGGAGCAGGCTAAAGAGGAAATCACAGAAATGTTGGGATTAGATGCTTCCGACGCTATTGAAGTTTCCGGTAAAACTGGGCAAGGAATTAAGGAGTTGCTTGAACGCATAGTTAAAGATATCCCAGCTCCTAATGGAGATCTCCAAGCACCGTTAAAAGCGTTGATTTTTGATTCAAAATATGATGACTATCGCGGTGTTGTTTTATCTGTGCGCATTGAAGAAGGTACAGTTAAACCCGGCGATAAAATAAAAATTATGAATACGAGTAAGGAATATGAAGTTACTGAAGTTGGGGTTTCCAGTCCACATCCAGTTAAAAAAGATATTCTGATTGCTGGGGATGTTGGTTACTTAACTGCCAACATTAAGTCCGTTCGTGAAACTCGTGTCGGTGATACCATTACTTCGGTTGCGCATCCAACTGCTGAGCCACTTCCCGGTTATCGTCAGATACCACCAATGGTTTATTCAGGTATGTATCCCGTTGATAATTCTAAATACGATGATCTTAAAGAAGCTTTGCAAAAATTGCAGCTAAATGATGCTGCTCTGGAGTTTGAACCTGAAACCTCGACTGCTCTTGGCTTCGGTTTTCGTTGTGGTTTTTTAGGTTTACTTCATATGGATGTTGTACAAGAAAGACTAGAGCAGGAATTTGATTTGGACTTAATTATGACCGCTCCTTCTGTTGATTATCATGCCATTATGAATGATGGTACAACAAAGGTAATTGATAATCCCTCTGATTTGCCCTCAGCTGGTGAATATAAGGAGGTACAGGAACCTTTTGTTAAAGCGGAAGTGATGGTTCCGAATGATTTTGTCGGTCCAGTAATGGAACTTTGTCAGCGCAAACGGGGTGAGTTTGTGACTATGGACTATTTAGACAAATATCGGGTTAACGTAATTTACAATATGCCTTTGGCCGAAATCATTTATGATTTTTTTGATGATTTAAAATCTTCCACTAAAGGTTATGCCTCACTTGATTATGAAATTACGGGTTATCGGGCAACTGATTTAGTTAAAATTGATATTCTGTTGAATAAACAAGTTGTTGATGCTCTTAGTTTTATTGCTCATCGGGATGAAGCTCAAAATAGAGCAAGACAAATGACATCAATGCTCAAGAAACTTATTCCCCGGCAGAACTTTGAAGTTGATATTCAAGGCGCTATTGGAGCAAAAATTATCTCTCGTGCCACTGTTAAGCCTTACCGCAAGGATGTTACTTGGAAAATCCATACGGGAGATCCGGATAGAAGGGCTAAACTGCTTGAAAAGCAAAAGAGAGGTAAAAAACGCATGAAAGCAGTAGGTCATGTTGAAATTCCTCAAGATGCATTTATGGCTGTTTTAAAAATGAATGATGACGACTTGAACTCGAGATAAGAAATAATTACAAAAAGGCTGAATTAAATTAATGATTGAATGGCGTGAGCGTAAAGGTGAAGAACTAGCACCCGAGTTAATTGAGAAGTATCAGCTTAGCCCGATTACGGCTAAGCTGCTTTCTTTGCGTGGAATAAATACTGCGGAAAAAATTGAATTTTGGTTTAATGCCACTGAAGATGACTTGGCAGACCCTTACTTAATGCACGATATGAAAAAAGCTGTTGACAGGATTAACCAGGCAATTGATGCGGGCGAAAAAATTACCATATATGGTGATTACGATGCTGATGGCATTACTGCCACTACTATTATGGTGGAAACACTGGGCATTTTAGGTGCCGATGTTCATTTTTTCATTCCCGATCGTTTTAAAGATGGCTATGGACCAAATCTTGAAGCCTACAAAAAAATTGTAGCAGATGGGACTAAACTGATTATTACTGTAGATAACGGTATTACTGGGGTTGACGAGGTTGCTTTTGCCAAAAGAAAAAGCGTAGATACAATAATTACCGATCATCATAAATTTCAAGATAAAATTCCTGAAAGCTATGCCTTGATTCATTGTAACTACCCTGGCCAAGGATATCCGTTTGATGACTATTGCGGTGCTGGAGTAGCCTATACTATTTGCCGAGCTTTAATGCAAGATTCTATGCCAGAATTATTGGAACTGGCAATGATTGGCACAATTGGAGATATGGTTAAGGTTTCTGGAGAAGGTCATATTATCGTTAAACGCGGCTTAAAAATGCTTAACGAGACTCAGCGGCCAGGCTTAAGGGCTCTCATAAAAAATGCAGGTTTACAAATGGGGCATATTGATGAAACCGATGTTGGCTTTAACATTGCACCAAGATTAAATGCCGTTGGTAGACTGGATAATGCGAGTTTAGCCGTTGACCTACTTTTATGTGAGACTGACGAAGAAGCCGAAAAAATAGCGGACAAGATTGAAAGTCTAAACGATAAACGTAAAAATTTAACAGCTGAAGTTTATCAATCTTGTATTAATCAGATTAAAGATAATGGTTGGCAAAGAGATAAGACTTTAGTTTTATATGATCCTAAATTCAATGAAGGGGTTTTGGGATTAGTTGCAAATAAATTAGTTGAGAAAACTCATAAGCCAACCATAGTCCTGACAAAGAATGAAGAGGGAATTATCAAAGGTTCGGGAAGATCTGTAGATGGTTTTAATCTTTTTAACGCCTTAGAACCTTTAAAGGATAGGCTTTTTCTTAAATTCGGAGGTCACGATTTTGCGTGTGGCTTGTCTATGACCGAAAGCAAAATTTCCTCTTTACGCAAATCATTTAAAGATAGCTTTACAGGTACTTTTAATCAAAACATTCGTTATTATGATTGCGAACTACCTTTTTCTCATCTGGATTTGCAAATTATAGCTGATATCAAACAGGTTGGTCCTTTTGGAACTGATAATGTCAAACCCATTTTTAGCATTACTCATCCGAAAATTAACAGCTGTTTTTACATGGGTAAAGATAAAAATCATATCAAATTAACAATTAGTAAAGACCATAATAAGGTTGATGTTGTAGGATTTAACAAGAAGTTTCTTACAAAAATTCTTTTGCCTTATGTAGATCAGCTATTCATAGAGCTACAGGAAAATTGTTTTCGTAAACAAATAAAATTGCAAGGCATTATAAAGGGGATCATTTTTGCTGCACCAAAATTAGCAGTTCCTGAACCAGTTGTTGATTTGCGCAATGAAAAATATGTGATGGGTTTTGCAGACAGATATTTGTTATTTGATAAAAGAAATAAGATCGCTGCTTCTAGTCTATTTGATATTGATCCTGCAAAAATTACCTTGATAAATGATTATGACAATGAAGGTGAAGTAGCCGTCTTGCTTGATGTCCCTCGTAATCAAAAAGAGCTAGATTTTGCATTGAATAATAATTATGAGCAGCTTTACTTGCACTTTCTGATGGATCAATTGCCCGTACAACATTTACCGTTAAAATCTGATTTTGAAATCTTGTTAAAATATATTTATTCTCACCAAGGTCTGACACTGCAAGATTACCGCAAGGTGGGTAAATTTATAAAATTAAGTTACGATAACATTCTCTTTATTTTACGTGTATTCTTTGAATTGAATTTTATTCAATTAGAAGATAATAAAATATTTGGCGTCACTAATCCTGTTAAAAATAAACTGACAAATTCGAAATATTATCAGGCTACAAAGTCACAGATTTCTTTTATAAATAAATTGCGACAAATGTCCAGTCAAAAATTACTAATGTACGTGAATGGGCAATTAAAGCAACATTAATTTTTCTTACTTTTAATGCTTTTAAGTCCGAAATTTGTTAGAATATAAAGGTCGAATAAGCTTTAGCAAGAAAGTTAAGTTTTTGGAGGTTTTTCTTCTTATGGCAAACGATTTTGAGAAACATATTGCAAGTGTCAAGGATTTTCCGAACAAAGGTATAATCTTTCGGGATATCACTCCTGTGCTACAGGATGGCAAATTGTTTCAGGCAGCAACACACAAGTTAGCTGAATACGTTAAAAGTAAAAATGCCGATATAATTGTCGGTCCGGAAGCTCGTGGGTTTATTGTTGGTTGTCCTGTGGCAACGGAATTAGGTATTGGTTTTGTGCCAGCTAGAAAGCCACATAAATTGCCGCGGGAGGTTGAGCGCGCTTCATATGACCTGGAATATGGTTCAAATAGTTTGGAAATTCATAAAGATGCTATTAAACCTGGCCAGCGTGTTGTAGTTTGTGATGATTTACTTGCTACGGCAGGAACTTTAAGAGCGTGCAAGCAAATAATTGAAAACCTAGGTGGGGAGTTAGTAGGTTCTTGTTTTTATATTGAACTACCAGATCTAAAGGGAAAAGACAAATTACCAGGACTTGACGTCTATTCTCTAGTTAAATATCATGGTGCTTAATTTTTATTGATTGGATCTTAAGGATCAAGTTTTCAAAAATAAATATACACAAAATGCTCTTTAATAGTTGAATTTCGGAATCAGCTATTAAAGGGTATTTTTTATCTAAAAGATTTGCCGGCTATAAAAGGGACATGGTTCAGGCTTAGCAAATTTTAATGATTTAGAGCAATAAAAGCGCTTTCTGAAATATGAAAAAAACTTTGAATTTTGAGTCCAAATTTTTTACAAGCTCAAGTCAGGTATATATAATGATACAGTATTTCAAAAAAGGAGAATAGAGTAATTTGCAATTAAGAAAAGCAACAATGGCCGATTTTGACCAAATTATCGCTATTTTAAAAGATGGAGCTAATCAATTAGCTGAACATGGTGTCAATCAATGGCAAGGAGACTACCCCTCAAAGGGTCAAATTAAAGAAGATATTGAAAACGGCTGGGCCTTTTTAGCCGTTTCTGAGGATAAAGAAACTGTTGGTGCAATTGCTATAGTAGATGGACCTGACCATGTATACGATCACTTGGATGGTAAGTGGTTAAGCAATACAGATAAATATGTTGTTATTCATCGTGTAGCAATTCATTCTCAACATTCTGGTAAAGGTTATGCTACTAAACTATTACAAGCTGTAATTAATGATATCAAAGTTAATCGTGATGATATTGATTCAATTCGAATTGATACTCACGAAGACAATAAAGCAATGCAGCATTTGATTGCAAAAATGGGTTTTACAAAAGTTGGCCTGTTACATGGTGTTTATCGTCCTAATGAAACATCATATGTGTATGAATTAAAAAAGTAAAAAAAGATTAATTGTTATTTAAATATACTCAAAATAGCGCTTTAAAAGTAAAAAATTAGACTAAATTGTTTACTTTGGTTATTTTATGTATTAATATAAACATAACGAATGTAATTTAAAGCATTTGTTATAAACGTACAACCAGTGAAAGGGGGGATTCAAGGGTCGATTAGCAAAATAATTATCTATCTTTGTTATTGGCTCGCCTCTTATTAAAAAATTAACTTTCCTGATTAATTTAACTATTTTTTCCTATTCTAAATTATTATACCAAATAGCATATACAAAACCTTTTTACCGGTGTGATGGAAAAGTCAGGAACTCATCGGTAAACCTTAAAAAACCTGATTGCGGAAAATTTCTGCAATCAGGTTTTTCTTTATTTAAATTTAGAATTAGCGATTCTTCATTATTGGTTGATAAAATAGATCAATAACAACTGCCGCAATCAGAGCAATAGCAAAAGTAAGTAATAGGTTCATCCAGTTTATTTTTGTCATAGCTATACCAAACAATGCCAGGATCACGGTCAGAATGACATCGCCTAGTTGTGTTAACCCAACTGCTTTAGAAGGATAGTCTTGCCAAAAGTATTTCTTTGTTCTGGTAATTAAAACTATAAACATAGCACTCAAAACCAGGTAAACATAAACCATCGTTGAGATAGTGCCATGTCCCCAGCCGTGCGTGTTAAGATAGGCAATACCAGCAATACCAATAGCTGTCCAGCCAAAAGCTAATGAAAAAGCAATTTTGGCTAATTTAGCCATATTCCAGTTTTCTGGTTTATAGGTGATATGGGTTCTATCAGTACCAATCATCATTGTCACCATATTATTCATAATCGTGTAAATAACCATAGCGTTTAGCGCCATTGGAATATAGTTAAAGAAAAGGTAGCCAAATGTTAAAAGCATTGTTAATTGTGCAGTTCTGGCTAACTTTGTTAAGGACCAGGTAGTCATTCTTTGGTATACTCTGTGTCCAGCATCAAGTATTTTTACTATTGAAGACAAACCGTCATTCAAAAGTACCATTTTACCAGATCGTTTGGCTACGTCGGCAGCGTTAGACACTGCTATGCCAACTTCAGCTTGCTTTAGAGCAGGAGAATCATTGACGCCATCACCTGTCATACCTACTATATATCCTTTTTTCTGGAAAAATTTGACCATGCGCAATTTATCTTCTGGTAAAACATCTGCAATACCAGCCAATTTACTAGTATCTGTTTGGTCAGTGAAATCACGAATAGAAATAACCTCGCCTTGCAAGTCAACCTGCTTAGCGACTGCAATAGCAGTTTTCTGATTATCTCCAGTCAGCATAATCGGCTTTACTCCCCGCTTTCTGAGTTCACCGAGAGCCGCTTTAGAATCAGTTCTTACCATATCTTGCAAAATGAAAACTCCAGCCAACTCGTCATCAATTAACAAAGCTACCGAACGTCCGGCGCTGAAATCTATTTCTTTTGCCTTTTCGTTAGCATCTTGATCAATTAACGAAAGTTGTTTAAAGGAACCAAGTTTAATATTATGGCCATCACAGGTTGCCATAGAATAACCAGTACTTGAAGTGAAGGGCGTAAAATCTGATGCAGACTTAATGCTTAATCCCTGTTTTTTAACATATTCATCAATTGCAGTATCAATAAGTTTTTTGTTTCTCTGATCTGTAGCAGCTGATGCTAGTTTTAAAACATCATTATTATTCATTGAACTGAAATTAGTCCACTGACCAACTGCTGTTTTATTTTCCGTAATTGTTCCCGTTTTATCGAGCAAAATCAAATTAAGGTTTGCTGCATCTTGAATACCAGTTAAATCAGAAGTTAATACTCCTTCTTTACTTAAACGGGTTGCTTCAAAGGAGTTAGAAAGAGCAAATGTAGAGGGCATTGCAACTGGTATTGAAGCAATAAACATCATTGCTAAAAATGGCAGCATGTTAATCAGATTATTTAGGTCACCACCCTTAAAGAAAGAAGCAATGACAATTACTAAAGTTAGAATTCCATCAAGAATGCATAAATAGTAAATGATTTTAGTTAGCAGTTGTTGCAAGTGGCCAGGAGCTGCAGAATTATTAATTAGGTTAATTGTCTTACCGGAACGAGAGTCAGCACCTGTGGCAGTAACGACTGCTAAACCATTGCCTTCTGTTACAGTAGTACCGGCAAAGGCTGTATCTTGGGGATTTTTCCGCACCGTTCTTGCTTCACCTGTAATTGAACTTTCATCAGTAGAAATTTGTCCATCGATCAGCTTTACATCAGCAGCCAAAACATCACCAGCTTGCATACTGATTAAGTCACCAGATACTAAATATTTTGAATCAATATTCTGCCACTGCCCATCTCTTTGAACAGAAATAGTAGGAGTTAATTTATGTGAAATATTATTCAGCACTCGCCTTGATTGCTTTTTCTTAGAAGCTCCATTCCAAGCAGCAAAAAGTAACATCAATAGCACAAATAATGATTGAATCCATTTTCCTAGCACACACTCCAAAAGTAGGGCAGCTTCGAGAATCCATGCTGATAAATTCCATAACTTGGATAAAAATTCTTTAAAAAAATTGAACTGAGGCTCAGGAACCTCGTTTAATCCATTTTTCTGCAGAAGTTTATCTGCTTCGGCTTGACTTAAGCCAGTAATTTTTTCAGCCATAATTTTACTTCCTTAGTTATAAATACTTAATTTAAATTAGCATAAAAATAAGACTTTTGCTAGCAAATTAGAAATTATCATTTGCAAGTTTGTTTTAATTTTGTATTTAAAATAATTATAGAAAAGTGTAAAATAGGTATAGTAGTGTATTAGTACACCTAAATTTAAATATATCATTTTAAAAAATCGAATTTATTCGCTTTTAATCTAGGAGGTGGAATTCATGTCAGTTAAAAAATTTATTGTGACTTCACTATTAACACTCACAGCTCTATTTTGTTTACCCTTTTTTGTTCACAATGAGATTATAGATTATTTCAACGTTGCGATTCCTGAAACATATAGTTATGCGCAGGTGCCAAAAAATACGCAAAAATATTTTAATGTTCAAGCTTATGATTCTAAAACCGGCAGAAAGCTCCCGTACAAAATAAAAAAAGTAGGAGGCTATGATCCTAGCAGGCAATATATTAAGATTGTCCATAAAGGCCAGTATGTGAAAGAAATTAAATATATTTCCAAAAAAGAATTTCAAAAGAAAGTTCATTCCTAAAAGTTAGATAGAAGGAGATACCATGTTCGAAAAACTTTTGGTTCCAGTTTATGTCTTTTTTCTGATTATAACTAACCAAATTCCATTAGATCACAATTCTTGGATTGATAGAGTTGATCCTGCTATTCCGGAAGTAATTAGTTATGCTAAAGTCAAAAAAAATACGCAAAATTATCTAAACGTTCAAGCCTACAATCCTGATACTGGTAAAAAATTACCATATAAAATTGAAAGAGTGGGTGGCTTTGATCCAAGTAGACAATATATTAAGATCGACCACAAGGGGCAGTACGTCAGAAAAATTAACTACATTTCTCAAACTACTTATCTAAAAGCAATTAATCAAATAGACGACTAGTAATAAAAACAGTAAAAAAAAGCCTGCAGCATGAAGTTAACCCCTAGAATTGGACGTTAACATTAATTCATGTTTGCTAAGGCCGTATTCCGATATTCAATCGGGGTG